>NZ_JMQM01000001.1:1281483-1601853 GCF_000733725.1 Nitratireductor basaltis | reverse complement strand
TCGTCGCCGCCGCACCGACATAACCCAGTACGATCTCGAAGAACGAGATGGGCGCCGACAGCGTCTCATAGATCGTGCCGGTGAACTTCGGGAAATAGATGCCGAAGGACGCGTTGGAGATTGAATTCTGCAACAGCGTCAGCATCATCAGGCCAGGCACGATAAATGCGCCGTATTGAACGCCGTTCACCTCTTCGATACGCGAGCCGATGGCCGCGCCAAACACGATGAAATAGAGCGAGGTGGAAAGCACCGGCGAAACGACGCTTTGCAGGATCGTGCGCTTCATGCGCGCCATTTCGAACAGATAGATGGATTTGACGGCCTGCAGGTTCATCGGCTTTCCTCCACCAGGCGTACGAATATCTCTTCCAGCGAACTCTGCTTCGTGTCGAGATCCTTGACCACGATGCCTTCCTTGTTCAGGTCGGCGAGAAGCGAGGCAATGCCCGTTCGCTCGGCCTGGGTGTCATAGTTGAAGACGATCTCCTGACCGCCATTCACAAGTTCCAGATCATCGCGCCTGAGTGTGCCGGGCAATTCGCCGATCGGTTCGGCCAGCTGCAGCGAGAGCTCCTTCTTGCCAAGCTTGCGCATCAGTTCCGTCTTGTCTTCGACCAGAAGCAGGCGCCCCTTGCTGATGACGCCAACCCTGTCTGCAATCTCTTCGGCTTCCTCGATATAGTGGGTTGTCAGGATGATAGTGACGCCACTCTCGCGCAGCCTGTTGACCAGTGCCCACATATCCTTGCGAAGCTCCACATCCACACCGGCCGTCGGCTCGTCGAGAAACAGGATCTGAGGCTCGTGCGAAAGTGCCTTGGCGATCATGACACGCCGCTTCATGCCCCCCGACAGCGCCATGATCGGCGTGTCCTTCTTGTCCCAGAGCGTCAGGTCGCGCAGGATCTGCTCGACAAGTTCGGGGTTCGGCTTCCGGCCAAACAGTCCCCGGCTGTAGCTGACGGTGGCCCAGACTGTTTCGAACGCATCCGTATGCAATTCCTGCGGCACGAGGCCGATCAGCGAGCGCGCCTGGCGGAAGTCGCTGATGATGTCATGGCCGCGTACGCTGACGCTGCCAGAGGTCGGGTTCACGATCCCGCAGATGATGGAGATCATGGTTGTCTTGCCTGCGCCATTCGGCCCGAGCAGCGCCAGAATCTCGCCATTCTTGATTTCGAGATCGACATTATCGAGGGCCTTGAAACCGCCTTCATAGACCTTCGAAAGATTCTTTATGGAAATCGCGTTGTGCATGAAGCCGCCTGACCGGTTTGGGATAATGCAGGCGCAAACCATGGAAGCATTGCTGGTTTGCCGTGAAAGCTGCTCAGATATAGGACGCACACCGCATTTCTGCCATAGCAGGCTGTGTGGGGTGCAGAAGAATGCTGACACAAGGTGGCAAGGCGAGGGGCATTCGCGCGCAGTTTCGGGGGAAAAACACGCTCACACTTGACGTTGCAGCCGGAGTGCGCCACCACCACCGGCCAAACAAACCTTTGGGAGTCATGCGTCATGAGCGTCGCTTTCACCTTTCCAGGCCAGGGTAGCCAGGCCGTCGGCATGGGCCGCGATCTGGCCGAGGCATTTCCTGAAGCCCGCGCGGTATTCGAGGAAATCGACGACGCGCTGAACCAGAAACTTTCCCGCATCATGTGGGACGGTCCTGAGGATGAGTTGACGCTGACGGCCAATGCGCAGCCGGCATTGATGGCGGTATCCATGGCCGTCATGCGCGTCATGGAAAAGGGCGGTCTGAAGCTGAAGGACAAGGTCGCCTATGTGGCCGGTCATTCGCTTGGCGAATATTCTGCTCTGTGCGCGGCAGGAACCTTCACGCTCGCCGATACCGCGCGTCTCCTGCGAATTCGCGGCAATGCCATGCAGGCAGCCGTTCCGGTCGGCGAGGGAGCAATGGCTGCCATCATCGGCCTGGAGGCAGACGATGTCGAAGAAGCCTGCAAATCTGCCGGCAGGGGCTCTGTTTGCCAGATTGCCAACGACAATGGCGGCGGCCAGTTGGTAATTTCCGGCGCAAAGCCCGCCGTCGAGGAAGCAGCCCGCATTTGCACCGAAAAGGGCGCAAAGCGTGCCCTGATGCTCCCCGTCTCCGCACCGTTCCATTCTGAGCTGATGGCACCCGCAGCCGATGCCATGCGCGAAGCGCTGGGCGAAGTGAAGGTCTCCGCGCCTTACGTCCCTGTCATCGCCAATGTATCCGTCGCTCCGGTTACCGATCCTGCCGAGATCGTCGATCGTCTGGTCGAGCAGGTGACGGGCCGCGTGCGCTGGCGCGAGACCGTCGGCTGGTTCGGCGAAAATGGCGTCGGGAAGCTTTACGAGATCGGTTCCGGAAAGGTGCTTTCGGGCCTTGCACGCCGCATCAATCGTGACCTTGCTGCCGTACCGGTCAACACGCCGGACGACATTGACGCGGTCATGAAGGAACTGCTCTAAATCTCAAGCGGCTCGGCCGCATTCAAGAGGGACCTGAGAATGTTCGATCTCACGGGCCGCAAGGCTCTCGTTACCGGCGCATCCGGCGGCATCGGCGAATCCGTCGCTCGCATGCTACATGCACAGGGCGCAACTGTCGGTCTTCATGGTACGCGGGTGGAAAAGCTGGAGGCGCTGGCCTCCGATCTCGGTGACCGGGTGAAGATCTTCCCGGCCAACCTGTCGGACCGCAATGATGTCAAGGCGCTGGCGGAGAAAGCCGAATCGGAACTCGAAGGTGTCGAGATCCTCGTCAACAATGCCGGCATCACCCGTGACGGCCTGTTCGTGCGCATGAGCGACGACGACTGGGATGCTGTGCTCGAAGTCAATCTGACGGCGGTCTTCCGCCTGACGCGCGAGCTGACCCACCCGATGATGCGCCGCCGCTTCGGCCGCATTATCAATATTTCGTCCGTGGTTGGCGTGACTGGCAATCCGGGACAAGCCAACTACTGCGCGTCGAAGGCGGGCCTTATCGGCTTCACCAAATCGCTGGCCCAGGAAATCGCGACCCGCAACATCACCGTAAACGCGGTTGCGCCCGGCTTCATCGAATCGGCCATGACGGAAAAGCTGAACGACAAGCAGCGCGATTCCATCATGGGCGCCATTCCGATGAAGCGCATGGGCACCGGCGACGAAGTCGCAGCTTCCGTTGCCTTCCTGGCCTCCAACGAGGCAGCCTATGTGACGGGCCAAACCATCCACGTGAATGGTGGCATGGCAATGATCTGATCGCGTCTTGCAATCCAAGGCGGTGGAACACATCTGAGCTGCCGATGATTGGAAGATGCCTATATCAGCAGGCGCTGAAATCGCTGCCCTCAAATCCGCAAGGTTTGGTGTAGTGTGATGCGCATTGAAATGGGGGATAAGCCGCTTCCCGAAGGCTAAAGCTTTCGGATTGGTTATCTTTTCAACTTGATTAGCGGCAATCGTGCCGCTAACGAAGACCGGAAATTCATGAAGTCGAGGGTTCTCACATGAGCGATACTGCAGACCGCGTTAAGAAAATCGTTGTCGAGCATCTTGGTGTTGATGCTGACAAGGTTACCGAAAGTGCAAGCTTCATCGACGATCTGGGCGCGGACAGCCTTGATACGGTTGAGCTTGTGATGGCCTTCGAGGAAGAGTTCGGCGTTGAAATCCCGGACGATGCCGCTGAGACGATCCAGACCGTCGGCGATGCGGTGAAGTTCATCGAAAGCAAGAAGAGCTAAGTTTTCGCATCCGCGAAAACGTCAGCCAGAGCGAGCCTGCCAGAATATGAGACGAGTTGTCGTCACCGGCCTGGGTCTTCTTTCACCGCTCGGCCTGGGCGCCGAGCATAGCTGGAAGGCCCTTCTTTCAGGGAAAAGCGCTGCAAGGCGCATCGACCGTTTCGAGGTCGAGGATCTGCCCTGCAAGATTGCCAACATGATCCCGAGTGAGGGTGAGGGCGCATTCGACCCGGATGCGTTTCTTGAGCCTCGCGAGCAACGCAAGATCGGTGATTTCATCACCTATGGCATTGCGGCTGCGGATCAGGCGCTTGCCGATTCTGGCTGGGAGCCGAAGAGCGAGGATGATCGTTTCGCCACCGGCGTGATGATCGGTTCCGGCATCGGCGGTATCGAAGGTATCGCCGAAAATGCTCTGGTGCTTGAGAACAAGGGGCCGAGGCGTATCAGTCCCTTCTTCATCCCCGGAAACATCATCAACCTCGTTTCCGGCCAGGTTTCCATTCGCCACGGGCTGAAAGGTCCGAACCATGCGGTTGTGACGGCCTGTTCCACCGGTGCCCATGCCATCGGCGACGCGGCACGCCTGATCGCCTTTGGCGATGCGGACGTGATGCTGGCCGGCGGTGCGGAAGCGCCGGTCACGCGCCTTTCCATCGCCGGCTTCTCCGCCTGCAAGGCGCTTTCCACATCCTATAACGACACGCCCGAAAAGGCGTCCCGCCCCTATGATCGCGACCGCGACGGCTTCGTCATGGGTGAGGGTGCCGGTGTGGTCGTGCTCGAAGAGCTTGAGCATGCCAAGGCGCGTGGTGCGAAGATCTATGCCGAGGTTGTCGGCTATGGTCTGACGGGCGACGCCTACCACATCACGGCCCCCGCCGAAGATGGGGATGGCGCATATCGTTGCATGAGTGCTGCACTCAAGCGCGCGGGCCTTGAGCCGAAGGATGTGGACTACATAAACGCCCACGGCACCTCCACGATGGCTGATACGATCGAGCTTGGTGCGGTAGAGCGTCTTCTCGGTGATGCTGCCGAGACGGCTTCGATGTCCTCGACCAAGTCCTCGATCGGTCACCTGCTTGGTGCTGCGGGTGCGGCAGAAGCAATTTTCTCGGTGCTGGCCATCCGCGACAATATCGCGCCGCCCACGATCAATCTGGACAATCCGCAGGTCGAGACAAAGCTGGATCTCGTTCCTAACAAGGCGCGCGAGCGCCAGATCGACGTGGCCCTCTCGAACTCGTTCGGCTTTGGCGGAACCAATGCTTCGCTGGTCTTCCAGCGTTATGAGGCTTGATCAGGGAAGGCTCTGGCCTTCCTTGATGCATCTTGTTGCCGTTATTGTGCCGTCAGTTTGCAGCCGTTGATTCTGCATCCACGCATTCAGGAGATTCGTAGGCACCATGGCTGGTGAAACTGAGCAGAATGGCGGTCGCCCTCAAAAGGGCAAGGGTCGTCCGGTGGTCGCCAAATCCGCGCGCGAGGCACTGCGCCCCAGGGAAGGCACACCGCCGCCGCGCCGCTCGCGCCAATCGCGCAACCAGTTCGTCGTATTCCTGAATTTTCTGATGTCCTCGGTCATCTTCCTGGTGATCGCCGCTGGCATTGCCTTCTATTTTGGCAAGCGCGAATTCGAGGCGCCTGGTCCGGCAACAAGCGCGGAGACCATCATGGTGCGCCCGAATATGAGCGTGCGTGAGATTGCGACGCAGCTCGAGCGCGAAAGCCTCATCAGCGACACGCGCATATTCCTCATGGGCTTGCGTGCCTATGGCGCCGACAGCCGCATCAAGGCCGGCGAATATGAGATCAAGGCCGGTGCGTCCATGCACGAGATCATGGAGTTGCTGGAAAGCGGCAAGTCTGTTCTCTATTCGCTGACCATTCCTGAAGGTCTGACAGTCAAACAGGTCTTCGAGCGTATCGCCCAGACCGATGAACTCTCCGGCGATCTGCCTGAAGAACTTCCGCCGGAGGGCAGTCTTGCAGCTGACACGATCCGCTTCACCCGTGGACTGGACCGTACCGAACTCGTGGAGAAGCTGAAACAGGACCAGGATGAACTCGTTCAGAGTATCTGGGAACGTCGCGCGGAAGGCCTGCCGATCGATACCATAGAGGAATTCGTTACCCTGGCTTCGATTGTTGAGAAAGAGACCGGTCGCGCAGATGAGCGTTCCCGCGTTGCCGCAGTCTTCATCAACCGCCTGAAGCAAGGCATGCGCCTCCAGTCCGATCCAACCATCATCTACGGCATCTTCGGTGGAGACGGTAAGCCATCCGATCGTCCGATCTATCGCTCCGACATCGAGAAGAAGACGGATTACAACACATATCAGATCGACGGTCTTCCACCGACGCCGATTGCCAATCCGGGTCGCGCCGCGCTTGAAGCCGTTGCAAATCCATCCCGTACCGACGACCTCTATTTCGTCGCCGACGGCACCGGCGGTCACGTCTTTGCCAAGACGCTCAAGGAGCATAACGAAAACGTTGCGCGCTGGCGCCGCATAGAGCGCGAACAGCGCCAGCAGGCCGAAGAAGCAGCCAAGGAAGCTGACGGCGGCTGAAGTGCCAGCTATGGGGGAATGATGGCGCTACAAAGCATGACGGGTTTCGCCCGCGAGGCCCGTGAAAACGATCTGGCGGCTATCGCCTGGGAACTGAGATCGGTCAATGGCCGGGGGCTGGAGGCGCGGCTGCGCCTGCCTCAGGGTTTCGAGCGCCTGGAGCAGTCGGCCAAGTTGCGCATCCAGCAGCGCTTCGCGCGTGGCAACATCCAAGCCAGCCTTTCCGTCATGCGTGGTGACACCTTGCGCCGCCCGGTGGTGGATGAAGCCTTCCTCATCGAGCTTGCTGATCTTGCCAAGCGGCTGGAGGAACAGCATGGGGCAGCACCGGCCCGTGCCGACGGTCTTCTGGCCCTGCGCGGTGTTCTGGAAGTCCCCGAAGCGAATGCGGATGAGGAAAGTCGCGCAGCGCTAGACGAGTTGGCACTGGCAGCACTCGACAAGGCGCTCGATGCACTGGTCGACGCCCGCAATCAGGAAGGTGCCGCCCTCAAGCCTGTTCTGCTTGGCCAGATCGACCGGATAGAGGCATTGGTGGCGCGTGCCGAGGCTGATCCCTCCCGCCAGCCCGAGCGTATCAGGGAGCGACTTGCAGAGCAGGTCCGGCTCCTGTCCCAATCCGCGAACGGCTTCGACGAAGCACGCCTTCATCAGGAAGCCGCCATACTTGCAGCCAAGGCCGATATCCGCGAGGAACTCGATCGACTGAAAACCCACGTAGAGGCCGCGCGCGCCTTGATCGAGGCTGGCGGCCCGGTTGGGCGCAAGCTGGATTTTCTTGCGCAGGAATTCAATCGCGAAGCCAACACGCTTTGCTCGAAATCGAATGCCGCGACCATCACGGCGATTGGGCTCGAGCTAAAGGTGGTGGTCGATCAGCTGCGCGAGCAGGTACAGAATCTGGAGTAGGTTCCATGGACGGCAACAATTTCGTAGAGGTCCGCCGTCGCGGCCTGATGCTGGTACTCTCCTCGCCCTCAGGCGCAGGCAAGTCGACCATCGCCCGCAATCTTCTGGAGCATGTCAGTGGATTCCAGATTTCCGTCAGCGTGACGACACGCCCACGCCGCGGCAGCGAGATCGAGGGTGTTCACTACCATTTCAAGACGCAACGCGAATTCGAGATCATGCGCGACAATGACGAGCTTCTCGAATGGGCGGAAGTTCACGGCAATTTTTACGGAACGCCGCGTCGTCCGGTGGAGGAAGCCATCGCCGCCGGGCGCGACATGCTCTTCGACATCGACTGGCAGGGTGCCGAGCAGCTTCGCGACAAGATGCGAGGAGACATCGTCTCCATATTCATTCTCCCGCCCACGATGGGCGAACTTCTGGCCCGCCTGCACCGCCGTGCAGAGGATACGCCTGAGACCATAGAGAAGCGGCTCAAGAACGCGCATTTCGAGATCGAGCAGTGGCGTGAATATGACTATGTCGTCGTCAATGACGACCTGTCGCGTGCTTTCGAGTCGGTGAAGTCGATCGTGCAAGCCGAGCGGCTGCGCCGTGATCGCCGCCCCGGTCTGTTCGATTTCGTGTCGGATCTTCTGAACGAGAAGCCGGTCTGACCTCTCAGCCAGCCGGCGTATTCGCCAGCTTCACGAATTCTTCGACGGACAATGTCTCCGCGCGGCGTGTTGGCTCGATGCCCGCGCGCTCCAGATAATTCGCGCCGCCAAAGGCCTTGAGGCTCTGCCTCAGCATCTTGCGGCGCTGCCCGAAGGCGGCCTCGCTGATCTTTTGCAGGCGCGCCGGATCAACCTCCAGCGGCTCGCGGTTCGGCTCGACCTGAATGACGGAGGACGTTACTTTCGGCGGGGGCCAGAAGGCCTGCGGGGGCACGTCGAACGCGATCTTCGCGCGGGTGCGCCATCCGGCCAGAACGCCCAGTCTGCCATAATGGTTCGAGCCGGGTGCGGCTGTGACACGTTCGGCCACCTCCCGCTGGAACATCAGCGTCATGGACTCGTAGAATGGTGGCCAGTTATCCGGTGTCAACCAGCGCACCAGCAACTCTGTGCCGATATTGTAAGGCAGGTTTGCCACGATCTTCACGCGATCATGCCCTGCCGCAATGGCTGCGAAATCAGTGCTGAGTGCATCGCCAGCGATAACGTCCAGACGCTCTTTATTGGCGGTTGAAATCTCTTCAAGAGCTGGAAGGCAGCGCTCGTCCCGCTCGATGGCGATGACCTTGTCCGCGCCCTCCATGAGAAGTGAACGTGTAAGGCCGCCGGGACCTGGCCCGACTTCGATCACGGTGCAGCCTTCGAGCTTGCCGGCGGTGCGCGCAATGCGCCGCGTGAGATTGAGGTCGAGCAGGAAGTTCTGTCCGAGCGACTTCTTGGCGGCAAGTCCATGACGTTCGATCACGTCGCGCAGGGGAGGCAGGCCGTCCATTCTCAAACACTCATGCGTGTGGAAGTGTTGCGCGCGAGCTGATGCGCCAGCTTCATCGCCGCGATCAGGCTGTCCGGCAGCGCTATCCCCTTGGCTGCAATGTCGAAGGCCGTACCATGATCGGGAGAGGTGCGGATGAATGGCAGACCAAGCGTCACGTTCACTGTTTCATCGAAGGCGAGCGTCTTGACCGGGATGAGCGCCTGATCGTGATACATGCAAAGCGCGACATCATAATTTTCGCGGGCGCGCGCATGAAACATGGTGTCGGAGGGCAGGGGGCCGATGGCGTCGATCCCTTCGGCGCGCAGCGCTTCCACGGCGGGTCGCACTATCTCTTCGTCCTCAAGCCCCATGGTGCCGCCTTCGCCCGCATGCGGGTTCAGTCCCGCGATGGCCAGGCGTGGCTGGGCAACACCAAAGCGCTCCCGCATCTCCCGATGCACGATCCGGGAGACCTCCACGATCTCTTTCTGCGTCAGGGCGGCAATGGCATCGCGCAGCGACTGATGAACTGTGATTGGCACGGACTTCAGCTGCGGACCTGCCAGCATCATCACCGCTCGTGGCGCTGATGCGCCATGCTGTTCTGCCAGATGTCCAAGATATTCGGTATGACCGGGAAACTCGAAACCGGCCTCGTAAAGCGGCTTCTTGGCGATTGGGCATGTGACAAGTGCGCTCGCTCGACCCGCAACCACATCCTCCACGCCGCGCGTGATCGCCTCAATGACAGCGGCTGCATTGTCCGCCGAAGGTTGGCCTGGTGCATCGCTCATGACATTCTCAAGCGAAACGGCAGGCAACGCGTTGGAGAAATCCCGTATCGCCTCAAGCGGTCCGGAAGCGACCACCGGAACATCCAGTCCCAGGCGCTTCGCGCGCGCTTCAAGAAGGCTCTTGTCGCCCAGCACGTAGAAGGGTGGAAGTGCGCATTCCTCGCGCATCGTCCAGGCTTTCAACAGGAGCTCTGGTCCAATGCCCGCAGGCTCGCCGATGCTGACCGCAAGCGGCCGGTTCAGTTCACCTGACACGCTTTACCGGCCTCAGCGCTTGACGATCTTGGCTTCCTTGCGAAGCTCTTCGAGTGTCTGATCGGAAATGTCCGCGGCGCTCTTGTCTTCGGTCAGTTCGCTCTGGAAAACCAGCTTGGCAACGTGATCGTCGGAAACCTCACGTGCATTGCAGACCGTGATGAACTCGACTCCGCGCTCGGTCTCGCGCACCGGCGTGGCGTTGCCCGGGGATGTCTTGACGATGTGGTCCTTCCAGTCCGCCGGCAGCTCAGGCTGCAGGACGCGGCCGAGGTCACGCACGGTGACATCGAGTTGTGTCTTCGCCAGGTCGATCAGGTTCGAGCAGCCCTGCACGCGCCCGCGCATGGCTTCCGCCTCGCGCTTGCGCTTGCCCAATATCTTGCCACGTTCAGCCGAAGGTACGACGAAGATCACCTGCTGCAGCAGATATTCGGTCGTGGAAGGCTGGCGGCCTTCCTCCAGCATCTTGCGCACCACATCTTCCTGAGAGAGCTGCAGGGAAGAACGTGCCTTGGTCTGCAATACGCGTCCCCAGCCCATCTGGGTACGGATGAATTCCTTGAAGTGTTCCTTCGTCACGCCGGACTGCGCAAGGATCTGGTCAAGCTGCTTGAGCGAAAGCTTGTTGCCCTTGGCGAAATTTGCGTAGGACTCGTTGACCATCGCGTCGGTGATGTTGATCCGGTTCTGCGCCATCGCCTGGCGGCGCAGCGTCTGGTCGATCATCTCGTCCGCCGCCAGCTGCTGCAGATTCCCCGAACGGCGCATCAGCTTCAAAAGTGCGGCGCGCCGCTGGATTTCGTAGCTGGTGATCGGCGTGTCGTTCACCACGTAGCGGATCTGGGCGGCATAGGCGGGGGAGGCTGGCAGAACCGTCATTGTTGCCGCGCCTGCCGAAAGCACAAGCGCGGCGGCCATTGCGCGCATCGCCCGCTGCGCCGTCGTGCTGGAAAACTTGCTCATTTCACTGCCACCGATTTATGGGACCATAACATTCATGGTCCTGTTTGCCCCCCGGGTGCGGCGAAAGCGTGACGATCGTCCGCTTAATTGCTGAACCCCGTTACATCGCTCGAAGTCGTGCCGAAATCGCCGATCGTGCGCAGCGAAAGACTGACACCGAAGGTGTTGTCGGCCTCGTCATCAGCCGACGAGCGCGACTGCGAAAAAGTCATCGTATAGATAAAGCACTCGTCATCATAAGCAAAGCCGATCGAGTTCTTCGCCAGGAAATTCTCTTCAAGATCGTAGGTGCCTGAAGCGAAAGCCCGCCAGTTCTCATGGAAGCGCAGCGATGCGCTGCCGCCGACCTCGCGGCGGTCCTCATCGAAACCGTAGTCTTGCTGAGCCTGGATGAAGGTATAGTTTGCCGAAGCCGTAACCGGGCCAACCGTGGCACCCGCACGAACATCCGTGCGGCGGACCTCGAAAGTTTCCTCGTCGAAGCGTGCGCCAAGCGAGGCTGCAAAGCCGCTCGGGCCTCCAAGGCCGACCATTGCCACATAGTCCGATCGATCCGTCTCCAGCCCGGAATTGGCGCCTGCATAGACCATGTCGGGGCTGGCAAAGGAGTTTACGCCACCCAGATGGTAGGACTGCCCGAATACCCCGTGAGCGGTCCAGCCATTGCCGAAGTCGCCGGAGTATCGAATGCCGACATTGGCACGCGTGCCGCCCTCGATCCGATCATAGCCGGAGAACTTGTCGCGCTCGAAAAGTGTTGTGGCGTCAAAGACCAAGCTCTGCGCGTCTTCGTTCGGGATGCCGATCGTATCGCCGTAAGGCTCGTCGGGCCGAGCAAAGATCTGCGCCATCGGCTCAAACACATGGCTGCCGCCGGCACCGGCAAAAAGGATCGGCCAGCGTGCTTCCAGGCCGGCAGTCGCAATGCCGCGGAAATAGGAGGATTGCACATCGGTGCCGTAGCCATTTGCAGCGGCAAAGCTGTTGATCGAGGCGAGGGACTGATCTTCGTAGTCAGCAAAAATGCCATCACCACGCGCATGAAGGATTGGTGTGAGCACAAGCCCCTGCTTGGTCGTGAAGCTGCGCTTCCACTCAGCTTCCGCCGTCAAGCGACCCGATTTGCCCGCAAGGCCCTGCAGCTTGTCGACGGCCATTTCCTCTTCGCGATAGATGCCTTGGCCGTTCACGTCGAAACGAAGCTGTCCGCCTGCAACGGACCGATCGAGCGTGCGCGTATAGTCGAGGCTTGGCAGAACCCAAGGCTGCTGGTCCTGAAGCTTGCTGCTTTCGCTGTCCACCTGCTTGTGAAAGCGGAAGGCCCGCAGATCAAAATAGTTCCGGTCGTCCAGCCCCGTCAGATAGACTTCGGACACCTCGGTTGAGGAGGAGAAACCTTCGATCCCGTAGGTCTTCGAAAAATTCCGGTCGCTCTGGGCCATCACGTCCCAGCCGAAGCTCCAGCGGGGATTGATGCTGAAGGAGCCTTTGGAGCCGATCATGCCGCGTTCCACGACATTGGCGTCCACTTCGTTCGCGCCCCATTCTTCCGGGCCGTTCTGGCTGATGCCCGCGATCTTCAGGCTGTATTCGCCATTGTTGAAGCGCTGACGCCATTCGGCTTCGCCGAGAAAACCCTGCTTCGTGTAGCCGGTAACCGAGACGGTCAGATCATAGGTCGGCGAAAGCGCGAAATAGTAGGGCACCTTCAGGCCGTAACCTAGCTCGCTGCCGCCCTTGATGCTGGGGATCAGGAAGCCGGATTTGCGCTTCACCGTCGGGTCGGCAATCTCGAAGGCCGGCAGGAAAGCAATCGGCATGCCGAAGAACTCGAAGCGCGCGCGCTCAAAGCGCACCGTCTTGGCTTCGCCGTTCCAGACGATCTTCTGCGCCTTGATCTGCCAGAGCGGAGCTCTGTCCGGCTTTTCCTCGCAAGGCTCACAGGCCGTGTAGACCGCCTTGTTGAAGGTGGTCAGGCGTCCTTCGCTGCGCTGGGCGCTTTCTGCCGCGAAATAGGTTTTGTCCGGCGTTTCCACGCGCAGCGCCTGGACGAAACCTTCGGAGAAATCGTCGGTGACGTCGATCTGCTGCGAGGTGATGCGGTTGCCGCTCTTTTCGATGATCTCGACATTGCCGCTGGCGATCACGCGCGAGGTGGCGCGGTCATAGGTGACGCGCTGGGCAACAAGTCGATTGCCGGCATATTCGATCTGCACGCCACCCACTGCGCTGATCGTGTTGCGGTCATTGTCATAGACAAGCGTGTCGGCCATCAGCAGCATCTGCGCATCCTGCGGCAGATCGCTGGCGTCGACGAGATCGGATTGCGCCCAGAGCGATTGGCTTGCACTGACAAGCGCAATCAACGCAACGCCGGCTATCGCTCGGCGTCTACGCACTGAACCGGTGGTTCTGCGGCCCCCATTTACCGCTGCCCCCACTATCCGTCCTCCCTGTACAATAGGAATGTCACTCCGAAGAACATCGCAACCAGCACAGGCGTCCAGGCAGCAATGAAAGGTGGCACGAATCCGGCGCTACCAAACGCCTTCACCAGAACCGAGGTGACATAAAGCAGAAACCCGGCAAAGACGCCACCCAGAATAACCGTCGCGGACTGTCCCATTCGGGCAAAACGCATTGAAACCGTTGCCGCAATCAGCGCCATCGCAACGAGGAGTGGCGGCAATGTCACAAGTGAATGAAAATGCATGGCAAAAGCGTTCGCACGCAGCCCCAGCGTTCGCGCGACCTCGATCTTCCCCGGCAGTTCGAAGATCGAAAGTGATTCGGGAAGTGTGAGCCGCTCGCCCACATATTCCGGCTGCAGGTTCGTCTTGATCGAGAGCGTTTCGACAGCTTCGGGTGCAGCCGTGCCTGCACGCCTCGTCGCGCTCTTCACCTCCCAGAAACCTTCGCGCAGGAAGGCTCGCTCGGCATCGATCCGCTCCACGATGTCGCCGTCCTCATCAATGCGGATGAAAACCGGACGTACCAGGGTGCGGCCCTGGCTGAGCGCTGCATCGGCGCCGATGATCGTCTCGGTTTCACCCGTGCGCTGCTTGAGCCAACGCTCGTTCTCGGCAGTGGCGCGCGTGTTTGCCCCGCGAACCTGTGCCTCAAGCTCCTGAGCCTTCGAGAAACCGGCAGCGGCAATCGGATTGAGGATCAGGACTGCAGCAAGTCCAAAGGCAAAAGCGCCCAGCGCGATCGGCGTCAGGAACTGCCACGCCGAAATTCCCGCAGCGCGTGTGACGACCAGCTCATATTTGCGGTTAAGGCTCACAAGCGCTGCCATGGCGGAGATCAGCCCGACAAAGGGGACCGCCTGCATCATGATGATGGGTAGCTGGAGCAGCGCCAGACCGAGCGCCCATTGCGGGGAAAATCCTTCAAGCTCGCTGAAGCGCGCAGAATTTTCGGTGAAGGTCACGATGAAGACGAGGGCTGCTATTCCCGCGAAGTTCCAGCCGGTGATGACTGCGAACCGCCGGAAGAAATAGCCGCCAAGGGTCCAGCCGATCATGCGCGGCCTCCATCGGGTCTGACGCGGCCGACGAGGCGCTGCCAGAAACCACGCAGAATCTCGTTGTTGCGCCGAATGCGCGCCAGCAGCTTTTCGGTCCAGCTTGTCGGCAGCTCCATCACGCGGCTGGTAGCGATGAACCAGGCCGAGATCAGCATCATGCCGATCGGTACCACATAGAGCAGCGCTGAGAAGGCAGGCATCTTCTCCGCCTCATTTGCGGCTATGAAGCCAGCCCAGCGTACCAGCAGGCCAATCGCGATCGTCGTAACCATCGGGTGGAGCCGTGCCTCGCGGAAGGAGCGCGCGTCACCTGCAACCGCGATGCCGATCAGCGCGAAGACTATGGGGTAGAGCCATTCCGTCATGCGCTGATGCAATTCGGAGCGGAATGCCTGCGGATTGGATTTGTAGAACGGGTCGTCGGGATCCGGGTTCACAAGGTAGAAGAAGCCACGATCTTTCGGGTAAAGTGTCGGCTCCCCGCCGCCTGAGGTGAACTCGGACAGATCTATCGCATAGGATTCGAACCGGATGACCGACACGTCGCCATTGGCCGCCTGCCTGTGCACCTGGCCGTCCCGCATGACAAGAATGCTGCCACCTTCCCGTTCCAGGCTTGCACCTCGGCGCGCATAGTAAAGCAGCCGCATCGCGTCATCGCGTGAATCCGCTACGAAGATGCCGCCAAGCTGGCCACCTGGAAGGCGCTCGGAAACCTGGACAAAAAGCCCGTCACCGACCTTTTGGAATGCACCTTCCTGAAGCACGGTGGTGATGAGATTGGCGTTGGAGTCCGCAATCGTCTGGCGCATCGTCTGGCGGGAATAGGGCTCGACGATGTTGTTGATGAAAAAGGCAAGAAGACTTGCGACTACGGCCACGATGAGGATCGGCCGGATAACCGTGGTCTTGGGGCTTCCCGCAGCGCTTATGACCACAAGTTCCGAATCCGCATTCATCGTGGCAAGCGTCTGTGCCACACCGATACCGACCGCAAAGGGCATGATGATCGGAATGACCGGCGGCAGCGCGAGGAGGGCGACGAAGAAGAAGGTCGCCGCCGTCTGTCCGCTGCTCGTCACCAGATCGAGCCGGTTCAGCACCTGCGTGGTCCACACGATGAGCAGAACCCATGCAAGCGAAGCCGCAAAAATCGCAACCGTCCGGCGCAGTATATAGGCTTCGATCACATTCATTTAGTGCGTCATATCCCCGGCATCTGTGCAATGGCGAAAGGAGAAACCGCCCTTGTGGCCAATTTCTGTCCCCGAATTCAAGATTTCGCCAGCCCTAGTCCCGGCGACAGCATCGCGTGGTTAGGCTAACGAAGCGACAAGGAACGCGGTTAACAGATTCTTGTCAGACCGCCAGAGAACAATTGACGCGGCTGGTCCAGAGCTTTCCTGACGCCCACCCCTTGTCAACTTGGGCAAAAACCCCAAGATCAGGCAACCCCATAATTTACGACAGGACATTTCATGACCGATAGAGCTTCCGTCTCATTCGAGAAAATTGCCGCGCCCAAAAAGGGCAGCGCCGTCTTGCTGGTTCCCGAAGGTGGCGCGCTGAGCAAGGCTCAGAAAGCCTGTGATCCTGCCGGCGCTCTCAAGCGCGCTTTCGCAGCCGCTGACTTCAAGGGCAAGTTCTGTTCGGTTTGCGAGATTCTGGCCCCGGAAGGCTCCGAACTCGACCGGATTCTCGTCATCGGTGTCGGCACAAGCGATGACCGCAACGAGGAAGCATGGCTCAAGATCGGTGGCCATATCGCGGCCAACGCAAAGAGCGCGAAGAACATTTCCGTCATTGCCGATATCGAAGATGTCGACGCAGGTGCCGATGAGCTTGCAGCCGTCGGCATGGGCATCATCCTGCGCTCCTATGTCTTCGACAAGTACAAGACGAAGAAGGACGAGGACAACGGCAAGTCCGACGCCCGCAAGACCGCATTCACGATCCTGAGCGAAGATGCGGATGCGGCAGCCAAGGCGTTCAAGCGCGCCGAAGGCATTGCCGATGGCGTGATCCTCGCGCGCAACCTCGTCAACGAACCTGCCAATGTGCTGGGGCCGGTGGAGTTCGCGCAGAAGGCAGAAGAGCTGGAGAAGCTTGGCGTCGATGTGGAAATCCTCACCGAGAAGGAGATGAAGAAGCTCGGCATGGGCGCGCTGCTCGGCGTGGCTCAGGGGTCGGTCCGTCCGCCGCGCATCGCTATCATGAAGTGGAATGGCGGGAAGAAGAAGGAAAAGCCGGTTGCCTTTGTCGGCAAGGGCGTCGTCTTCGATACCGGCGGCATTTCCATCAAGCCGGCCGGCGGCATGGAAGACATGAAGGGCGACATGGGCGGTGCGGCGGCTGTTGTCGGCGTGATGCACGCTTTGGCCGCCCGCAAGGCGAATACCAACGCGATCGGCATAATCGGCCTGGTGGAAAACATGCCGGACGGCAATGCGCAGCGCCCCGGTGACATCGTCACCTCGATGTCGGGCCAGACCATCGAGGTCATCAACACAGATGCCGAAGGCCGCCTCGTCCTTGCGGACCTGCTTTGGTATTGCAACGACCGTTTCGAGCCGAAGTTCATGATCAACCTGGCGACCCTGACCGGAGCGGTTATCATCGCGCTTGGCAATGATCATGCAGGCCTCTTCTCCAACAATGACGAATTGGCCGAAAGGCTTCATGCATCAGGCGACGTCACGGGCGAGAAGGTCTGGCGTCTGCCGCTCGGCAAGGCATATGACAAGCTGATCGACACCAAGAATGCCGACATGAAGAACACCGGTGGCCGCGCTGCCGGTTCCATCACCGCGGCCCAGTTCCTTCAGCGTTTCGTCAAGGATACGCCATGGGCGCATCTCGATGTTGCAGGCACCGCAATGGGATCGCCCAAGTCGGAAATCAACGAATCCTGGGCTTCGGGCTTCGGCGTGCGCCTGCTCGACCGCCTGGTTGCCGATCACTACGAGAGCTGAAGCGTTTGGACGTTCTCTTCTACCACCTGACCGAATCGACGCTGGAAGACGCGTTGCCCCCGCTCGTGGAAAAGAGCCTCGAGCGGGGCTGGCAGGTGGTCATCCAGACAGGCAGCGAAGAGCGCCGTGATGCGCTCGACGCACATCTTTGGACCTATCGGGAAGAGAGCTTTCTGCCGCATGGCACCGACAGGGAGCCGGAAGCAGAAAGGCAGCCGGTTCTCCTCACCGTGGAGAGCGCCAATATCAATGGCGCCTCCATCCGCTTCCTCGTCGACAGCGCGGAGCCGGGGGAACTGGAGGGCTATGAACGCGCCTGTTTCCTGTTCGACGGTCACGACTCGATGCAGCTTGAGGCCGCGCGCCGACACTGGAAGACCATGAAGTCTGCCGGTCATGCCGTCACCTACTGGCAACAGTCCCCGGAAGGGCGCTGGCAAAAGAAGGCGTAACCTATCCCGCCATCGCCTCTTCATAATCGCCGGAAAGCTGAAGCCACAGCTCTTCCTGCGTTTCCAGCTTTGCACTGAGATCCGAGCGTTCCTTGGCCAATGTCGAGACCTTCGCCGGATCCCGCTCGTAAAGTGAGGGATCGGCCATCTCCGCCTCGATTGCGTCGATGCGCTTGCGAAGACGCTCCATCAGACCTTCAGCCATCTTGATCTTCTTGGCGAGGGGCTCGAGTTCCGCGCGCTTTCGCGCAGCTTCACGCCGCTTGTCGGCCTTGGACGCCTTGTCAGCCTCGCGCTTCTCCTTGCGCTGTGACGCGCCGCCCGTCATCAAAGCGCGGTAGTCGTCCATGTCGCCTTCGAATGGTTTCACCGTGCCCTTGTCGACGAGCCACAACCGGTCGGCGCAGGCTTCGATCAGATGGCGGTCATGGCTGATCAGGATGACGGCACCGTCGAAGTCGTTGAGCGCTTCTGCCAATGCCTGCCGGCTGTCGATGTCCAGATGGTTGGTCGGCTCGTCGAGGATGAAGAGGTGAGGGGCGTCCAGGGAAGACAGCCCCATCAGAAGCCGCGCCTTTTCGCCACCGGAAAGGTCACGCGCGGGCGTGTCCATCTTTTCCGTGGCAAGACCAAACTGGGCAACACGAGCGCGTACCTTCGCCTCCGGCGCTTCCGGCATCTGGCGTCGCAGATGTTGATATGCGCTTTCGGCAGGCCGCAGGTCGTCCATCTGGTGCTGCGCGAAAATCGAGACCTTCAGACCCGGTGCCAGCGTCAGCTTGCCGGCCTGCAGGCCAAGGCGCCCGGCCAGAAGCTTCGCGAAAGTGGATTTGCCGTTGCCATTCGCGCCAAGAAGGGCAATGCGATCATCATGGTCGATACGCAGATTGAGCTGCTTGAGCACCGGCTTGTCATCGGCATAACCCACCGCACCGCTTTCAACCGCGATGATAGGTGAGGCGACAACCTTCTCCGGGCTTGGAAAATTGAACGGCGCGACCTGCGTCAGCACATTGGCCGAGATGACCTGCATCTTCTCCAGTGCCTTCAGTCGCGATTGCGCCTGTCTCGCCTTCGATGCCTTGGCGCGGAAGCGGTCGACAAAGGACTGCATGTGCTTGCGCTTGGCATCCTGCTTCACCCGCATCTTTTCCTGAAGCTCTGCCTTCTCGGCATATTGGCGCGCGAACTGGTCATATCCGCCAGCCCAAAGCGTCAGCTTCCGGTTCTCAAGATGGATGATGGAGTTCACCGCCCGGTTCAAAAGATCGCGGTCGTGGCTGATGAGAAGAACCGTGTGCGGATAGCGCGACAGGTAGGATTCAAGCCACAGCGTGCCTTCAAGATCGAGATAGTTTGTGGGCTCGTCGAGAAGCAGAAGGTCAGGCTCGGCAAACAACACCGAGGCGAGTGCCACGCGCATGCGCCAACCACCGGAAAAGGACGAGGCCGGACGTTTTTGTGCTTCGGCATCAAAGCCAAGACCGGCCAGAATTTCGGCAGCACGCGCTTCCGCCGAATGCGCACCGATATCGGCAAGGCGCGTCTGGATCTCGGCGATGCGGTGCGGGTCCGTTGCACTCTCTGCTTCCGCAAGCAGGCGCGCACGCTCGACATCCGCCTTCAGGACAATCTCGATCAGCGCTTCTTCGGTGCCCGGCGCTTCCTGTGCAACCTGGCCGATACGCGTTCCGCGCGACAGGCTGATGGAACCGCTTTCCGGCGAGAGATCGCCGGTAATGGCACGAAACAGAGTGGTCTTGCCGGTGCCGTTGCGGCCGACAATGCCGGCTTTTGCGCCGGAGGCGAGTTGGACCGTGGCGTTTTCGATGAGCAGCCGGCCAGCCACGCGCAGTGAAAGGTCATTGATTGAAAGCATGATTGCGCGGTTGTGGCTGAGCCGCGCCCGACTTGCAAGAAGCCAGTTTCACGCATGAGCACAAAAAAAGGCCGGCAGGTTGTCCTGCCGGCCTTCGTGGACAAATGCTGCGGAACTACTGCAGCGCCTTGCAAAGCTGAACGAGGTTCCAGTCATAGGCATTCGGATCGATCAGCACGGACTGGCAGCGCTTCTTATTCTGCATGATTTCTGCCCGGCTCATGCGCTGGATGATCTGATTGTTGGAGTTGTCAGGGTTCTTGTTCCCGCCAAACAGACCGCCAAGGAAACCGCCGCCTCCATTGCCGCCGCCGGCACCGCCAGTCCCGCCGCCGCCGCCCGCATGGCCGCCGCCGCCGCCAGTGCCGCCACCGCCAGTGCCGCCAGTGCCGCCACCTCCGGTGCCGCCGCCGCCAGTGCCGCCACCGCCGCCGCCGCCGGAGCCACCACCGCTGCCTCCGATCGACAGTGCGGCGCCAGCACCGATGCCGCTACTTCCACCGACTGAAGCCGTGACACCGGTGTCGATACCGCGGCTGCCGCCGACATTTGCATTCACGTCCGCGTCGATGCCGCTGCCGCCGCCAACTGAGGCATCCGCATCGGCCGTTATGCCGCGGCTGCCACCAACGGATGCGTCGGCATCTGCGGTGATACCACCGCCTCCACCGACGGATGCACCGACATCGGCATTGACGCCTTTGCTTCCGCCAACCGAAGCGCCGACATCGGCGTTCAAGCCGCCGCTGCTTGACTTGCCGAGGCTGACACCAACGCTGGTGTTCCCGACTTTCACATCAAGTGCCTGTGCTGGCATTGCCAGCCCGGCTGCAATCAAGCCTGCTGCTGTTGTGGAAAGTAGCGCGTTGCGAATGATGGACATTTCAGTTCTCCCTTGCTGTTCGAACTTCGCTGCACATTAACGGTAGCGTTCACTTGCGGTCCGCCCAGCAAGGGTTGCGGTTATGGTTTAGAGAAAATTTCGGGGAAAATTGCAGTTTGAACGGAATATGAAGAAGTCTGTAACCTATTGTTTCCCCATGCCCTCCTGCGTCCGCAGATAGAAGATGAGGTCCATTGGGGGCGGCTCCTTGCCAAGAACTGACAGGATCATGTGCGCCTGGCCGCGGTGGTGGGTCTGGTGGTTGAAGAAATGCGTGAGTGCGGGTGCAAGCGGCTGGGTGATCTGGGTCGGGCTGGAAATGGTGCGATAGGTGATGGCTTGTCCAAGTTGCGCATCCTCGAGCCCTTGCACGTATCGGATGATCCGCGCATCTTCTCTCTCGCGAGCCTCGTGAAGATCGGCAAAAGCGGGGTAGGGGATCGCATTCAGGGGACCGGAGGTCTCCTGCGCACCGGTAAATCGAACCAGCCAAACCCTGTCGGCGATGAGTATGTGATTGAGGGTGCCGCACATGGATTTGAAGAAAGCGCCCACATTCCGGCTGAATTCATCCTGGTCAAGTGTTTCAACCGCATTGTAAAGCACCGTGTTGGCCCAGCGATTATAATGGGCCAGCATCTCGAAATGGCGTTTCATCCCGTGCATCCTTTCAGGCTTGCGTGGCTCAATCATAGCGGGTGCCGGTCACCAAGGTGATTGAAATATGCTGATGCGGCCTGTCTAAGGAATTCATCCATTGGCAGGTGGAGCCGGCGCAATGTTGATTTGCAGGGAAGTGGGGGAAGCAATGAGCATCAAACTTTATGACCTTGTCGGACATGACGAGAAGCGTCCCTTCAGTCCCCATTGCTGGAAAGTTGCCTTCGCGCTCGCCCATAAGGGGCTGGAGTTCGAATCTGTTCCGGCACGCTTCCGCGACATCCAGTCCCTGGAAGACGGCGCTTCCAGAACTGTACCTCTCATCCGGGATGGCGAGCAGGTGATATCGGAATCCTTCCGCATCGCGCTTTATCTCGATGAGGCCTATCCCGACCTGCCACCGCTGTTCAAAGGCGAGGGAACAGTGCCACTCACCCGCTTCATCGAGCGCTGGGCACACCAGACCGTCTATGCCCAAATCGCGCGGATGATCCTTGGGGATCTCTTCGCCATATTGGATGAAGGTGACCGGGAGTATTTCCGCAAGACACGTGAAGCGCGTTTCGGACAGAAGCTTGAAGATGTGCCGGTAGGTCGCGAGGAACGTCTGCCCGCTTTCCGCGCTTCTCTGGATCCGCTGCGCAGCATGGTGGAACGCCAGGCATTTATCGCAGGGGAAGAACCCTGCTTTGCCGATTACATCATCGCTGGCGGGTTTCAGTGGGCGCGTGTCTCATCCTCATTCCAGCTTCTGGAGACGGATGATCCCGTGGCGGGGTGGTTTGAACGTTGCCTTGATCTGTATGGGGGATTGGCAAGATCGATTGCCGCTGCCGCCTGATCGCCCTTCACAGAGGCCGCACTCCCCGCTATAGAGCCGCCATCTCTCTTTCCCCCATTCCAAAAAAGGAAAAGCAATGGCGATCGAACGCACCTTCTCCATGATCAAGCCGGACGCAACCAAGCGCAATCTGACCGGCGCCATCGTCAAGATGTTCGAGGACAACGGCCTGCGCGTCGTCGCCTCCAAGCGCGTCTGGATGAGCCGCCGTCAGGCAGAAGGCTTCTACGCCGTTCACAAAGACCGTCCGTTCTTCGGTGAGCTGGTCGACTTCATGTGCTCCGGCCCGACGGTTGTTCAGGTTCTCGAAGGTGAGAATGCAATCGCCAAGAACCGCGAGATCATGGGTGCCACCAATCCTGCTGATGCTGCAGAAGGCACGATCCGCAAGCTTTTTGCAGAGTCCATCGGTGAGAACTCGGTTCACGGCTCCGATGCTCCGGAAACCGCTGCCGAGGAAATCCGCTACTGGTTCGCCGAAACCGAGATCGTCGGCTGATCGGTTTGACCGACTGAACATGAAAAAGCCGGGGGCGCTGCCTCCGGCTTTTTCATGTTCAGACCTTCCAGCGGCTGAGCGCCTGTTCGTCCTGCGCCTTGGCTTCCACCCATTCACCCGTACGGCCGTCCCTGAGATGCTCCTTCTTCCAGAAGGGCGCATTGGATTTCAGATAGTCCATCAGAAAATCCGCGGCCTCGAATGCTGCGCGCCGATGTGCTGAAGCCGCCGCCACCAGCACGATATTCTCGCCAGGCATTATCCTCCCGAAACGGTGGATCACGGTCAGTGCCTGCAGATCCCACCGGTCAATGGCTTTGCGGGCAAGTTGTCCGAGCTCTTCTTCCGCCATTCCGGGGTAATGCTCAAGCTCCAGTGCCGCCAGCTTTCCGCCTTCGTCCCGGCAAAGCCCCGTGAAGGTGACGAGCGCGCCGATATCGCTGCGGCCATCGCGCATGCGGTCTGTTTCCGCCTCAAGGCTGAAATCTTCGCGCTGAACCTTGACTAGCGGCGTCACGGACATGGTTCAGCCGCCTGTCATTGGCGGGAAAAGCGCAATCTCTCCGTCGGCGGGCAGGCGAGTGTCATGTGTCACATGCCTGTGGTTTACCGCCACGCGGATCACCTGGCGCTGTTCAAGTGCCGCTGCATATCCGTCGCCCCGGTCGGCAAGCCAGTCCAGAAGCCCGGCTATATCGGTCACTTCGTGCGGGACCGAGATTTCTTCCTCGTTCTTCCCGATGCGCTCGCGAACCCAGGCGAAATAGACCAGCTTCATGGAAACTACTCGTCGATGATGTGTTTCAGGCCCGCGCGGAAATAGTCATAACCCGTATAGAGCGTGACCACCGCGGAGATCCACAGAAGCACGATACCTGCCTGAGTGATATAGGGCACGACTTTGTCGCCGGCGGGACCAACCAGCAGGAATCCGATTGCGACCATCTGGATCGTGGTCTTCCACTTGGCAAGCTGCGTTACCGGCACGGAAACCTTGAGTGCGGCCAGATATTCACGCAGGCCGGAAACCAGGATTTCACGGCAGAGGATGATGATGGCTGCCCACAACGTCCAGCCTGCAATCGTGCGGTCGGTATCAGCGGCCAGAAGCAGCAGACAGGATGCGACCAGAAGCTTGTCGGCGATGGGGTCGAGCATCTTCCCGATATTCGAGGTCTGCTGCCAGCTGCGCGCCAGATAGCCATCGAAATAGTCCGTGATGCTCGCGCCGATGAAAATGGCCAGGGCTGACCAGCGGGCAAAGTCGCTTGATTGCAGGCGGCCTTCGAGGAAGAAGCACAAGACGATTGCCGGCACCGCAAGGATGCGGGCATAGGTCAGCAGATTTGGAAGATTGAAAGCACGTCCGGACATCGATCTGGCTTCTTTGAGAAAGGTTATGTCGTCAAATCAGGTGCAGCGCTGAGGGTCAAGCGTGCGAGGCACCATACGGGCCATCTCAGCCGTTTTCGTGAAAATGTTCATAGACGATCCGTGCGGTGGATTCCGATATGCCCTCGACGGCCATAAGATCTTCCATGCCCGCGCGGCTGACCGCCTTTGCCGTGCCGAAATGGTGCAGAAGCGCGCGTTTGCGCGTGGGACCAATTCCGCTGATCTCGTCAAGCGGGTTCTTGACCATCTCCTTCTTGCGCCGCGCGCGGTGAGAACCAATGGCGAAACGGTGCGCCTCGTCGCGCAGGCGCTGCACGAAATACAGAACCGGGTCACGCATGGGCAGCGTGAAGGAAGGCTTGTCTTCCATGAAGAAGCGCTCGCGGCCCGCATCACGATCCGGCCCCTTCGCGATGCCAATCGCCGTCACCGCGTCACTGACGCCCAACTCGTCGAGAATGGCGCGAACCGCACTCATCTGCCCTTGTCCGCCATCGATGAGGATGACATCGGGCCAGGCGGGGAACCGCTCGTCATCACCACTGTCCGCGCCGGGTTTCGGCAGGCCTTCTTCCTTCAGGAGCCGGGAAAAGCGCCGCTGCATCACCTCGCGCATCATGCCGAAATCATCGCCGGGCGTGATGTCGGTCGAGCGGATGTTGAACTTGCGGTACTGGTTCTTCACGAAGCCCTCGGGCCCCGCCACGATCATCGCGCCCACGGCATTGGTGCCCATGATGTGGGAGTTGTCATAGACTTCGATGCGGCGCGGTGCCTGTTCGAGGCCGAAAGTCTCCGCGAAGCCCTGCAGAAGTCGCGCCTGCGAAGATGTTTCGGCAAGGCGCCGCCCCAGTGCCTCGCGCGCATTTTGCAGCGCGTGACCAACAAGATCCTTCTTCTCGCCCCGCTGCGGGCGCGAGACGCCGACCCGACGCCCGGCCTTGGTCGATAGCGCCTCCTCCAGCAGTTCGCGCTCTTCCAGTTCGTGCGAGGTCAGGATCAGACGAGGGCAGGGCTTGTCATCGTAAAACTGCGAGAGAAACGCGTTCAGGACTTCTCCTGCTTCCATATCCGGATCGGCCTTGGGGAAATATGCGCGGTTGCCCCAGTTCTGGCCGGTCCGGAAGAAGAAGACCTGGATGCAGCTTTGTCCGCCTTCCTGGTGGATGGCGAATACATCTGCTTCCTCGATGCCTTGCGGATTGATGCCCTGATGTGCCTGCACATGGGACAGGGCCGCCAGGCGGTCGCGATAGATCGCAGCACGCTCGAAATCCATGTCGTCAGAAGCGGATTGCATGGCCGCTGCAATCTCGGACTTCACCTTGCTCGACTTGCCCGACAGGAAGGCCTTGGCTTCCGACACAAGTTCCGCATAACCCTCTTCGCTGATTTCACCCGTACAGGGGCCGGAACAGCGCTTGATCTGGTAGAGCAGGCAAGGTCGCGTGCGCGTCTCGTAGACGGAGTCGGTGCAGGTACGCAGCAGAAAGGCCCGCTGCAACGAGTTGATCGTGCGCCCGACAGCGCCGGCAGAAGCGAAGGGGCCAAAATATTCGCCCTTTCGCGAGCGCGCACCGCGATGTTTGAATATGCCGGGTGCCGGATGGTCGCCGGTCAGCAATATGTATGGAAAGGACTTGTCGTCGCGCAGAAGCACGTTGAAGCGCGGGCGCAGGCGCTTGATGAGATTGGCTTCAAGAAGAAGCGCTTCGGTCTCGGTTCGGGTGACGACGAATTCCATGGAAGACGTCTCACGGATCATGCGCACGATCCGGTTCGAGTGGCCGCGACCCTGCGCATAATTGCTGACGCGCTTCTTCAAGCTGCGCGCCTTGCCGACATAAAGCACGTCGCCGGCCTCATTCATCATCCGGTAGACGCCCGGTGCGTTCGGCAGGCGTTTGACGACAGCCTGAATGGCTTCGGCACCCTTCAGGCCGCTTCCCTCATCTGCCGCATCCCACGAGATCTCACTTGTCGTGACCGGGACAGTCGTCTTGTCCTCAGCCTCACTCATGCACCGTCTTCCTCGGCATCCGGCGTCTGCCATGCGAGATGCTGGCCGCCGTCGAGAGCGATCATTTGTCCGGTGATCGAGG
The DNA here is from genome assembly GCF_000733725.1 of Nitratireductor basaltis. NCBI lineage: Bacteria > Pseudomonadati > Pseudomonadota > Alphaproteobacteria > Hyphomicrobiales > Phyllobacteriaceae > Nitratireductor > Nitratireductor basaltis. Next base: position 1,575,940 of record NZ_JMQM01000001.1, on the reverse strand, counting down.
GCATTCGCCACAGATATTCGACCGTTGCCGCGAACTCCTTGAGTGCGGGGCCACGTTCAAGAAGCAACGCCTCTGTCTGCCTCCTAAAACCGTCATCGTCCTGCTTCTGGTTGGGCAGGGTGGGACCGGGGCCGATGGCGTTCACGCGGATGTCGGGGGCCAGCGCCTGCGCCAATGTCCGCGTGGCCGTCCACAATGCGGCTTTCGAGAGCGTGTAGGTGAAATAGCGCGGCGTCAGCTTCCATACCCGCTCGTCGATGATGTTGACGACGAGGCCCGGCTTTCCATCAAGCTGTCTGGCAAAGCTGCGCGTGATGAGCGCCGGGGCTTTCACATGCACGGCCATATGCGCATCGAAACCGTCATCATCGAAATCATGCACGCTGTCTTCCTCGAAGAGCGAAGCGTTGTTCACGACGACCGAAAGGGGCCCAAGGGCATATTTTGCTTCTTCTACAAGGCCCGCTGCAGAAGCCGAATCGCTCAGATCAGCCTGAACGGCGGCGGCGCGTCCGCCTTTTGAGGTGATTTCGCGCACGACTTCTTCGGCGGCTTCATGCGATCCGTTATAGTGGACAGCCACACCGAAACCCGAAGCCGCAAGATCCAGCGCCATCGCCCGTCCGATGCGCTTGGCAGCGCCGGTTATGAGAATATTTTCTGCTTTGTTCTGCATGGGCCTAATGTGTGCGACTGAAGGGGCTGCGGCAAGGTGTCGGTTAGGCTGTTTTAAGCGAGGCCTTCCAATCACGCCAGAATTGCAGCTGCTGGTTCTCATATTCAACTGACAGAACCGGCGTCAGACCGTGTCTGCAATTGTTTATCCGACCATAAAAAGCCCTGCAATTGCCGCAAAATGTCCAAGTTTCAAGCAGGCTTTCGCAACCAATCAGCCCCAATCGCGACTCATGCTCCATTCGAGGCGTTTCGCCCGACCAGTTTGATTATCTCGTCTTTCGTAAAGCCAGATCATTGCCGGTTTCCGACCGATTGCGGCCACGCCGCCAAGGAGTTTTTAGAAATGAACATCAGCAGACTTTCCGCACTTGCTCTTTCCGCAGCTGTCACCGTGATTGCTGCTCCCGCGGCTCTGGCCGCCGACCTTGTCATCTCTCCACCCGATCCCATACCCGTGACCCCACAGCGCACGGTGCCGCTCGTGGTTCAGCCGACAGCCGCCTGGGGTGGCATGTATGCGGGTATCTCCGGTGCTTACACATTCGGCCAGCTGGATGAGAATTTCGGTGGCACCAGCATCGATACCGACGGCTATGGCGGTGTCGGCTTCGTGGGCTACAACTGGCAGCGCAGCCGCTGGGTCTTCGGTGCCGAAGCCGATGTGGGCTACACGGCCGACGAAGTGACTGAACAGGGCGTCACCATCGAAAGCGGTCTCGATGCCAGCTTGCGGGCGCGTCTTGGCTATGCGCTCAGCGATCGCATCATGATCTACGGTACGGTTGGCGGTGCCTATGGCGCACCCACCATCACCACTGCAGATGGCGAAGTGAGCGAAGACATGTTCGGCCTGACCTATGGCGGTGGCGCGGAGATGAAATTCGGTCGTCGCCTGTTCGGCCGTGTCGAATATCGACATGTGGCACTCGAAGCGACCGATGTCTCCATCGGCAACAACAGCTACGAGTTCGAACAGCAGAACAACAAAATAATGCTCGGCATCGGCATGCACTTCTAAGCCTGACTCCTGAGGCGGACCGAGCGGGGGCAGTCGCACCGGCTGCCCTCATTCATCCACTCGACCGAAGGGGCATTTCTTTACCTTCTCTTAGCCATGTTGCCTGCTTTTTCCGCTGCACCTGAACTTCCGGAAGTTTATCCGGCTGTCCGGCATGCGGTACCGCCTTCGAGCGATCACCCATAAAACCAGCCCCGCAGGCCCCTGTTTTGTTGGCATTTTTGCAACAGGTGCATGACCAAACCGTTCTGAAGCCATAAGGTCAAATTTGAGGCCAGTTCTAGCCACGTTGCCGCCACCTTTATCGTGATTTTCTGCAGTCACTGGCGGAACCGCAGCGCATCTTGATCATTCAGGTTGCTGCGGAGGGGCGCAGAAGGATGCGAGTTGTGCATCCGATCTTGGAACATCTTGGCTAAGGAGTTCACATAATGGCCACTAAGAATTTCGCGCTGTCGGCTGCTGCCGCAGCACTTCTCACCGTAGCAGGTGTTGCTTCTTCTCAGGCCGCTGACGCGATCGTGGACGTTCCACCGACGCCACCTGCAGCGCCGATGGAAGTTGCTCCGGTTGCTTCCTGGGGCGGCTTCTATGCCGGTCTTCAGGCTGGTTACGGCTTCGGCGGTGACGCAACGGTCGATGGTGCCGAGTATGACATTGACGGCTTCGTTGGCGGCGCATTTGCCGGTTACAATGTTCAGTCCGGTCCTTGGGTATTCGGCCTTGAAGGCGACGTGAATTATAACGGCATCGAGACCGATACCGCAGCCGCAACCGTTGAAGGCGGCGTTGATGGTTCGCTGCGTGCACGCGCTGGCTATGAAGTCTTCAACAACGTCCTGCTTTACGGTACCGCCGGTGGTGCAGCTGGTCGCTTCGAAGCTTCGCAGGGTGGTTTCTCTGACGATCAGACCCACCTCGGCTGGACTGCAGGTGCAGGCACCGACGTTAAGTTGACCGAGAAGAGCTTTGCTCGTCTTGAATACCGCTACACCGACTACGGTAGCGAAACCTATGACCTTGCAGCGCCGACTGAAGTCGACGTCAACAGCCACAAGGTTATGGTTGGTTTCGGTATGCAGTTCTAATCCTGACAGATCAGAAGCTTAACGAGGAAAAGCCGGGCCATGTGCCCGGCTTTTTCTTTGTCTGAACGGTTTTTCAGCGGCCGCGTGTGGGCGGAAGAAGAACCTTGTCCAGCCGGCAGTCCTTGCGGTCAACCTCGCGACAGCTGCGGAAATCAAGCTCTTCACTCAGGCAGATGCGAACTTCGCGCATCATCCGTTTGCCGCAGGTGACAGCGATTGCATCGCCGGGCAGTTGCGGATTGGCCTTGCGAAAGGCCTCTTCGATGCTCTCAGGCGTGGCCATGATGGGCTTGTCGACACTGTCGAACACTTTCGGCACCTTCACCCGTTCGCGTGCCTTGCGAAGAAGCCGGAAATACTCTTCCTGGCTCGCCCCGGTGCAGGAGCCATGCTTGCGCCATTGATGGCCGATGAGGCCGGCCGAAGGCATCAGATCTCGCAGATCATCCACCAGCCGGTTCGGCACGCGGTCCGGTTCCCGGCTGGCGCAATAGGTCGGATATCCGCTCTCCCGCTGCGGCCAAAGGCCGTGAACGATGAAGCTGTAGGGCCTCGACGTGCCACATTGCTGGCGATTCGCCCGCTCGCCCTCGCTGATGCAGTAGCTGGGCGACCAGCTAAGCGCGAGCACATAGAAGTCGAAATTGCCGGGCTGCTCCGCCTTGCGTGCCTCGGCAGCACCGCCCGAAATGGCGACCGCGCAGGCGAGCAGGAGAGGGCGAAGCAGCCCGCTCCTGAGGCTGGGAAATGAACGGGACATCAGCGCAGAACGCGGCACCAGTTGTTGTAGACGTTCCACCGGTCGAAGCCCGCCACGCAGAATTCCACATTGTCGCCTATGGAAGCGAAGCCCTGACCATATTCGATCAGATACCAGATGGACCGGTTGGAGCCGTCGGAAAGCTGCGCGGTGCCCTGGCAGTAAAGGCGCTCGATCGGGCTGTTTTCGGTGGCCGGAAGATGGCGCGTGATGCTGGTGTTGTAGATCGCCGCAATGTCCACATCCGGCAGGTGAGGTACATGGGTGACCTGGTAGCGGAAATTCTTCTGAATGACCGCGTGCACCTTCTCATGCGCGCACACGCTCGTCTCGACGATCGCACCCGGTCCGACAAGGTAGTCGGCGGCCAGAGCCGGCGAGCCTGCGATGGAAACGGTCAGGCCAGCGCCGACAATGAAGTTGGTCAGAAGTCTTGAGATACTGCGGCGCGGCATGGGTCAAACTCCGTGAGAAGGCGCGGTTCTTCGCCTCGAATTGTTATGGTCAATCTTTAACAGCAGCTTGTCAGCGTCAAGTGTTGGCTTCATCTGCAAGACGCGTGACGCTGTATTCACCTTTGCCGCCTTCGCTCAACGCATCATGCAGAAGCGGCAGAAGCTCGTTCAGTTCCGATTCGAGAATATAGGGCGGATTGACGATGACCATGCCCGTGCCATCAAAGCGCGGCTCACTGCTTTCATCCCGCACGCTCAGCTGCACATCGATGATATCCGCAATGCCGCTGTCGCGTAGGTCGCGATGAAACTGAGCTACCGCCTCGCGGTTCTTGATCGGATACCAGAAGGCAAAGATCCCGCCGGGCCACCGCTTGTGCGCCTTTTCCAGGCCCGTGACCATCCGCTCGAACTCGCCTTCCTTCTCGAAGGGCGGATCGATCAGAACGAGCCCGCGCTTTTCCTTCGGCGGCAGATGCGCACCAAGCGCCAGCCAGCCATCCAGATGGATGACACGCACCTGATGGTCGCCCTCGAAATTGCCGGCCAGAACACCCGCATCGGCTTCGTGCAGTTCGATCGCTGTCAGGCGGTCCTGCTTTCGAAGGAGATGGCGGGTGACGAAGGGCGAACCGGGATAATGCGAAATCTCACCATCCTGATTCAATGCCTCAACCGCATCCAGCAAGGGATTCAGAAGATTCGTCTTTTCGCGAATGTTTGAAGTCCTGATCCGGCCAATGCCGCCCTGCCATTCGCCCGTGCGCTGGGCTTCATCCGAGGAAAGATCATAGATGCCCAGTCCCGCGTGTGTATCGATCACGCGGAAGGCTTTGTCCTTGCGCTGCAGATAGGCGATGATCCGCGTCAGGATCGCGTGCTTGACCACATCGGCAAAATTGCCTGCATGAAAGGCGTGGCGATAATTCATGATCTGCACCCGGTCTTGCGCGAAATGAGAGACGTCTTTGTGACTGTGGCTCTACGCTCTGCGCTGCAAATAGGCTAGTCTCGCCCCATGAACACACACGCAAATATCCGCATCGCCCATTCGGCCTGCCCGCATGACTGCCCGTCCACTTGTGCTCTCGATATCGAGATCAGGGATGGCCAGATTGGTCGCGTCCACGGCGCCAAGGACAACAGCTATACCGCCGGCGTCATCTGCGCCAAGGTCGCCCGTTATGCCGAGCGGGTCCACCATCCCGACCGGCTGTTGAAGCCCAAGGTGCGGTCCGGTGCGCGCGGCGAGGGTGCCTGGAAGGAGGCAAGCTGGGAGGCCGCGCTTGACCTCATCGCCGAGCGCTTCCTGAAGGCGGAAGCGGAATTCGGCGCGCAAAGCGTTTGGCCCTATCAATATGCCGGCACGATGGGGCTAGTGCAGCGCGATTCGATCCACCGCCTGCGCCATGCCAAAGGCTATTCGAAGCAGTTCGATACGATCTGCACCAATCCGGCCTGGACCGGCTGGATGATGGGAGCGGGCGCCCTGCGCGGCTCCGATCCGCGCGAAATGGCGAAATCCGATTGCGTTGTCATCTGGGGCACCAATGCGGTCGCCACGCAGGTCAATGTGATGACCCATGCAATCAGGGCCCGCAAGGAACGCAGCGCGAAGATCGTGGTCATTGATGTCTATGACAACGCGACCATGAAACAGGCCGATCTGGCGCTGGTCCTGAAACCGGGAACCGACGGCGCGCTGGCATGCGCGGTCATGCATGTGCTTTTCCGCGAGGGGCTTGCCGACCGCGACTATCTCGCACGCTATACCGACGACCCGGCAGGACTTGAGGCGCATCTGCAATCGCGTACTCCCGAATGGGCGTCAGCCATAACCGGTCTGTCCATTGCGGAGATCGAGACCTTCGCGCGTCTGGTCGGCGAGACGAAGCGCACATATTTCCGTCTTGGCTACGGCTTCACCCGCAACCGCAATGGCGCGGTGAACATGCATGCGGCCCTTTGCATTCCCGCTGTAACCGGTGCGTGGGCCTATGAGGGTGGCGGCGCATTTCACTCCAATTCATCGATCTTCGGCCTCGACAAATCGCTGATCGAAGGCCACGCCTATGCCGATCCCAATGTGCGCTCGCTTGACCAGTCACAGATCGGCCGCGTTCTGACCGGCGATGCCGAAGCGCTTCACGGCGGCCCGCCGGTCAAGGCCATGCTGATCCAGAACACCAACCCCGCCAATGTCGCGCCGGAGCAACGATTGGTGAAACAGGGGTTGATGCGCGATGACCTGTTCTTTGCCGTCCATGAGCAGTTCATGACCGACACGGCATTGCTCGCCGATGTTGTTCTGCCGGCGACCATGTTTGTCGAGCATGACGACATATATCGCGGCGGTGGTCATCAGCACATTCTGCTCGGGCCGAAAATCGTGGATGCGCCGGGCGAGGCGCGCGAGAACCTCTATGTGATCGAGGAACTGGCCAGGCGCCTGGGCGTGGATCATCTCGAGGGATTCGGGATGAGCGCGCGCGAACATCTCGACTGGATGCTGGACAAGAGCGGCCTTGGAAGTTTCGAGAGCTTTCGCCATGACCGCTGGGCGGATGTGCAGCCCGATTTCGACACCGCGCACTTCATCAATGGCTTCGGTCACGCGGATGGCAAGTTCCGTTTCCGCCCCGACTGGACGAACACGCCGTCCCCCAACCGCCCGCCCGAGAGCATCGGCGTGCAGGGGCAGCATCAGGCCTTGCCGGAATTTCCCGACCATGTCGCGCTGATCGAGGAAGCGGATCCCGAACATCCCTTCCGTCTGGCAACATCGCCCGCGCGCACCTTCCTCAATTCCAGCTTTACCGAGACACCGGGCTCGAAGAAACGGGAAGGGCGGCCGGAGCTGATGCTGCATCCCGAAGATGCGAGCGCCCTCGGGGTGGAGGAAGGCCAGCGCGTCGAAATTGGCAACCGCCGTGGCGAGGTCGTGCTTCACGCCAGACTGTTCGACGGAATGCGCCGCGGCGTGGTCATCGCCGAAGGCATTTGGCCGAACCATGCGCATGAACGTGGCGAAGGCATCAATGTGCTGACTGGAGCAGACTCCATCGCGCCTTATGGTGGCGCTGCGTTCCATGACACGAAGGTCTGGCTGCGCGCGCTGTAAGAGGGGGCAATGCCGTGGATGATCGTGAGCGCAATCGCTCGATCCTTGCATTCGTGCAGGAGGCTGAGCGGCTGAAGGATACGTTGCGCAGCGGCTTCACCCGTCAGGGTAGCCCCGAAAGCGTTGCAGAGCACAGCTGGCGGCTTTGCCTTCTCGTCATACTGTTCGAGAAGGAGCTGTCGGGCCTGGACATGCTCAAACTCGTGAAATTGTGCATCCTCCACGATCTCGGCGAAGCGATCTCTGGCGATGTGCCAGCCATCGAGCAGAAACCGGACAATGGCGCGCGGCAGGCGCGCGAACGTCGCGACTTCATCACCTTGTGCGAGCCGCTGCCGCAGGACCTGCAGGCCGAAATGCTGGCGCTGTGGGATGAGTATTGCGCTGCAAGAACCGCGGAAGCCATCTTCGCGAAGGGTTTCGACAAGATCGAGACCATGCTGCAGCACGTGATCGGCGGCAATCCGGCGGATTTCGATTATGCCTTCAATCTTAGCTATGGGCGCGAGAGAACCGGAGCTCATCCGTTACTGGCGCAGATACGCGAACTCGTCGATGAAGCGACAACCGCACGCGCGAAAGAAAACGGCCAGCTCTGAACTGGAGCTGGCCGTGTGTTTTGACTAGGGCGTCAGCCGCGCCAGATCCTCGATATCGAAGACTTCCTCGATGGATGACGGCACCAGAAGCGTGCTGTACTCGCCCCATCCGACATTGGCGTTGCGCGCGAAGACCGTGCGCCCGTTTTCCATGGCTGCCTTGCCGGAGGCAACCAGTGCCAGCGCCATCGGATAGGTTTGGTGCTCCATCTTCAGCACACGGGCATTCAGCTCTTCTTCCGTGTCATGGGGCAGAACCGGAACCGCGGCTTGCGCGATGATCGGTCCGCCATCCATTTCCTGCGTCACGAAGTGGACCGTGCAACCATGAATGCGCATGCCGGCTTCTAGAGCACGCTTGTGCGAGTTCAGGCCCTTGAACAGTGGCAAAAGGGAAGGGTGCACATTCAGCATCCGGCCTTCCCAGCGCTTGACGAAGTCACCGCTCAACAGCCGCATGAAACCGGCAAGACAGATGATCTCCGCGCCAAGGCCGTCCAGCGCTTCCTCGATCGCCGCCTCATGCGCGGCCTTGTCGGGAAATTCAGCGCGTGGAATCGCGATGGCTTCCAGGCCCGAGGCCTTGGCCGCGGCAAGGCCTGCTGCATCTGCATTGTCGGAAATGACGCCGACGATCTCGGCGGGATAATCGGCTTCTTCTGCCGCGCGGATCAGCGCCGTCATGTTGCTACCGCGGCCGGAAATCAGGATGGCAGTCTTTTTCTTTGTCATAGCTCAAGCTCTCCGCGATAGATTACGCCATGCTCGCGGCGCGGGACAATGCGCCCAAGCGTCGTGACATGCTCGCCCGCCTTCTGAAGCACACCGGCCACCTGTGCCGCCTGGCCAGCGGCGACAACGGCGATCATGCCAATGCCGCAATTGAAGGTTCGCAGCATTTCAGTCGTCTCGACACCGCCTTTGTTTGCGAGCCAGGCGAATACCGGCGGGGCGTCGATGGCATCGAGATCGATTTCGGCCGCATAATCATCCGAAAGGACGCGCGGAATATTCTCAGGGAAACCGCCGCCGGTTATATGGGCCAGCGCCTTCAGGCCATGGGTGTCGCGAATGGCCGAAAGGAGCGGCTTGACATAGATGCGGGTTGGTTCAAGCAGTGCCTGACCGAGCGATGTGCCGCGCGCAAATGGCGCTTCATCCTGCCATTGCAGGCCCGAAAGATCCACGATCTTGCGCACTAGCGAGAAGCCGTTTGAGTGAACACCCGACGAGGAAAGGCCCAGAATGACGTCGCCTTCGGTGATGTCGCCGGTCGGCAGAAGCTGGCCTCGCTCTGCGGCGCCGACGGCGAAGCCTGCCAGATCATAGTCATCGCCATGATACATGCCCGGCATTTCCGCCGTCTCGCCACCGATCAGCGCGCAGCCTGCCTGACGGCAACCTTCGGCAATGCCCGATACGATGGCCTCGCCCTGTTCCGGATCAAGCTTACCGGTTGCAAAATAATCGAGGAAGAAGAGCGGCTCGGCTCCCTGCACGACAAGATCGTTCACGCACATTGCAACGAGATCGATGCCCACCGTGTTGTGGATGCCGGCATCGATCGCGATCTTCAACTTCGTGCCGACACCATCATTGGCCGCGACCAGCACGGGATCGCTAAAGCCTGCGGCCTTCAGGTCGAACAGGCCGCCAAAGCCGCCGATCTCGCCATCCGCACCGGGCCGGCGCGTGGAGCGTACCAGTGGCTTGATGCGATCCACCAGCGCATTGCCGGCATCGATATCGACACCCGCATCGGCGTAGGAGAGGCCGTTCTTCTTGTCGTCCATGATGAGTGTTCCTGCCCCAGTGCGACCTTCGGCGCGGCTGCCCGACGCCTCCTGACCGGCTAATTGCATGCCTCGGTGATGGCTGCAAGCTTGGGTCGGCCTGCACCCACTGCTTTGTGGGTTTGCCAGCTGGCCCAGTCGCCTCCTGAATGCTTGAGCTGACGCGAACCATCTCGCTCATGCTATACGGGAAGGACGGCGCGCGTCCATTCACCGCCGAGGCTTTGAAGGGGGGCAGAAGGTGACAATACCCAATCTCATCACGCTGTTGCGCTTTCTGCTGGTGCCCGCGGTGGTTTTTGCACTGCTGAAGGGACATATGGGATGGGCATTCACCGGCTTTCTGGTGGCAGGAATCTCCGATGGCGTGGACGGTTTCATCGCTCGTCATTTCAACCAGCGCAGCGAGCTTGGCGCCTATATCGACCCCATGGCCGACAAGCTGCTCCTGGTCAGCGTCTTCATCGTCCTGAGCTATCTGGAGGTGCTTCCTCTCTGGCTTGTCATTGCGGTGGTCTCTCGCGATGCGCTTATTGTGGGCGGTGTCCTGCTTGCCACGATCATGGGCAATCCGGTGGCCATGAAGCCTCTCATGGTTTCCAAGGCGAACACTGTCGCGCAGATCGTGCTTGCGGCAGTGGTACTGGCGGATCTGGCCTTTGCTTTTTCCTCAAGCTTCCTCACGCATGCGCTCATCTACGCCACCGGCCTCTTGACCGTGGCTTCTGGCGCGGCCTATCTCGTTGACTGGATCAAGCACATGGGCGGCTATGTCGACACAAATTCCCCCGGAGGCTCGTGAGCCTGCCGCACCCGTAGCGGGCTGGACGCGCCAGGTGATGTTCTGGCTGCTTGGCGCAGCCTTCCTGATCGCGTTCCTCTACGTGTTCAGTTCCATCCTGCTGCCCTTCCTGGCGGGCATGGTGCTTGCCTATTTCCTTGACCCCGTTGCCGACCGGCTCGAGAAGATCGGGCTTTCGCGCACTGCGGCAACGGTCGTCATCCTTCTTGCCTTCCTTGTGACCGTCACGCTGGCATTGATGCTGGTGGTGCCTGTGCTGTCCAATCAGCTCGCCGATTTTCTTGTAAGGCTGCCGGATTATCTTTCTCGGCTTCAGGCACTCATCACCAATCTGGACCCGGAATGGTTCGAGCAGGTTCTGGGTGTTTCCGAGCAGGAATTGCGCGAAGGGCTGACGGCCCTGCTTGCCCAGGGTACCGGCTTCGTCGCGACGCTGTTCAAATCGATCTGGACCTCCGGCATGGCGATCGTCAATCTGGCAAGCCTCTTCGTCGTGACACCGGTCGTCGCCTTCTACATGCTGCTTGACTGGGACCGCATGATCGAGCGTGTCGACAGCTGGGTGCCGCGCGACCATGTCGAGACGGTTCGACAGATCGCGCGCGACATCAATGCTGCAACGGCCGGCTTCGTGCGCGGGCAGGGCACACTCTGCCTCATCCTCGGTCTTTACTACGCCATAGGTCTGACACTGGTCGGGCTGAATTTCGGTCTGCTGATCGGTTTCTTTGCCGGACTCATCAGCTTCATTCCCTATGTGGGTTCCCTGGTCGGGCTGGCGCTTTCGATCGGCGTGGCGGTCGTGCAGTTCTGGCCTGAATGGTACTGGGTCGCAGCCGTGGCAGCGGTCTTTTTCTCAGGCCAGTTTCTTGAGGGCAACATATTGCAGCCCAAGCTGATCGGCCGCAGTGTCGGCCTTCACCCGGTATGGCTCATGTTCGCGCTGTTTGCCTTTGCGCTTCTGTTCGGATTTGTCGGGCTCCTGATCGCGGTTCCCGCTGCCGCTGCGATCGCGGTTCTGGTGCGCTTCGCGCTTGCCCGCTACCTGCAGTCTCCGCTCTATGGCGGGGAAAGCAGCGGAACATCGGCGGATCGTGAACTGCCATGATGCAAAGGCGCGAGGGGCCGCGGCAACTTCCGCTTGATCTCGCTCATGGCGAGGCGCGCACGCGCGACGATCTTGTCGTGACAGAGGCAAATGAACAGGCACTGGCGCTGGTCGACCGCTGGCCGCAATGGATTTCACCTGTCGCGCTGCTCGCAGGTCCGCCCGGAAGCGGCAAGTCACATCTGGCGGAAATCTGGCTTGGTGAGAGCGGAGCAGTGTCGGTGCCCGCCGACAGCATCACGACGGAGACGGTGGAGACTGCGCGCTGTCAGCCCATCCTCGTCGACAATGCCGATCGCGCTGATCTCGACCAGCGCGGCCTGTTTCATCTTATCAACGCAGTGAAGCAGTCCCATTCCTACCTGCTGATGACGGCTCGCTCCTACCCCTCATCCTGGGATATCCGGATCCCCGATCTTCTGTCGCGTTTGCGCGCAGCTCAAATCGTCGAGATTTCGGAACCAGATGACATGCTGCTTACCGGTGTCTTGATGAAGCTTTTCGCCGACCGGCAGGTCGTCGTCGACCCGCATGTGGTCCAGTATGTCACGCGTCGCATGGAGCGTTCCCTGTCGACCGCGCGCCTGGTCGTCGACCTTCTGGATCGAGCAGCACTCGAACGAAAGTCGAAAATCACACGAGCGCTGGCTGGTGAAGTTCTTGTCGAACTGGAGCGCTCACACCCGCGCCAGGAGTGAGGGGGCGGCGATACTGCCGGCTTCTATGACATTTTAGTGATCTGGTTGTGTCCCAGGCGCGGGAACAATCACCTGCATGCCACGTTTCCAAGCCATTCAACGCGACAAAGGGCTTGGCTCAATGCACTCACTCAACGCAATCACTCTGCTGCTGATCATTGTTGGCGGTATCAACTGGCTTCTCGTCGGCCTCTTCGGCTTTGACCTTGTAGCCGCCATTTTCGGGGGGCAGGACGCCCTTCTGGCACGCATTGTCTACATTCTGGTCGGTCTCTCCGCCCTGTGGCAGATCATGCCGCTCATGCGCTCCTTCTCCGGCAGCGAAGCACACGCACAGCGCCACTAAAAGGCGTATCGCGACCGGAAACCGCTGGCCTTCCCTCCCGCCGGCGGTTTTCGCGCGTCTGGATCCCTCCGCGAATCGGTGTCCCTGCACCGCCAAACGTTAAGGTTTTGTTTTCCGGCTCATATTAAGCTGAAGCCCATCCTGAGCGGAGGGCATCCTCATGCTGTATGATCTGACGGATTGGATAGGCGAGCGTATCGAGCTCCTGTTCTTCAGACTCGGCCTTGTCGTAAAGGAAATCACGACCACAAATGTCATGGATTGGTCTGCAGCCGCGTGGCTGCTGATCGCGTGCATGCTGTCAATTCTTCTGCTGGGCGTGGTGATCCGGCGTTGATGTCGGCCATCTGGATGACACGGGATGAGCCAACAGCAGAAACCCCTCTGTTTCATGTAGAATTTCCCAATTCGGCTCTTGCACTGCACAGCCGCAGACTATAGGGGTTCATTCGCTCGGAGCGTAGCGCAGCCTGGTAGCGCATCTGGTTTGGGACCAGAGGGTCGCAGGTTCGAATCCTGCCGCTCCGACCATCTCCTGTTCAGCCGCCAGGCTGGCAGGGAACGCGGGTACGGCGCTCGCCGTTTCCCTCTGGTCGCAACGCGAGAACGGGGTCATTGATGTCCGCGCGCATTTACAGCCCTTCCAGAACCGCCATGCAGTCCGGCACGGCCAAAACCGGCCACTGGGTTCTTGAATTCGAGCCGGAAGCGCCGCTGACCATCGATCCGCTCATGGGCTACACCTCTTCCAGCGATACGCGCCGTCAGGTCAAGCTGACCTTCGCAAGCAAGGAAGAAGCGATCGATTACGCGACCCGCAACGGAATCGCCTACCGTATCGAAGAAGCCAAGCCTCCGAAGCGCCGGCAGGTGTCTTATGCGGAAAATTTCCGCTATGACCGCAAGATCCCCTGGACACACTGAACAGGGCTCACGGTCCCGTAGCTCAGTTGGATAGAGCACCGGCCTTCTAAGCCGATGGTCGCAGGTTCGAATCCTGCCGGGATCGCCAATGATTTCAAATATTTAGAGGGCGTTTGCGTTAATTTTTTTGTTGCGTCGTGTTGCAATCCAGTTCCCTTGATTTTCAAGGGTTTTCCCGCACACTCGGCAGCTACACGCAACACGGCTGCAACACAGAGAAAGTGTAGGAGATGATGCGAGTAGTTGCTGGCAACGAATCGATTGCCGATATGGAAGTGGTGCAGCTTGACAGCGGTGTTTGGAGTTTGTCTGTCACGTACGATTATTGCCCCACCGGCCATGTATATCCGGGTCTTGAACCAGGTAAGAGTGTCCGAATCTACCAAGGGTCAGAACTGAAATTCAATGGCGTAGTGGCACGTCGGTCTTCAGAAGGCAGCCCCTCGCACTTTTCGATGAAATGCGATTTAAGAGAGGCGTAATCATCGGACCTCTATTTCGACCAAGCCTTTCTGCCTGTGCGCCATAATATGAAATTTCCGCGGTCTCCCGAGCAGTAGCTAAGACAACAAGCAGAGAGGGAAGACCTTCTCGCGAAGGCGCTGTCATCTGACTGTCTTGTACCAGGAGTCCCATGGCTGATTGCCTCGCCTCTAGTTGGCCTTCTCATCTCTTGATGCGTGGCCGAGACGTGAGCCGATCTTCTTGATCGGTGACGCGATGGGATTCAGCCTTCCCATCCGACACCTAACTTCAGTCTCTTGATCGGCTCACTTTCCAACCAAGCTTGATTTCACTTGCGCCTCTCACAGAGAACGCTCCCCTGTCTGAAGGTGTTGGGTCTCGTAAGCTTAACTTTTGCAGCCGACTTGCCGCCTTATGTCCAGGGAGACAGCGATCAATGATGATAGATGAAATGGGAATGTGAGGAATGGGAGCAATGGGCGTTCTTTGGCTTCTATTCCTTCTGCTGATCCTTGGCGTGTTTGCACTCATCAAGTACATCCGCCGCAAATAGCTCAGAGATGCGATGAGTGACCCTGCCGCTCATTTACCCACTCGCCCACAGGCTTCCCGATGATCCGTGGAGCAGGAATGCCTGCGCTGCGAGAGAGCTGAGATGACCTATATGCAGCAATAGGCTGTACAGCCCAGCCGACTCACCTTTGGATAGCATCTCGGTTCCAGGCACTGACTGAGAGGGAGGCCAGAGGCGCGAACGCTTGCCTTGGCGGCATTGCTGCTTTCTTCCTATTTTGCCACCGCGGAGTGCCACCCTAGCGGCGACCCGTGCCTACCTGTCACCAGCGATGCGGACTGTGCAGGCGGGAGCGGGAACGGTTCTGAGTATGCGTCAGGCCCTATCCAAGTGATTGGGCCGGATGAGTATCGGCTTGATCGGGATGGTGACGGCATCGCTTGCGTGCCATGGAAGTGACGCATGCGAAGACGATGGCTCCTCTTAGCTTCAGCTCTAGTGCTTCTCGGTGCCTTCGCCTGGGGCTATTACCTGGATCGGTTCACTTCCTTAGCAGCTCCATTTATCGATCCGCGCTTCAACATAAAAGGAAACATCTCAGCTTCTGGCGAGCGCATTTATCATCTGCCTGGGCAGGAGTACTATACACGCACGCGCGTCAACTGGTTGAGAGGTGAGCGCCACTTCTGCAGCGAAGTGGAGGCAAGGCGCGCGGGGTTCAGGCGATCGAGAGTTTAGCGCTTAATACACCAGTTCATGCCAATATGGAGCACTGCCCTGGCCCGCTCTTGTCGAGATTACGATAGGCTTTTGCTTCTGGGGAGAGGCGGTCTGATCTAACCATCACTCCCTTGAACCCTTTATCGTCCCTGCAAACGTGTTTCGCCATCAGGTTAATGACACTCTTTAGATGTTATTGCGGCTGTCTACTATCTCTGGTTTTGTCACGCTAGTTGATTCTGCATCGGGAGGGGCGGTGAATGATGGTCGCGTTCGCAGTAGCTTCAAGTACAAATAAGGGAACCATACCCGGAGAAAAGCTACTAAGGGTCGGGCGATGCCCTCACTGCTCCGTCGCGTCCCCCAACCTTAACCTACTATGGCATGATACCTGGCAGCGCGTTAATGAATCACGCTGGGCCAGCTTTCGCTGCGCTACGTGTGGCGGTGTAGTTACAACTTTGATGCGCTACAATGGCAGCACACTGGAACTTCACAAGCTCTGGCCAGACACCAAATCTGCTCACGAAGACATTCCCGATCCTGCACGGACCTTCCTTCAGCAGGCCTATGAAACGCTCCACGCTCCTGATGCTGCCGCTGTCATGGCAGGCAGCGCGGTAGATGCGATGCTTAAAGTGCACGGATACGTGGAGGGATCGCTTTATAAACGCATTGACGAAGCACTCAAAGATAACGTCCTTACCAGCGGTATGGCGCAGTGGGCACACACGGTGCGCTTAGGCTCGAATAGGCCCCGACATGCCGATGAAAAGAAACCACATGTTTCGCCGGATGAAGCTAAGCATTCAGTCGACTTCGCCGAAGCACTCGGGAACTTTCTTTTTGTCCTGACGGCCAGGATAGATCGAGGAATCAAAGCTGCTGAGGAAGCCGAAGGTACAGACTAGCACCAGTGTCTTTGCTATTGCGGCTGGGCAGACGAATGTAATTTCAGACTTCACGCAGCCTCTTGCTTTCGCTTAGCAGCCTGTTTCTGCTTCCGCCGTTCCCATCGCTTTTGAGCCCATGAGAAGTCGGCTGGCTTATCTGTGATGATGCTGGTGAATGCTGCGTCCGAACGCCAGGTCAGAACCCCGCGGGCCTCGTCCGGCTCGTCTGCTATGTTGGTATCAATTTGCCCGCTTGCCGGGGAACGAAGGAACCCCTCGATCAGCTTGCTTTCGTTATTCTGCATGTCGCTGCGAGCAAGACTTGAATAAACCGCCATCAAAGCCCTGTTTTTGCGGGCTCTTCCGGTCTTGGGGTTGCTGCCCTGTTTCCGGCACCATGCTTTGAAATGCAGTCCCTTTGTAGCAGCACATCGGCACCATGCCGCAAGTGCAGATCGCTCATCTTCGCGCTCCACATAGGCGAGCCACGAGACTGCTTCCTCGGTCTGCGAGATCATCTTTGCCGATGGCCGGCGAAGCATTGCCTTCCAGAGCTCTTCGCTCGCTTCCTTGTTGCGCTACTCTCCCCAGCCGCTCCGGTCTGCCCAGGTGTGAGCATATCCAAGGGATGCGGACTTAGCGTGCTGAGGTCCAACACGGGCGGTCGATGCTGCCTCATGGATCTCGGCTGCCAGCACAAGGCGCTCTGCGATCTCTTCAGGTGTCATGAACCTAGCCCCCCAATAAATCCATTTATCAGAGAGAAGAAGTGGCTGATGTGATTCCGGATGAGACGTGCACACGGGCCAATTAGTGGAAGCAATAGTGGCAGCACGCTGATCAGCAAACTAGTGAGCGCGATCAGCATTGGCGTCTGTACGACAGGATTTCTGCTAGTTGCGAGCATGATCACCTGGCCAATGCAGCCAATTGGTCTGATCTCGAATTCATATGCTGAACCCTCCTCGACATCCAAATCATCCCGGAGATCGAGATCCATCCATATCTCGCCTGCATTGGGCTGGCCCAAGACGATCACTCGTTTCCGTTGTCCGTTGCACGCAATACAAGCGACCTTCCACCGTGGGATGTCACCTCGATCATTCTTTGCCACACGGACGACGTCGGATCCAACATCACCGGTCTGTGCCTTTTTGACCGTCAATCTTACCTTCAAGACGCATCTCTCCTGTCATCCAATAGATCTAGTTGCTCCGCATTTGGTCCAAACCGCTTCACGATCCTTTCATACAGCATGCCATTCAATGCGAAGCGGATCGGAACGATGCCGCGTAGGTCTTGCGCCACGAATTGCCGCTCACCGGATGGCATCACGTCCCAAAGCTCCAGCAAGGCGCTTGCATCGCGATCGATGAGAGGCTGGCACTTCCTCACCATGTCGCTGACGGCCCAGAAGCCGGTTTCGTCCATCAGGAGCAGATTGTTGCCTGCTTCCCTGATCGTAGTCAGCACAAGCCTGAGATGTCCTTCCCCATATTTGCGATAGATGCGGTCGAGCGTGGTCACTGCTCTCGTTTCCCCGATCTCAGGGTAACGATGGGCGTCGTTTATCTTGATACCGAACTCGTTGCAGAACTCTTCGATATGAGGGGGGCGCAATTTTCATGCTGCGATTACACCCGTTCGGGAGTCCAGCAAGCGGGTCGCACAGGCTCTCCACAACAGCAGATCAATTGTTGCGACGCGCAACCCAGTTTCCCGAGCTAAGCGCTCGCACAATGCTTGTGCAGTTACTCCTTCCCGATCGGCCAGCCGCTTCAGGTGAACATCCGGTTTGGCACAGTCCAATCCGCAGCTTTTCGCCAAATGATAGCGAGTGATCTTACCGATCCAAGGCAGCGACTGGCAAAAAGCAAGCTTGTCGTTTGATACAAGAAACTCTTCATAAAACGCTTCACGATTGCTCCATATCGTCTCCATTGCAGCTGCCTTCCTTCGATGAGCGAATACACCTGCTACAGGCTCTCCTGCCCGTAGCGCCGACCACACCCGACGCTCAATTAAGCGTGCTATCTCGTATTTCATCCCAGAACAGCAGATCACCCAGATTGCCTCGCGGGCAAAATCCTTTGCATTGGTGGGTGCGGCAATCCTCTCAGAATAGGCGATGTCCACTTGACCCTGCACTCCAAGCAACGCGGCCAGCTGATAGAAATTTTCGACTGTAATCATCTTACCTCCACCTCCACGGGCCTCGTGCCCAGACGAAATAGCTTTTCAGCCTTCATACGGGTCGTGCTGATCTTCTCACCATCCCTGCGCAGGTCGCCATTGAAATAGGCCAACAGTTGATTGGTGCAGGCCTTCTGTGCCTCAAGCTCGGTTGGATAGATTACCGGCTTCTCGCCCTTGCCCATGATCGGTTTTGGGTGCGTATCTCGGGCCAACCGGATCATGGCCCAGAAGCCACCACCAGGCAGAGGGGGAGGATAGGCCGAAAAAT
This sequence comes from Nitratireductor basaltis, assembly GCF_000733725.1. Classification (NCBI taxonomy): domain Bacteria; kingdom Pseudomonadati; phylum Pseudomonadota; class Alphaproteobacteria; order Hyphomicrobiales; family Phyllobacteriaceae; genus Nitratireductor; species Nitratireductor basaltis. The sequence goes on along the minus strand of NZ_JMQM01000001.1, from coordinate 1,557,494 downwards.
AGTTAACAGCATGCTCTCCATTGCCGGTGGCTCTTGACCGTTGTCGCTGCGGTATCGGGTGAAGCGCGCCTCGAAGATCAGGTTCTCCTTGACGCCCTGATCTTCTTCCAGTCGCTATCCGAGGCAGCCTCAGCCCTACGTTCCTCGAAGAACTTGAGATTGCGGTAGACGTAGAAGATCGCATCATAGGCCTGCTTGGCTGGATCCAGTATTTTGAGGAAAGAAGCCGATACTTGTCCCAGATTTCCATCGTCTCCCTCCCTCAGCGGTATAATCATTCGGTCGATTCAACCGGAAAGATTCGGAGAGATGGCGATCATGCGGAACCCTCGTGGCACCGGCGTTATTCACGGAACTGGTATAAGAACCATCAGCGCAATGGCTCTCGCCGCAGTCGCATTTTGCTTCGGAGCTGCAATTGAGTCGGTTTCGGGTTTTGCTTCCTGGCTTAGGGACTGGCAGTCTTTGGCCGGATCGTTTTTTGCGATCACCGCAGCGGTCATCACTATCCAACAAATGAGAAGGTCCGATGCACTGTCCACTTCTCTCGTATTGCGGACTGAAGTTCGCAAAGTAGCCCGAGCATATGATTTTGCTGTGAAGCGATTGAGGAGTGCAGCCCATAGAGCTCGCATGCTTCGAATCAGTGTTGAAACAGCCCTCTGCGTCGAGAAACAAACCGACCAATTTTGTGAAAGAGTTGATGCTTACCAGGAGTGCCTGCAGGAGATCCGAGATATCGCAAGCGATGACCTTATAAATGCGGTTCGCCCACTCTTCGAAGCTGCGGACGAAACTAATCTGAAAGACCTTCTTAAGCAGAATTACACGTTTGAGGGTGATCTTAAGAAGTATCATAGACTCTCTATAGGCGAACCCAAGGACTTTGGAGAGCAACTGGAAATACCTAACTCCCAGTATATAAAAAGCTATACAGTTCATCTCCAAAGCGTGCCTGAGCAGGCGGAGAAGCTGGCAGACTCCATAGAAAGATTGCAAAGCGGGTTCAGTAAATACCAGCTTTGAAAATCGGTCTACGTTACCCTCTCCATCCGTTGAGCCAGCTTCAGTTCCTGACAATGACCGGCAGCCCACATCGCAATGACGCAGGCGTCTCGGCTGACCATGATGGGGGAGACAATCCGGTGCATGTCGCAGAAGGACTGGGCCCGCTGTTCCGGCTTGCCATTGATGCTCTTGGGGAAGATCGTCTGCCGGGTTTCGTAGCCGGTGACTGTTCCGAAAGTTTCTGGGATGGCAGTCCAGCTGTGCGATATTAAGTTCCATTCTCGCAAAATTAAGTAAGAGTGTACGCTTCTTGCGGCCACGAACCCGGATGCTTCTGTGTTAAAAATTGTTAACTATACTGATCAGTCGAACTTTTGACATTTGAACTTATTGCTGGTCGGTTGTTCCGCTTCGTTACGGTGTTTGCACGCTTTGATCGGGTGAGCGTAGTCGCCTCAATGCTGACGACCTACTGTCCGGTACTTGTCTGCGAAGTTAGCAATAGTCTAGTGAGCCGAAACCATTAGACTGATACTTGCGATACTGTTGGGACTGTCGGTTCCTGGCATGGCCGGAGCCCAGGAATATTGGGCCGGAGCCGGATGTACCCAGAAGCTATGGCCCGAAGGCGGCCCCCATTCCGCTACCTCTGACTTGGCGAGAACGGGATGGATTTCCAGTCTACCGAGTGCATCGTCATCGGCTGGAACGAAAACAAGGTCGCCCAAGTCGGCTGCCTTGATGGCCGCATGTTCGACCTGGTTTACAAATCCTACGAGCTGATCGAGTTCAACGGCATCCAGTTCATCAAGACCGATGACTCGGACGGGGAATCTTGTGACTGATGCGGGCGCTCATTCTCGCGCTCGCTGTTGCGCTCCCCTGAAGTGTGCTCGCAAACGAGGGTAGTTTTGGGCTGCAAACCCTATAATAAAGGGCACAGCAGGTTGTTGCGGCGGTTGCAAGCTTTAGCCACCGGATCGAGCCGCTTCTTCTCCGGCTTCGGGAAGATCCAGTCGTCGCCGTATTCGGTCTTGTCCTTGGCGGGATCGTAGGTGGTGGGCTCGCGGGTATCGGTGCCACCGAAGACTTCATCCTCAGCCGCGTCGAGTGCGGCATCAATGTCGTCTACGTCTTGCGGCTGGCGCTCTTCTGCGCGCGGCTCAGAACGTTCTCGGTCGCCTTCTGCGCGACCTTCCTGCGCCCGGCTTTCGCCACCAACCGACGCTGTGACGCCAACTCTTTCAGCTCCGCTTTCTTCTGCGGATCTGACTCGCGGTTCGCCCTCTGCTCCAGCTCGCGCGCTGCCTTCAGATGATGTTCCGGGCTGTACAGCATCGGCTTCTGCCTTTGGCTCCTCAAAGTGGGGAGCCTTCTACGACAGTAGTATTAGGCTCAGTCATTCCGTCGGTGAACTGAAATGCCGCGCGCTCCAAGGCGTCAACCGTCTCCATCTTGCCAACAACGGCGATCGCGAGCACGCTTCTAATCTTCTCTGTTGTCAGCAGTCCGACGATTGCCGACCTCGCAATCAGCACAGAACTAGTCGGCCATTATGCGGCAACCCAATCCACCTCGACTTGATTGACGACGCGCGTGGAGTCTAACGCCCTGCAGAGCGTTGGGCATCGGTAAACAGTGGGGACGGCATTGTTCACTCTTCGGCGCGCACTGGACATGAGCAGATCTGACTGTGGCACGGCAAGCCTCGTTGAGCGGTAGGGCCGGCATTCTGTTGAGAGGCAGGCTGCGTATCATCATTCCTCACAGGGTGACGATAGGAGTATACCGACTGTTCATGTTCACCGATTGCCCGGTCCACCTAATTCCGGCGGGGACACATCGGGAGCAAGAGCCGCTTCCATTGATCGTGAGAGGCGTGCTTGCTCTCGCTGGTATAATCCGCCAGACACGCACTTTATCGCGTTCTGGAACAATAGGCGGAGCTGGAGACTGCGCTCCAGCTACGGTCAGTGCCACAGGTGCTGCGGTACTGACCGTCTGCCGACACTTTTCGATGCTGTGGCTCAACATCGCTTATCGACCTAGAATCTCTCTCGAAAACCAGACTTTAAAGTTTCGCTTTGGAAGTTGTGCTAGCATCAAGCGCTTCAGAAGCAGGGGAGTACTAATGAAGTTGATAACAATCGCCTTCCCAGGTGTAGTGTGCGTCTTTTCGACTGTCGCGTTCGCACAATCCTCTATCCGATCAGCGGATGATACGTACCTGATCGATAGCTATTCAGCTTTCATTGGCGAACGTGATCTTCACAATTCAAGCGGAGAGCGTTTGACGCAGCCATGGCAGATCATCAGGCAGGACAGAGCGAACTACCACAGGTTTGGGCGTCGCGACTCGCTCGATCAGACCGATAGTTTTTTTCACAGCGCCAGCAACCGCGCGATCTTGGAGATGATGCTGCGGCGAGGCAAGATTTCGCCGCAGGCAGCTCGAGAAATTCTTAGTGGCTCTACTTTCGTATTAGTGGAGATCTACGGTCGCGGGAATAGGGGTGAGTACGTTACGGTCACCACCTCGCGTTAGGTCACTAGCGATGGATGTGACGCACGAGATCCGTGTGTTGATGAAGACGCACGGCTACGCGGCTCCTGATATGCTCATGCCATTAAATTTGAATTTTTCGTCAGCGGTAGATGTCAGAAAATTTCAACATCTTCAGTCGCCCAGACGTGCTGGTGCTCGAGGTTTCGGCTGCGCTAGGGGGAGGGAAACTCACTAGGATCGGTTCGATGGCGCGTGCACAAGCGAGTTCGTTCTCGATCTTTTGAATCAATGAATGGCAGCTAACTGATGGTGAGAGGCGAAACCGAAGGTCGCCTCTGGATTGTTAGACCGCAACGCGCTGCCATTTTGGCCCTTCCTTGGGTGCCGATCAGCGCCCAAGAGCGGACATCCTACAAGCCTCACATCATCCTTCTGAAAGCGGCAAAAGTGGAAGCCCAAGCTCCTTCAAAAATGCGTTGTGCTTCGTCGTCGCCTCACGGGTTTGCTTGTCGAGCTTCATCAGCTCTTCGTGGGTAGCTGAGAGATCAATTTCGGGCTCCGGTTCGGCTGTGCTGATGTAGCGTGAGATGTTGAGGTTGTAGCCCTCCTCAACAATACGCTCCATTCTCACGCGCTTGGAGTAGCGATCCTCTTCCTTGCGGAACTGGTACGTCTCGATGATCTTGCCGATGTGGTCAGGCGTCCCGTTACTGCCGTCTCCCAATTGGTTCTGGCGTTTGCCTTTTATAAAAAGCTCCGCCGCGTTTATGAAGAGCACGTCATCCGGCTTCTTGCACTTCTTCAACACGAGGATGCAGACCGGGATGCCCGTCGAATAAAACAGGTTCGCGGGCAGGCCGATAACCGTGTCAATGTGACCATCCTTCAGCAGTTTCGTGCGAATGCGTTCTTCGGCCCCACCCCTGAACAGAACGCCGTGGGGCAGGATGATGGCCATCACGCCTTCGTCCTTGAGGTAGTGAAAGCCGTGCAGCAGGAAGGCAAAATCTGCGGCTGATTTTGGCGCCAGCCCGTAATTCTTGAACCGCACATCGTCCCCCATGGCCTCACCGGGAGTCCAACGCAAACTGAAGGGGGGGTTGGCCACGATGGCATCGAAGGAAGGCTTCTTGGCGGGGTTCAACTCGCGCAGGATGTCCCAGTCATTGTTCAGCGTGTCGCCATGGTAGATTTCGAACTCGGTGTCTTTCACGCCGTGCAGCAGCATGTTCATGCGAGCGAGGTTATAGGTGGTGATGTTCTTTTCTTGCCCGTAGATTTTTCCGATGCCATGCGGTCCCATGCGCTTTCGTACGTTCAGCAACAGCGAGCCGGAGCCGCACGCGAAATCGAGCACGCTGGCGAGGTGTTCTTTCTTTCCGGTTGCGGGCTCCTGGCTGTCCAGCGTCACGATTGCGGAAAGGATGTCTGACACCTGCTGCGGGGTATAGAACTCGCCGGCTTTCTTGCCCGAGCCGGCTGCAAACTGGCCAATCAGATATTCGTAGGCATCGCCCAGCGTATCCACGTCGGACGAGAAATCGGCGAGTCCATTGGCGATCTCCTTAATGACGGCGCCTAGCTTTGAGTTGCGATCCGAGTAGGACCGGCCGAGCTTTTCAGAAGCGAGATTGATTTCCGAGAACAAGCCGCCGAACGCACTCTGAAACGACTCCTCCTCGATATATTTGAAACCCTTCTGCAGGGTGTTCAGCAGTTCTCCGTTCTGAGTTCGCGCTAAATGGGCGATGTTGGCCCAGAGGTGTTCAGGCTTGATCACATAATGAACCTTGCGGCGCATCTGCTTTTCAAACTCAGCGATGTCCTCAGGGTTTTCCTCATACCAAGCTTGCAGGGGCGTAGTTGCCCCTGTTTGCAGCAATACATCCAAGGGAAAATCAGGGTAATCACTCCCCAATTCTCGCTTCGCTGCAGCCTCATAGTTGTCTGACAGGTAGCGCAGGAACAGGAAGGACAGCATGTAGTCGCGGAAATCGTCCGCGTTCATCGCTCCGCGCAGCGTGTCGGCGATATTCCAGAGTGTCTTACCCAGTTGCTTTTGCATTTGGTCGTTCATTGTGCGGGTACTTCCTGAGGGACGGGAGTGTATGCCGGAGCTGCGGACGGGGCGGAAACAGCGCCCGGCAAGGAGAACTCGAACCGCGTGACGAAATCGCGAAGGATGCGGCGGAAGAGTTCCTTATTGTCCTCGCCCATCTCGGTCGGCTCATGGATTGCGTAGGCGCCATGACTCAACAGGTTCAGGGCTCGGTTGAACAGCGCGCGGTCCTCGTCGTTGTCGAGCGCCTTCAGGCAGAAGGCGATGCTTGAGTGCCCGAAGAAGGATGCCGTCTTCTCCATGACGCTGCGCAAGGCGTTGAAATGGAAAGTGTAGAGCTTGCCCTTCGCGGGATCGGCGGCGCGAAGCAACTCGGCTAAGGTGGCGACATGGTGGAAGAACGGCGTATCCTCCGTTGCCTGAAGCGTGTAGGCGCCATCGCCATTTGGGCGGTGCAGAAAATAGCGCTTGTGGGTGATCTTCGGTTCGCCATCGGCCCGCCTACCCACTTCGTTGCACATCACGTTGAAGAACAGCGCGTGGTGCGAAGAAAGAATCACCTTGATTGGAGCGGACGCACCGTTGGCATCCTTTCGCGTGGCCGCCCGACGAAGAAGCTTGGCGAGATCGCAGGCGACGGAGATGGCGTTGTTGTCGTCCAGCGACGAGATTGGGTCGTCGATGTAGAGGTACTTCTTCCCCTGATAGGATTCATGCCCATCCAGCATCCGTTCACAGATCGCCATGAAGACGCACCAGATAAAGATGTTTTGTTCGCCGCGCGACACCTTGATGTTTGCCTCGCCGCCTTTTCGGAAGCTCACGAAATCCGGCTTGGAGATGGTATCCTTGTCCTGCTGTACCTCCTTGTAGGTGAAATCGAATTCGAAGTCGGCATATCTGAAGAGGTACCGGGCAATGGTTTCGTCCAGCGCAAGTTCGGTCATAGCGTTAAAGAAGGACGACTTCTCGTTCAGTTGCAGGCGGCGCACACTGTCGCCCTCGAGGTCGTTTTCCCAGACGAACAGATCCTCGGTGAAGGCGTTGAAATAGAGCGTGTCGGGCGTGCCGGTCGGGTTCTTCATCTTATGCTTGCGCTTGCCGGCGTCCTTGAACTCCATCGAGAGGCGTGTCTTTCCGGTGCGGTTATAGGCGTAAAGCAACACCAGGTCGGCTGTGTTCAGGTCGTCCCGAAGCCGCGCCACCAGCTTGCCCAGGCCCGTATAAGTGCGGATGCCTCTCATGCATCACCCACCGCGACTGAAGGGAAAAGCTGCTGCATTAGACCCTTCTTGTGGGTCTTGAGCGCATCGAGTTTTCGGGCTTCGGCGGCGATCAGGTCGTCAAGCGAGGCGAGGCAGTCGGCGATCCGCTGTTGTTCAGCCTCGCCGGGAACCGGAAGCTTAATCTTTTTAAGTTGATTGAATGATAGGACTGTTTGCGAAGTTCCAACGCTGTACATCCCAATAATTCTCGAAAACATCGAAAAAAGCTCTATGAAGAATTTGTTCGAGCCGTTCAGGATTCGAAAAACGGGATAATAAATACTTACAATTCCTGTTACTCCAAGTTTATTCTCGTTGAAGTAGAATTTCCGATTATCACTACGACTTCGGTAAGTCATGTAATTGGGTGGAATTACATTAAAGCCGACATTATCCCGCTCAGTAATTCGATCATTGTCATAATATTCCCTTTGCCTCACCAAGCCGCTTCGAGCAGAGGTCATAACTTCATATTCATCTTGAACCGTCGATTGCTCTCGAAACTCCTCGATGAATTTGGCAAGCGTCACTTCCTTCCAATCGTCTGCATCCCGAAACTCCGGAAAGCGAAGGCGGGGTTGTGTTTCGCCTTCCTGTGGGAAAAGCTGTTGCATCAGGCCCTTCTTGTGGGCTTTCAGTGCCTCCACCTTTCGCCCCTGAGCGGTAATCAGCGCGTCCGCCGAGTCCAGACAGTCGGCGATCTTTTGTTGTTCCCTCAGAGAGTTCGGACCCGCTGGGACCGGTACGGGCAAAGCCAACAGATCACGATCATTAATGCTAAGAGACCCGTGGGCGCGGGCACCGACTTCGATGAACCTCCGCAACCACCGTCCGTGCAGATTTCCAAGAAATAGGTAGTTCAAGTAGCTCGGCGATACCGCATCTTCCTTGACACGGAAGCACGTGAAGATACTGTTGGGGACAGCGGCAAGCTCCTCACCAGAGTAAAGCGAAATAAACCCCTCTGGAAATTCCTTTGTCGCGCTCTTGTTGTAGGCGAAGTCATTCTTCTGCAAGAGCAAATAGTTCTTATATGACTCACCAGCGATGATCCGTCCGAATTTCTCCATCTGGCTCACAAGGCCAACACCAGAAGTGATGCTCATTGGGATACATGTCTTGTTCCCAACCTTCTTGGTGCTGATCGACGCCACAGAACCCAGGGAAACACTCTTCCAAGCCCCTGCCTCATGAAAGTCAGGAAAACGCCTTTCAGGCACGGACACTGCCCCACCGCCCATCACGGCTGATGACCTTCCCTTACTACTCATAAGCGCTCAGTCCCGAAATCTCGCGCCCACCGGCGCGCTTCAGCAGCAGCGGCATCAGGTCGGCCATCAGGTCCAGTTCCTTCACTCGCCGCGCCTTCCAGTTCAGGCCAAGGGGTTCCATCAGGTCGGTCAGCGCCTCGCCGTCAAAGATCATGCGTTGCAGGATGGTATCGACAAAACCTTGCAGCGCATCGGTCTTCAGCGCGTGCTTGTCCGCTATGTCCGCCAGTTCCCCCGCGTCCTTCTCCGCCTTGAAACGGCTGTAACCGTCGCGGATGGCCTTCTCGCTCAGGCCCTCGCCCGCCTTGAGAGTGTTGATATAGGCCGCGATATCCTCGCGCTCGTCCATGAACTTGGCGTCGGTCTGGATCAGGCCGATCAACTCCTCGCGGCTCATCTTCTGCTTGCCGGGGGTGGCATCGGAATAACGAGCGATCAGACCCATGATGTAATCATAGTCGATGACCGCCGAGGCGAAGAGGACGAACTCGAAATCCAGCTGGTCGGCTTCCTGGCTTGCCGTCTCCGCACCCTTTCCCTGCTGGGCCCGAAGCCGCTGAGCGGTTTCCAGATAAGCGCCGCGGAAGCCCAGAAGATTGTCACGCGGCAGGACCTCCTCGATGGAATTGCGGTTCTCTTCGGTCAGGTCGGTGTACTGATCAAGCTGGGTCTTGAGGCGCTGCACCTCCTTGAAATGCTCGACGAAGGCCGCACGGGCCGCATCGCCTTTGAGGTTCGGCACCTCTTCGGGGGCGCAGTCGAGGCCCTGCGATTTCATGAAGGCGTCAAGCTTCTGGACGGCTGTTTCCAGTTTCTGGATGACCACGGGCGCCTTGTCGACCAGCCAGATTTCGCGTGCCTTCTCGGCGGCAGCCTCGCCCGAGAACAGTGCGATGGCGGCATCGACCGCGTCCTGCTGCTGGCGAAAATCAAGGATGTTGCCATAGGGCTTGGTGGCGTTCAGCACCCGGTTCGTGCGCGAGAATGCCTGGATCAGGCCATGATGTTTCAGGTTCTTGTCGACGTAGAGGGTATTCAGGAACTTGGAATCAAAGCCGGTCAGCAGCATGTCGACGACAATCGTGATGTCGATCTTGTGATGCGCCTGATTAGGGTAAGCCTTCTTAAGGTCAGCATCCGGCCATTGCTGATCCTTGATGCGCTTCTGCACGTCCTGATAATAGAGGTCGAACTCGCCAATCTTATGATTTGTGCCGTAATGCGCGTTGTAATCGGCAAGGATCGCCTTTAGCGCTTCCTTCTTCTTCTCCGGCTCGACCGCGTTGTCTTCCTTCTCCTGCGGCAGGTCTTCCTGGATCTGCTTCACATCAGGATTGCCCTCGGCCGGCGGGGAGAAAACGCAGGCGATATTCAGCGGCTGGAAGCCGGGATCGGCGGCCAGCTTCTCGGCCTGCAGGGTCTTGAACAGGTCGTAATATCCAATGGCGTCATTGATCGACGCTGTAGCCAGCAGGGCGTTGAAGCGGCGCTGGCCGGTGGCTTGGTCATGCTTGGCGAGAATTGCCTCGATCACCGCGCGTTTCGCCATTGGTTCGCCAGGCTTGGGTACGTTCTTACCCTCCGGCTTGAAGTAGTCGACATGGAACCGGAGGACATTTCCGTCCTCAATGGCATGGGTGATCGTGTAGGTGTGAAGGCGCTGCGGGAAAAGGTCTTCCGTCGTCTTCAAACTGGCTTGGGTGTCTTCGATCTTTTGCTGGGCGGCATTCTGTTCAAAGATCGGTGTTCCGGTGAAGCCGAAGAGCTGGGCGCGGGGGAAGAACTCCTTAATCGCCTTGTGGTTCTCTCCAAACTGTGATCGGTGACACTCGTCGAAGATGAAGGCGATGCGCTTGTCGCGCAGGGGTTTGAGCTGCTCCTTGAAGCTCTTCCTGCCGCTCTTCTTATGCTGCTTGTTGCGCTTGCTGTTTTCATCCAGCGCGAGACCCAGCTTCTGGATCGTGCAGACGATGACCTTGTCGGCGTAGTCATCGGAAAGCAGACGGCGAACAAGGGAGGCGGTATTGGTGTTTTCCTCGACGCAGCCTTCTTGGAACTTATTGAACTCCTCACGCGTCTGCCGATCCAGATCCTTCCGGTCCACGACAAAAAGGCACTTCTCAATGTCCGGATTGTCCTTCAGCAGCGTTGATGCCTTGAAGGACGTCAGAGTCTTGCCGCTGCCAGTGGTGTGCCAGACATAACCATTGCCGCAGTCCTGGGCGATGGACTCGACAATCGCTTTCACCGCATAGACCTGATAGGGCCGCATCATCACGAGCTTTTGCTCGCTTGCGACTAGAACCATGTAGCGGCTGATCGTCTGGCCGAGCGTGCACTTGACGAGGAACGTCTCGGCGAAGCTGTCGAGATGGACGATCTTCTTGTTGCCTTTATCGGCGAACTCATAAACCGGCAGGAAGCGCTCCTCGGCATTGAAAGCAAAGTGGCGCGTATTGTTGTTCGCGAAGTAAAATGTCCGATCACGGTTGCTGATGATGAACAGCTGCAGGAAGCACAGGATTGTCTTGGTGTAGCCGTTGCCGGGGTCGTTCTTGTATTCGACGATCTGTTCCATGGCGCGACGGGGGCTTATGCCAAGGGTCTTCAGTTCGATCTGGGCGACCGGCACCCCGTTGATCAGCAGAATGACGTCATAGCGATGGTGGCTGTTGTCCGTGTTGATACGGAGCTGGTTGACCACTTCGAAGGCGTTCTTGCACCAGTCTCTGATGTTGACGAGAGTGTAATTCAGCGGCGTGCCGTCATCGCGGATGAAACTGTTTCTCTCGCGCAGTGTTCGGGCAGCGGTGAACACGTCGGGCGTGACAATCTCGTCGAGAAGCCGGGCGAATTCGGCGTCTGTAAGGCGGACGCGATTCAGCGCTTCGAACTTCCCCCGGAAATTCTGCTCCAACGAGGCTCGATCACGGATATCCGGGCGATACTCATATTTCAGGTCCTGCAGTTTCGAAACAAGGGACGCCTCGAGATCGCTTTCTGTTGTGTTCATCGTGAGCGTGCCACTCCACAGTTTGCAAAGGCGTGCCGGCCCCGTTTGAGGATTCGTTATCTGTAACTGTTGATTAGGAAAGGTGGAGTCTGTCAAGGAATGCGATGCGGCATGGTATCCCATCTCAAGCCTGCCCGGCATGGGAGCGTGGGCTGAACATCGGCTATCCCAGTACGTAGGCCAGATCCGGCCAGTCCGTAGTCGGCCCCTTAGGTGACAGTGAATAAAAGGTGCCACGAGATGCCGGATGGCGCCAGTGCGTGACAACGCTGACCCTTCGTATATATCGGATGAGCGTGCTCGTGAGGCGAATGTCTCGTTGCTCGCCTAGGCCTCAGCTTCTCCACTTTGTCCACCTGTGCCATGTGCTCGAGATCGCACTCTAGGTTGGTGCTCACAGGCGGCTATGTCGGGCAGCGCAGGAAGTATACCTGCTCTTTCCATGTGTCGGCCCGATCATTGCGCCGTCTGCCGCCGATTTCGCGGCATCACGGCGTTTGTTCTCGAGCTTGCCGGCAACGTGACGAATGCGTCCCACACGGCGGTCGCGAGGGAAGACCAGCACTTGAACAGGAGGCTTTCATCAAAAGAGCGAAAGATCTGCCATGTCACGCCCCCCTTGAAGCCGCTGCATAGGAATTGGAGACGGCTTCCCTATGTAGAGAATAACCGTTTCCCTCGCTGCCTGAATGATGGTGTTCTTGTAGGTGGTTCTTAGCTAGGTGTTCCGGGGACAAGGGTGTCCCCTCGCAATTGTCACCATTTGTCCCCTCGAGATGTTCTGATACGTACCCTCGCGAAGGGACTAAACTGTCCCCTCGGAGGCGTTGCCACATTTCCCGTTTCTCGCCTCTCAGAAGTTCCTTGGCTTGATCCTCGCGCATCGCCTTTGCATCCAGTACATGCAGTGCCTTGGCATCATTGACCCGATAGACATATCCGGCGGTTCTGCTGGGACGGGCTCGCGCGAACCATCTGCACTCCTTGTGACACAGGCGTGCTGCACTTCGCTTAGCTGTTTTGATGCTGATACCTACTTGCGCCGCAATACGAGCCAGCGAGGGGTTGGCCTCTCGGGTTCTGCGGTTGATGTGCTGAACGATGCGAACGCCCACTACACGATCAATGTGTGCAAGTTGCTTGTCGCAAGTGATTGCGTCGATGAGCTCCAGCTTCCAAGCCGTGAAAGAGCGGGTGGCAACGATAGCAGGGTCTTCGTCGCTGCAGTTGCTTGCGGGTGTGGTCCTGCTCATGGTATCAGTCAGTCGCTCATTTCCTTTTGAGAGGGGAAGAGTTTCGGCCCTGGACTGCGCTGCAACGCGTCCGGGGCATTTCGTTTTCTGATTCATGCGGCCTCTCCAGTCTTCATGAAGAAGGCGATGAGTTGGCTGCGCTCGGCTACCCATCGGCCGCCGACCTTCTTGGCCGGAAGTTCACCTTTTTCCAGAAGTGAAAAGGTCACCCGTGGCGTGCGCCCGATGATTTTGGCTATGCCCTCGCAGCCCCAGATGAGCTCAATCTTTTCCATAAAGTTTCTCCCTTGCGGCCTATCAGCACCGTGCTGAAGGTAGCCATTTGTTAGCACCGTGCTGATATTGACGTCAACGGGTATTTAGCACAGTGCTAGGTCAACAGACTGGAGTAGCGGGTATGGCAAAGGTAAGCCGCGGGTCTGAGCAAGCGATGATACGCTTGCCAGACGGATTAAGAGATCAACTGAAGGCCGCTGCCGAGCAGAACGGCCGATCAATGAATGCGGAGATCATCTGGCGGATAGAGAACTACCAGAAAGCACAGGCAGCCTGGGCTCAGGTTGATAGCGAACTGGCAAAGCTGGAGGGTGAGGTCGAATCCCAATCCGACGAGATCGCTCGCTTGTATGAAGAGCGCAGCAGCTTGTTTGAGATGCTAAACAATCAGGAACGATTGCTGCAGCTGCAGCGTGAAACCTATCGGACACTGTCGATCCTCGCACGCTCATTGGGGGAGGCTATACTAGCGGACGGTGACAGGTCTGAGTTCGCCCGCGTGCTCGCATCGGGCCTAGCGGCAATCGAAGTCGACAACTCCTCTGAGGCTTCGGAGAAGGTGCCGCGCCAGCCATGGGAGGATTGATGATGTCCGTCCGTAAGCGCACCTGGATCAACGGCAAGGGTGAGGAAAAGACTGCCTGGGTGGTCGACTACACCGATGCACGGGGCAAGCGCCGGCTGAAGACTTTCGCGAAGAAGAAGGAAGCCGACCAGTTCGCAGCCACGGCAGCCGTTGAGATACGCGAAGGAGTTCATGTTGCAGAACGCGATACGGTAACGGTCCAGCGGGCAGGGGAGCTGTGGATTGAAAGCAGCGAGGCTGCTGGACTGGAGCGCTCCACCATCGAAGCCTATCGCCAGCGGCTCAATCTCCACATCGTGCCCTTCATCGGTGATGAGAAGCTGACCAAGATCACCGTTCCTGCCGCCCGGGCCTTTGCAGACAAGCTGCGGTCTGAAGGTCGATCACCTGCCATGGTCGGCAAGGCAATGACTGCCCTCGGGGCTTTGCTCTCGGATGCGCAGGAGAGGGGCCTTGTCACACGCAATGCCGTGAAGGAAATGTCTCGCCGTCGCAACGGGGCAGAGAAGCGCAAGAGGAAGCTTTTGGAGGTGGGAGTGGATATTCCCGCACCGGATGAGATCAGGGCCTTCCTGAGCGCGCTGGAGGGACGTTGGCGCCCGATCCTGCTCACTGCGGTCTTCAGCGGCTTGCGCTCCTCAGAACTGAGGGGCTTGCGCTGGCAGGATGTGGAATTGGAGAAGGCGACGATCACGGTCAGGCAGCGTGCAGACAAGTGGGGAGAAATCGGCTCCACCAAGTCACATGCAGGGCAGCGGACGGTTCCGGTCCCGCCTGTCGTGGTCAACACGCTGAAGGAATGGAAGGTTGCTTGTCCGCCTGGGGATCTGGTTTTCCCGAATGGAAAGGGCAATCCGGAATCACATTCCAATGTCGTGAACCGTGGCCTGAAACCAGCGATGAAGAAGGCAGGGCTGCCCTATACCGGCCTGCACGCGCTCAGGCACTTCTATGCCTCATGGCTCATCAACCCCAAAGAGGCAGGCGGGCTCAGTCTCGACATGAAGACGGTGCAGGCGCGCATGGGGCACTCATCCATCGCGGTCACTGCAGACGTTTATTCTCACCTGTTCCCGCGCAAGGATGACGGCAAGGAAATGGCCGATGCTGCCAGCGCTTTGCTCGGATGAATGCAACATAGACGCAACATAGAGCAGAAAATATCAATGAAAACAATGTAGGGTTTCGACCTTCTAAGCCGATGGTCGCAGGTTCGAATCCTGCCGGGATCGCCACATTCAAAGTCTTATTGCCGGTAATTCGAGCGCCTCAACTGCCTGATCGTCTTCCACTTTTCCGGAACGCCCTGCAGGCCGCATGATCGGTGGCTTGTGACATTGTGCCGCCAGGAAGGTGGTGTTGGAAAAGTTTATGCGCGCGCTTCGATCTTGCCGCCGCAGATCGGTGCACTGACACCGGTGGTGGCCGGATAGCTGAGCGGCAGGTCGCGCAGGCTGCGCATGGCGAGATAGGCGAAGCACTCGGCTTCTATCGCATCGCCGCGCAAGCCAACGTCCTCTGCCACGCATGCTTCGACCTGCGCCCGATCCGCAATGGCCCGCTTCAGGTACGGGTTTTTCCGTCCGCCGCCGCAAAGGATAAGGCGCGTGGGGCGTTGCGGCAGAAGATCGAGCGCCTTGCCCACGGCTGCCGCAGAGAATGCGGTCAGGGTCGCCGCACCGTCTTCAAGGCTTAGGTTTCCAGCCATACTCGACGTAAAATCGTTGCGGTCGAGCGATTTTGGATAGCGCTGTGTCATGTAGGGATGAGCCAGAAGCGTCTCCAGCAGCGCCTCGTCCACCTGTCCTTGCGCGGCAATCGCGCCGTCGCGATCCATCTCCCCCCCGGTATGTTCACGCACCCAGTCATTGACCGGGGCATTGGCAGGACCGGTGTCGAAGGCGGCCATTTCGCTTCCCCGGCACCAGCTTATATTGGCCACGCCACCCAGGTTCAAAATGGCCGTATCCGCGCCCGCGCCGATCTGCTCAAGCAGCGCTCGGTGGTAGACGGGTGCGAGTGGTGCTCCCTGACCGCCAGCCTTGATATCGGCACTGCGAAAATCATGGACGGTTGTGATGCCGGTAATGTCGGCCATCAAGGCGCCGTCGCCCAACTGTCGCGTCTGTCCTTTGACACCATTCTGTGGCGCTACATGCAGCACTGTTTGTCCGTGGAATCCGATTGCGGATATCTGCTTCGCTTCAAAGCCGTGGCGCGACAGGAAGGCGTTCACCGCCTCTGACTGGGCCGTGGTCAGGGCGCGCTCGGCCCTGGCGAAGATTTCCGGCTCGCTGCCAACGAAGCGCCACTGTATTGCTGCCTGCATGGCTTCCCGCAACAGCGGTACGATGCCTGCGGGATAGGCCACCAATTCATAGGGGCCGAACTCGAAAATCCGTTCCCCATCCGTGCGCAGCATCGCGATATCGATATTGCCGTCGAGAACGGTGCCCGTCATCAGGCCGATCGCCCATCCATCGCTCATGCTGCAGCATCCTTGCCATGCGTCAGGTTCAACCAAGCTGATAGCATCGCTGCCTCAGTCGCAAAAGCGCATGCGTGGCGGGAAGCGTTCTACCAGTTGACGGTGAGACCGAGCGTGCCGCCGAGAGAGGTCTGCTCTGCACCCGCTATATCGAAAGCATAGTGTCCCTCGCCATGCAGGCGGATGTTGGGATTGAGTTGCGCCGTGAAGCCTGCTCCGAATTCGAGCGTCGTATTGTCCGGATCGGTCGTGACACGATTGTCGCCGAGCCAGATCGCACTTTCCTCGCCAAAGCTGTGAGTTAGGTCGGCTGTGAGAACGGGTCGCAGCACCTGCTGTTCTCCAAGCTCTCCTTCGAGACGCAGGCCCGCACGAGCGGTGAAGCCTGCCATGTCTTCGAAATTCACGCCGGCAAGCCCGTCATGAGCGGGGTCGAGTGAGACATGTTGCCATGCAAGCTGCGCGTTGGGGTGCAGGTTCCAGCGGTCATTGAGGGCGAACCGCATTCCAGCCTCTGCCGAAAGCAGGATCGTTTCTCCTTCCACCTCGATGCCAGTGTCGCGGTAGGAACCCGTCGTGCCGTCAAGCCAGCCAAAAAGGGCAACACCATCCACATACCAGCCTGAAGCTGCCATATGGGCAAGGCTGCCGCCGACGGTAATCAGCGAGAGATCCGCGGTTCCGACCTCAAGGCCTGACCAACCGAGCGCGCTACCGGAGAGGTCGCCCGTCAACCGGCTGTAGCCGGCAATCAGGCCGAAATGGGTCTCATGACCATTGGACCATTCACGGCCCACCATATCCTGCCCGATCTGTACGCCGTAGAGGTTCCCCTCGAAGCCCAGTGCAACAATACCGTCCCATCGCGTGTCGATGTGCTCTCCGAATATGCGAAGCCAGCTGTTTGCAGCCATACCTTTCTCGAGATGGTCTTCCTCGCCGCGCCTTTCATGGAATGTCGCAAGCGTGGCCTGCCCGAGAACCTGCGCCAGTGGCGGCACTGCAGCGTGAAGTGGCACTTCCGGCCGGATAATAGGAACGACTTCCGCTTCTGCCATTGCAGGTGGAGGCGGAGACTGCGGCGTCAGTGCGGCAAGTGTCGAGGCGGCGACAGGCGCAAGCGGTGCCGCACCTCCATTGGGAGGTGTTGCTGCCGCGGTCGGCAGCGCGATCTCTCGGCCTGCGGCAGGTGTGGGTGCCGGCTGCGGTGCGGGGATGGGGGACGGCGTCGGGTCCGCGGGCGTTGGAGCAGGTTCGGGTGGTGTCATCATCGTGGAGCGCAGGTACCACATTTCCTCGCTTCCGCTGGTCAACCCACCGCGAAACAGGCGATATTCGAACGCGCCAGCGGTAAGAGGTGCCGGAATCGCGAAAGCACCCGCGGTCGTCGTGGCACCATTGGTGGTATCCACGACCTTGATGCCATTGCTGAGCGTTGCCGCACCGGTTCCACCGGCATTGACAATGGCAAGCGTGGTCGATCCGTCAGCCGCACCTCGGTCCACTACGAGCATGTCGCTAGCGGCATCGTCGCCTGCAAGAACGGTGTCCAGGCTCAGCACTGCATCATGGCCGGTATAGTTGCCTGTGATGGTGATGCGGTCGCCCGCAATGCCATCCTGCATGGTCAGGCGACCGCGATTGTTCACCTGCGCCAAAGAGCTGGACACGAAGCTGGAAATCGAGCCTGAAGCGCTGCCTGCACCTGAAATGACGCTGGTCGGTGTGATTTCCAGACTGCCGGTTTGCGTGCCGGCGTCGCCGAGAACCAGCGCTTCACCGCCCAGATCGAGCAGGGTGGCTCCTGAAAGCGTGATGCTTTCCCACTCGGTGATGCGTGCAGCACCCGTCCAGTCCACGTCAGTGAGGGTCAGGCTATCTGTGCCGGTGCCGCCGGAAAGAAGGGTAGGGCCGCTGGTCAGTGCAAGGTTCAGATTGGTCAGTTCCGCCTGGTCGTCTTCCGCCTCAAGCTCCACCGAACCGCCAAGAGTGCCGCCGCCATTCCAGATGAAGCGGTCGGAATTGTCTTCCAGCGTGATGTTGCCCGCGACACTGCCGCCCGTGATGGTGACATGGTCGTGAGCGTTGTTCGTACCGATCCTCCCGCCGATCTCTCCATCAGAAATCGTCAGCGTATTAACGTCGCCGCGACCGCCCATGGCGGTAAGGTTGTCGTCAATAGTACCGCCGGACATGAGGAATGTGTTGCTTGAACCGACCAGCGACACGCTGCCGATGCGCCCGCCGGACATTTCGCCATAGTCGCCGGCATTGAAATTGCCCAGGATCCGCCCGCCCGTCATGTAGAACTCGTCGAGATCGCCGCTCTGGTTCAGGGATCCGATCTGGCCGCCACTCATGCGGAAGATATCCTCTCCACCGCCCTGATTGACTGCCCCGTCGATGACGCCGCCGCTCATCTCGAAAATGTCGATGCCGCTGCCCTGGTCGAAGTTGCCCGTCACGCGGCCCGAGCGCATGTCGAGACGGTCCGCTCCGGATCCAAACTCCACATCGCCATCAATGGTGCCATTGCCGCCATCGGGAAAAGTCAGGCTGTTGTCGCCGACTGTATCTGTCAGCCCTCCGGCCATGGTGCCGCTGTCGCAAACATAGGTGTCGCTTGTTCCGGCAGTCGGACCGCAGGCCGCAGTTGCAGGTGAAGCAGCCAATAGAGTTCCGCCTGCTGCCGCCACAAGCGCAATCGCGCTTGTGCCACAGCCTGATCTAATGCCGCGCATCATGAGCCCCCTCGAATCAAGCAATGATGGGACGGTAATCGACTAGTGATGCAGCCGCCAAGATTTTACTCAGCCTGAGGTTGTTCTCTGGTTACGGTGAACTTAACCCGATAAGTCGGATTGCGGCTTTGTTGGGCTTCTGTGACTAAGCTCTTGCCGCAGCGAGAGCTTTCTCGATATCGACCTTCAGATCACTCACATCTTCAAGCCCGATCTGCAGGCGGATGACCGGCCCTTCATCCGGTGCCTTTGCCACAATGCGATCTCCCAGCGATACGTGCACTGCGAGGCTCTCATACCCACCCCAGGAATATCCAAGACCGAAGATTTCGAGCGCGTCGAGAAAAGCATGCGCTTCCTTCGTGCCGCCGCCATTCAGAACGATGGAGAAGATGCCGCTTGCGCCCGAAAAGTCGCGCTTCCAGATTTCGTGGCCGGGATGCGAGGGCAGGGCCGGATGGAGCACGCGGGAAACATCGTCGCGTCTCTCCAGCCATTGAGCGATTTCAAGCGCGCTTTCCTGGTGGCGTTCAAGCCGCACTCCCATTGTGCGCAGTCCGCGCAGAACCTGGTAGACATCATCCGGACCCGCACAGACGCCGAGCGTCAGATAGGTGTCGTAGAGTTGCTGCCAGCATTTCGCGTTGGCCGATACCGTACCCGAGAGGACGTCGGAATGGCCTGCCGGATATTTGGTGGCCGCATGAATGGAAATGTCCACGCCATGATCAAGCGGCTTGAAGTAGAGCGGTGTTGCCCAGGTATTGTCCATCATCACGATGGCATCGCCGGCATGTGCCGCTTCTGCGATTGCCGGGATGTCCTGCATCTCGAACGTGTTGGATCCGGGTGATTCGGTAAAGACGACCCTTGTGTTGTCTTTCATGCGCGAGGCGATCTTGCCGCCCAGTTCCGGCTCGTAATATTCGACCTCCACACCCATGCGTTTCAGCATCGTGTCTGCAAAGCGGCGGGTGGGGAAATAGACGGAATCGACAATCAGCACATGGTCGCCTGCTGACAGGAAGGCCAGCATGGGTACGACAACGGCGGCCAGGCCGGAGGGAACGGCTATTGTACCGGCCGAGCCTTCCAGCGCGTCGATCGCAGCGCCAAGCGCATCGCTGGTTGGCGTGCCGCGCGTCCCATAGGTGTATTTCTGCTTGTGGCCCGCCATGGTTTCCGCATCGGGAAACAGAACCGTGGAGGCATGCACGACCGGTGGATTGACGAACCCGTGAAAGTCTCGCGGATCATTGCCGATATGTGCCAGCCGCGTATTGCTGCCCTTGCCAGAAAGATCCCGTGCCATCGATCACCCTTCGCCATTTTCTCTTGTCGCGCAGTGAGGAATGAACAAGGCCGACGCGGGGTCGGCCTCATCCGTTCACTCAAAGGGCGTAGCGCGCGAAGGCGAAGGAGACAAGCAGCCGGGGCAGGGAAGCGTCTGCGCCAGAAGCCTATTTGTAGACCGGAGCCTCGTAGGGCGTGGTGTCGTAAACGGGCTGAGGCGCTGGGATGACGAAGGGCTCGGGCTTGTATGCCGCGGTTTGCGCGCCACCGAATTCGTAGCGCAGGCCGGCACGGATTTGGTGTGTACCAAAGCCGTTGTCCCAACCCTGCACGCCCGTGGCACCCGCCGCGATGTCAGCCGCATCGAAACCGAACGCATGTCCGCTGGCCACATGGGCATAGCGGTAGCCAAGATCCAGCTTTGCGCGATGGGTCAGATCCACCGAGACACCTGCCATCAGCGCCCAGGTGAAGCGCCAGCTGTCCTCGCCCTCATGCCAGGCCACATAATCCAGCCCGCCACATTCGGCGGCATCAATGCAGGTTGCGCGGTTTGTCAGGCGCCCGTAGCGCAGATAGGTCGTGCCCACGCCGCCGCCCACATAGGGCGTGATGCGACCGAAGGTCTTCAGGTCGACATAGGCATTGGCCATCAGTTCGAATGCATTCGCGGAGCTCGAATCGTCGAAGGACCAATCACCGTCGAGTGTGGCCGTTCCGAAGCCGCTGCGGTTCCAATATGCCAGGCTCACATCGCCGCGAAGATGGGCGTTCAGCCGGTAACCGGCGCCGGCACCGAAATAGGTGTTGGAGCGCAATTCCATATGCTCGTAGTGCGCATCGCGGTAAGTGCCTTCAAAAACGCGGAAACCGCCGTCGGTTTTCGTCTTGAAGTTGTGCCCGATATCGCCGCGAATATACCAGCCGGAGTGACCTGCCTGATGCGTGGGACGCAAGGGCGCGGTCTGATAGGACGGCGCAGGCTCGTAATCGGCTGCGAATGCTGCCGAAATCCCTGTTGATATCAATGCGACTACAGTTGCCGCCAGTACCGGCTTCATGACCAGCCCCCGATGGTGAAATAATATAGGAATGGTTGTAATCCGTCAGGGTTAACCATCAGTTATTGCTTCTGGACCAATCGCTCTTCCCCTCTTGACCCGTGTGAAATTATGGCATTCGATGGACGCCGTGCATGGGAGAGGAAGCCGGTATTCGCAGCAAATTCACAAGACTGTGTCACCGTGTTTCCGCACATCAGACTTTGGGGATGAACCCTGTGCTTGAGAAAAAAGGGTCAATGAACATGAAGAATCTTATGAAGGCACTGCTCGGCTCGGCTGTATTTGCATTTGCTGCAGGTGCGGCATCGGCAGCCACGCTCGATGACGTGAAGAGCGCTGGCCAGCTGCGTTGTGGTGTGAATACCGGACTTCCGGGATTCGCTTCCCAGAACGACCAGGGCGAATGGCAGGGCCTCGACGTGGACTACTGCAAGGCCGTGGCCGCAGCCGTATTCGACGGCGATGCCAGCAAGGTGCAGTACACTCCGCTTTCCGCAGTCCAGCGCTTCCCCGCCCTGCAGAACAACGAAGTCGATCTGCTGGCACGTAACACCACCTGGACCATGAACCGCGATACCGCGCTCGGCCTCAACTTCGCCGGCGTGAACTACTACGACGGCCAGGGCTTCATGGTCCGCAAGGACCTGAACGTGAATTCCGCCCTGCAGCTTTCCGGCGCTACCGTCTGCGTGCAGTCCGGTACGACCACCGAGCTGAACCTGACCGACTACTTCAACGCCAACAACATGGAATACAATCCGGTTGTTATCGAGAGCCAGTCGGACGTGAATGCTGCTTATGAGCAGGGCCGTTGTGACGTTCTCACCACCGATGCCTCGGGCCTCTATGCATCGCGCCTCGAACTGTCCAACCCGGACGAGCATGTTGTTCTGCCGGAAATCATCTCGAAGGAGCCGCTTGGCCCGGCAGTCCGCCAGGGTGACGAGCAGTGGTTCGACATCGTGAAGTGGGTTCACTTCGGCTTGATCAACGCTGAAGAGCTCGGCGTGACGCAGGACAATGTCGAAGAGATGGTCAATTCCGACAATCCGAATATCCGCCGCCTGCTCGGTGCTGATGGCACCTTCGGCGCGGATGTTGGCCTGTCGGCTGACTGGATGGTCAATGTGATCAAGGCTGTTGGCAATTACGGCGAAATCTTCGACCGCAATGTCGGTCCGGACACGCCGCTTGGCATCCAGCGTGGTCAGAACGCTCTTTGGACCAAGGGCGGCCTGCAATACGCACCGCCGATCCGCTAATCGGTAGATGAGGGTGCTGCTGCATATGCGGCAGCACCCCCGCTTTTAATAAGCGTATGCGCTGGCCGTTCCTGCAATGGCCAAGCATCGTGCATGGCGGATCATATGACAGTTGAAGCTCAAAGCATTTCGCAGCCGCGTGTCGCGCTGATGCGCGACCCGAAAACGCGCGGTCTCATCATCCAGATCCTGATGATCATTGCCATCCTGGCTTTTGCCTCCTGGCTGATCAACAACACGATCCGAAATCTCGCCCAGGCAAACATCGCCTCGGGTTTTGGTTTTCTATCCTCGCGCGCGGGATTTGATATCGGCCAGGTGCCGATAGAGTATTCGTCCAATTCCACCTATGGCCGCGCGCTGATGGTCGGTATCGCAAACACGATCATCGTCGCGATAGCCGGTATCACGCTCGCAACGATTGTCGGCTTCATCATAGGTATCGGGCGCCTCTCACGGAACTACATCGTGCGCGGCCTCAGCACCATCTATGTCGAGGTGTTCCGCAACATTCCGCCATTGCTGGTGATCCTCTTCTGGTATTTCGGCGTCCTTTCGGTGCTCCCGTTGCCGCGCGAGGCCATACAGTTCGGTTTTGGCACCTATCTTTCGAATCGCGGCCTGCAAATGCCTGCTGCCGTTTTCGAGCCCATCGCGTTGGCCACCCTGATCGCGCTCATACTGGGCATCGCCGGTGCGGTTATATTGGCGAAGGCCAACACGAAACATCAGCTCAAGACAGGCGAGCGCCGCAAGACGCTCGGACCGGCTCTGGGCATGATCTTCGGCTTGCCGATTGCGGTATTCCTTGTCACCGGACTTCCGATCTCGTTCGAAGTGCCCGAAGCAACACGCTTCAATCTTCGGGGCGGTTGGCAGGTCAAGCCGGAATTTCTCGCGCTGTTCCTCGCGCTGTCCTTCTACACCGCATCCTTCGTGGCCGAAATCGTTCGTGCCGGCATATTGTCGGTGTCCAAGGGTCAGACCGAAGCCGCCTCGGCACTGGGTCTCACGCGCAGCCAGCTATTGCGGCTGGTGGTCGTGCCCCAGGCGTTCCGTGTCATCATTCCACCGCTGACCAGCCAGTATCTGAACCTGACGAAGAACTCGTCACTGGGTCTGGCCGTCGGCTATCCCGAACTGGTTGCCGTGGGGTCCACGGTGTTGAATCAGACCGGCCAGTCCGTCGAGGTGGTCGCTGTCTGGATGGTCGTCTATCTCGGCCTCAGCGTCGCGGTCTCCGCATTCATGAACTGGTTCAACGCCAAAATGGCGCTGGTTGAGCGGTAGGAGGCAAAAAATGGAAGAACAAGTCTCTCTTTACGTCGCTCGCGAGCAGAAAGCACCGCAACCGCCTCCACCATCGGAGGCGGGCATTGTGGGGATATTGCACAAGAACCTGTTCGCCACGCCATTCGACAGTGTCATCACCATCGTCCTGTCGATCTTTTCGGTATGGGCTGCGTGGAACATCTTCGAGTGGGGGTTTCTTCACGCTGTCTTTTCCGGCTCGGACCGTCAGGCCTGCCTTCCGGCGGAAGGCGAGGGTGAACTTGGTGCATGCTGGGCCTTCGTGGGTGCCAAATTCGGGCAGTTCGTCTACGGTCTCTACCCGATGGGCGAGCGCTGGCGCGTCGACCTGGTCATGGTGCTTCTGGCACTTCTGGCCGTGCCGCTGCTCATTCCGCCGCTTCCCTACAAGCGACTGAACGCGATATTGCTTTTCGCTGTTTTCCCGTTCGTCGCGCTGGTTCTTCTGACAGGCGGAAATCTGCGCGTCAGCGGCGCCTGGGTGGCCTTTCTGCTGACCATCGGAGCCTTCATCGCATCCGCCCTGGGCGGCATGGTCGCCGGTGCCCGTGAAGACCGTTTGAAGTGGGGACTGTGGGCGGCAATCGCCGCACTGCTGATCCTGTTCATGCACAATGCCGTCAATTCCGGCCCCGTGCGGTTCATGGATATCCGCTTCTCGACGCTCACCATGCTTTCTTCACTCGTTGCGATCGTCTCGGTCGCGCTCAGCCTTCTGGCGGTGCAGCCGGGTGAGGGCGGCAAGGTGCGCTATCTGAAAGTGCTGGTGGCACCGGTCGGCATTCTGCTGCTCATCATGTTGCTGGCAGGCGATATGGGTCTGCGACCGGCTCCGACCAATCTCTGGGGCGGTCTGCTTGTCACGCTCGTCGTGGCACTGACAGGCATTGCGGCATCTTTGCCGCTGGGTGTCCTGCTGGCGCTCGGTCGCCGGTCGCATCTGCCGGCCATCCGCCTTTTCTCGATCGTCTTCATCGAGTTCTGGCGTGGCGTGCCGCTGATCACCGTACTCTTCATGTCGGCATTCATGATCCCGCTCTTCCTGCCGGATGGCGTGACCTTCAATCAGTTGCTTCGCGCACTGATCGGCGTTGCCCTGTTCTCGGCAGCCTATATGGCGGAAGTCATCCGCGGTGGCCTGCAGGCCATCCCGAAGGGCCAGTATGAAGGTGCGCAGGCGCTGGGTCTCGGCTACTGGCAGATGATGCGTCTGATCATCATGCCGCAGGCGTTGAAGCTGGTGATCCCGGGCATCGTGAACACCTTTATCGGCCTCTTCAAGGACACGAGCCTGGTCTACATCATTGGCCTCGCCGACCTGCTGGGGACCGTGCGTCGCGGCTTTGCCGATCCCAATTGGATCACGCCAACCACGGCTGCGACCGGACTTGTATTCGCTGCCTTCGTGTACTGGCTCTTCTGCTTCGGCATGTCGCGCTATTCGATCTACATGGAACGCCGGCTCAACACCGGCCACAAGAACTGACGGGCGAAAAGCTCGAGTGAGGAAAAACGTCATGGCCAGCCAGACAAATCCTGCCGCAGCAGCACCTGCTGCAAACAAAAAGCCGGGAATGCAGATCTCCGATACCGATGTTGCCATCGAGATCGTCAACATGAACAAGTGGTATGGCGATTTCCACGTTCTGCGCGACATCAATCTGAAGGTCATGCGCGGCGAACGCATCGTGGTTTGTGGGCCTTCGGGTTCCGGCAAATCCACCATGATCCGCTGCATCAACCGTCTGGAGGAGCACCAGAAGGGACGGATCGTCGTCGATGGCATCGAACTCACCAACGATCTGAAGAAGATCGACGAGGTGCGTCGTGAAGTCGGCATGGTGTTCCAGCACTTCAATCTCTTCCCCCATCTCACCATTCTGGAGAACTGCACGCTGGCTCCGATCTGGGTGCGCAAGACGCCCAAGAAGGAAGCCGAGGAGATGGCGATGCACTATCTGGAGCGGGTGAAGATTCCCGAGCAGGCGCACAAATATCCAGGTCAGCTCTCCGGCGGTCAGCAGCAGCGCGTGGCGATCGCCCGCGCATTGTGCATGAACCCGCGCATCATGCTTTTCGATGAGCCGACATCAGCGCTTGATCCCGAAATGATCAAGGAAGTGCTCGACACCATGGTTGATCTTGCCGAGGAAGGCATGACCATGATCTGCGTGACCCATGAGATGGGCTTCGCCCGCCAGGTCGCCAACCGCGTGATCTTCATGGATCAGGGGCAGATCGTCGAGCAGAACACGCCGGCCGAGTTCTTCGACAATCCGCAGCACGAGCGCACCAAGCTCTTCCTGTCGCAGATCCTGCACTAAAGGCAACAGAGACGCTGGTAATCACTCAAAGGGGCGGCTTTCTGCTGCCCCTTTTCGCATTCAAGGAGGCAAGTTCAGTCTTCGCGCCAGCCATAAAGCCAGTCGAAATCGGCCATGAGCTTCGCGCCAGTGCGGTGCTTTAGCACCAGATCACGGATCAAAGCCACAGGTCCTGCAGCATGCCATGCAAAACTGTTGAAGCCTGCGCGCCGCCGCACTTGTTCGATCCGGGGTTTGCGCTGCCGCTCGAATTTCGCCAACGCTTCCGCCACGCTGCCTGCATCATCAAGCACACCGGCAAGCACCGAAGCGTCTTCAATGGCCATTGCCGCGCCTTGTGCCGCAAAGGGTGTGAGCCCATGCGCGGCATCACCGGTGAGCAACAGGTTCGGCGGTCTTGACCAGCTTTCGAGCGGCGGGACCTCGTATAGCGGCCATTGGCTCCAGCCATCGGCCGCTATCAGTGGCGCGAGGATCGTGCTCTTGAATGCATGGCGAAGCTCGTCGAGATCAGCACCTTGCACCCAGCCACGTTGCGTTTCATTACCAGGAAGAACGACCACCAGATTATAGGCAGTGCCGCCACTGACAGGGTAGGCGACGGTGTGAAAACCCGCCGCCATGAACGCATGCACATTGGGCGTCGTCCCGAAGATCGCGCGAGCGGCTGGATGATCCGCAGACAGCATGGCGCGATAGGCAATGCGGCCGACGAAACGCGCATCAAGCGATGTCACCTCCTTACGCAGGCCGGACCAGATGCCATCGGCCGCAAGCAGAAGATCGAATTGTGCATCGGAGAGAGGATGTGAGACACGGTCACCGGTGAAGCAAAATCCTTGCGCCAGGGCATCCAACTTCAGCTTGATACCCCGGTTCGCGGTAACACATTCCAAAAGCGCGCTCTGCAGGTCGGCCCGGTGACAGGTGAGATAGGAAGCACCCCAGCGGTCCTGCGCCTGTTCGCCAAGCGGAAGGCGGGATTTCACCGACCCGTCGCGCGCGGAACGCAGCAGCACTGCCTGGGGCTGTACGGCAATCTTCTGGAGGTGATCCAGAATGCCAAGGTTGCGAAGCACGCGCGTGGCGTTGGGCGAAAGCTGCAGGCCTGCGCCCGCTTCGCCCAGATGCGCTTCGCGCTCGAAAATGGTAATCTCATGCCCGCGCGCGGCAAGCGCCAGCGCACTTGTCAGTCCGGCAATGCCTGCACCGGCAATGGCGATGGAGGCGGGAATGGTGCTTGTGCCTCGCGCCTCAGGCCGCGTCGCGCTTGAATGCGCAACCCGCAGGCTGGGTCTCGTCAGCCTTCAGCTCCGGGCGGTAGCGGTAAAGCGTGGAACAATAGGGACAGACGCGCTCGACATCGTCACCCATGTCCAGGAAGACATGTGGATGATCCATGGGCGGATTTGCGCCGACGCACATGAATTCGCGGACGCCGATATTGATGGCGCTGTGACCATCCGTGTTGTGGAAATGCGGTATCGCATGGCCCGCCATTTCTGTCTCCCGCTCGGTGTCAGTTTGTCAAAGCGTTTGTAGCATAAATGGCTTATTTGCAAGCCCGTGATATGAAACTGTCGCAAAAGCCTGTCAGGACATATGCTGACAGCCAAGGCTGTCCAGGTCCCTGCATGTTTCGAGGAAGATGAAGACGATGAATGAGCTGAAGCCGGTCAAGAGCGAGTTCCCGATCGAGCCGGAGAAGGCCGATGAGGTGGCCGCCTCCAGCCCTGATCGCTTCGTCAATCGTGAGTTCTCGTGGCTGCAGTTCAACCGCCGCGTGTTGGAGGAGTCGCAAAATCCCTGTCATCCGCTTCTTGAGCGTGTTCGTTTCCTCTCCATTTCCGCCGACAATCTGGATGAGTTCTTCATGGTCCGCGTGGCAGGCCTTGCCGGTCAGGTACGCGAGGGAATAACCACGCGGAGCGCTGATGGGCGCACACCGGAAGAACAGCTTCACCAGGTGCTGCTGGAGGTAAGCCGACTGCAGCTGGAGCAGCATGAAAATCTCGGCGGTCTTCTGGAACTTCTCAAGAAGGAGGGGATAGAGCTGGTCCGCCCGGACAGCCTGTCGAAAGCGGACCGCGATTGGGTCGAGGAGCATTTTCTCGATTCGATCTATCCGGTAATGACGCCGCTATCCATCGATCCCGCGCATCCGTTCCCCTTCATCCCTAATCTCGGCTTTTCCATCGCCCTTGACCTGCAGAAGCTTTCGGATGGGGAGCGGATGACCGCTCTGCTGCGCCTGCCGGTCGCGCTGCAGCGTTTCATCGAGCTGCCGATGCGCTCTTCGGGCATTCGTTTCATCGCGCTCGAAGACATTGTCGAAATGTTCATCGGCAAGCTCTTCCCCGGCTACAAGGTGATCGGCTCCGGCACTTTCCGCATCATTCGTGACAGCGATATCGAGGTCGAGGAAGAGGCCGAAGACCTTGTACGCCTGTTCGAAAGCGCGTTGAAGCGCCGCCGGCGCGGTTCGGTGATCCGCATCGAGTTCGAAAGCTCGATGCCCGAGTCGCTGCGCGAATTCGTGGCATCGGAACTGGGTGTTCCCGCCGGACGCATAAGCGTGCTGGACGGCCCGCTTGCGATCAACCAGATTTCCGAAATCGTGAAGGTCGCGCGCGACGACCTCAAATTCGAGCCATACAATGCGCGCTTCCCCGAGCGCATCCGCGAACACAATGGCGATTGCTTCGCCGCCATCCGCGAAAAGGACCTTGTGGTCCATCACCCCTATGAGAGTTTCGACGTGGTCGTGCAGTTCCTGCGCCAGGCAGCGCAGGACCCTGACGTCGTAGCCATCAAGCAGACGCTTTACCGCACCTCGAATGACAGCCCGATCGTGCGCGCGCTCATCGACGCTTCGGAAGCGGGGAAATCGGTCACGGCACTGGTGGAGCTGAAGGCGCGTTTCGACGAGGAAGCCAATATCCGCTGGGCGCGCGACCTTGAACGCGCGGGCGTGCAGGTTGTCTTCGGTTTCATCGAACTGAAGACCCACGCGAAGATGTCACTGGTCGTGCGGCGCGAGGATGGACGCCTGCGCAACTACTGCCATCTGGGCACCGGCAATTATCACCCTATCACCGCGCGCATCTACACCGACCTTTCCTATTTTACTGACGATTCCGCTATAGCTCACGACGTGGCGAAGGTGTTCAACTTCATCACCGGTTATGCCGAGCCGGACGTGGATATGCGCCTTGCGGTATCGCCATTCACCCTGCGCAATCGCATTCTTGAGCACATCCAGGGCGAGATCGAACATGCCCGGGCAGGGCGGCCGGCGCAGATCTGGATGAAGATGAATTCACTGGTCGATCCCGCGATCATTGATGCGCTCTATGAGGCAGGCAATGCCGGGGTCGAGATCGATCTGGTCGTGCGCGGCATTTGCTGCCTGCGCCCGCAGGTGCCGGGCCTGTCGGAGAAGATCCGGGTGAAGTCCATAGTTGGTCGCTTCCTCGAGCACAGCCGCATCTACTGCTTCGGCAATGGCCACGGCCTGCCTTCCGACGAGGCCATCGTCTATATCTCCTCCGCCGATCTGATGCCGCGCAATCTCGACCGGCGCGTCGAAGCCATGGTGCCGATCACCAACCGCACCGTGCATGAGCAGGTGTTGGGACAGATCATGCTCGGCAACATCATGGACAACCAGCAAAGCTTCGAGGTGCTGCCGGACGGAACATCGCGCCGCATCCTACCGCAGGAAGGCGAGGAAAGCTTCAACGCGCAGGAATATTTCATGACCAATCCCAGCCTGTCGGGCCGCGGGGATGCGCTGAAGTCTCACGCACCGCGCCGCATCGAGGCATTCAAGAAGGCAAAGAAAGCTGCCGCTGCTGAATAAGTTTGGATTGATTTATTGCCTGCAAGACCTCAAACAGGTTGCTGGCAATGACAATTCTGGTGGTTTCTGTACAGCGTGAGTATCGCATCGACCCAAGGCCGGTTGCAGGACAGGCGTCCCGTTTCCGTGATCGATATCGGATCAAACTCGATCCGCCTGGTGATCTATGAGGGCATTGCACGCTCTCCCACCGTGCTGTTCAACGAGAAGATGCTGGCAGGTCTGGGCAAGTCCATTGTCACGACCGGCCAGCTTGACCCGGATGGCGTCTCGCGGGCCGTGGAGGAATTCCGCCGTTTCCGCGCATTGTCGGAGCAGGCAGGCGCCCAGTCGCTGCATGTGCTGGCGACCGCTGCTGCGCGCGAGGCCGAAAACGGGCCGGAATTCATTTCCCGGGCCGAGGAGATTCTCGGTACCGAAATCCAGGTTCTGTCAGGGCGCGAAGAAGCCAGATATTCGGCCTATGGCATCATGTCGGGGTTTCATGAGCCCGATGGCATTGTCGGCGACCTGGGCGGCGGCAGCCTCGAACTGGTAGACGTTTCCGGCAGCAATATGGGCGATGGCATAACATTGCCGCTCGGTGGCCTTCGCCTGAAGGAGATGTCGGAAGATTCCACGACCATTGCCGCCAAGATCGCCCGTGGGGAGATTGCGCGTGCGCCGTGGCTGAAGGCGGGCGAGGGCAGGGCCTTCTACTGCGTTGGCGGTACCTGGCGCAACCTGGCCCGTCTGCATATGAGCGTGACCAAATATCCACTGCAGGTCATGCATAATTACGAGCTTGATCCCCAGAAGCATCTGGCTTTCCTCAAACGCGTTGCCAAAGGGAATCTGGAAAAGATGCGCGGTATCGGCCGCGTCTCGAAGAACCGCCGTGCATTGCTGCCTTTCGGTGCGACCGTGCTTCTTGAAGTCATGCGCGCAATGAAGCCGTCAAAGCTGGTGATCTCGGCCAATGGCGTGCGCGAAGGCTATCTCTATTCCCTTTTGGAGGAAGAGCAGCGCAAGAGCGATCCGCTCCTGTCTGCCTCACGCGAGCTGGCACTTCTTCGCTCGCGCTCCTACACCCATTCGCAGGAACTCGCCGAATGGACGGGCGAGGCGTTCAAGGTGCTGGGCGTGGAAGAGTGCGAAAATGACGCGCGCTACCGGCAGGCTGCCTGCCTGCTCGCCGATATCGGATGGCGCGCCCATCCCGAATATCGCGGCACGCAGTCGCTGAACATCATCGCCCACGGCTCATTCTCAGGTATCGATCATCCTGGCCGCGCCTATATCGCGCTGGCCATCATGTTCAGACACGAAGGTCTGTTCGACGACAATCTGTCGCCGGAAATGCGCGCGCTTGCCACACCGCGCTATGCGGAACGCGCCCGCCTGCTCGGCGGTCTGATGCGCGTGGTCTATCTGCTGTCGGCGTCAATGCCCGGCGTCATTCCGCGCCTGAGATGGGAAAAGCGCGATGACGGCTCCATCGCGCTACTGATCCCGCGTGACCGAGCGGAACTGATGGGGGAACGGCCGATCGGACGCATGGCTCATCTGGCCCGCGTGACGGGACTCAATCTCGTCCTGGACGTCGCGAAGGACTAGCTTCGCGGCCTAATTTGCGCTGACGACTTCCTTCACGGGCGTGAAGGTCTCGATCCGCCGGTTGCGGAACCGCAGTGCCGTCTCGCCGCGCAGAAGTTTCAGGGCCTCTTCACCGAAGACTTCGCGGCGCCACCCGGAAAGCGCCGCCACCTGCGCATTTTCGCCTTCAGCGGCAATGCGGTCGATGTCGTCGCTGGAAGCAAGCATCTTGGGTGCAACGCCCTCGCGCTCGGCAACAAGCTTCAGCACAACCTTGATGAGTTCGGCCGCAGCGGCAGCACCTTCGGGGGCATGAACCTGCTTGGGCAAGCGCGGGAGTTCCTCTTTGGGGGTGGCAAGTGCCTTGGCAACGGCGCCAAGAAGGCCGGCGGCCGTACTTGAACGCTCCCAGCCTTTCGGAATGGCGCGCATGCGGCCGAGCGCCTGCGTGTCCTTCGGCTGCTGCTGTGCCGCTTCATAGATCGCATCGTCCTTGATGACGCGCCCGCGGGGCACATTGCGCTCACGCGCTTCTCGCTCCCGCCAGGCAGCAACATGCTGCAACACGGCAAGTTCGATCGGTTTGCGCACACGCAGCTTCAGACGCTTCCATGCATCCTCGGGATGCGGGTCATAGGTCTCGCGCGCGGTCAGCACATCCATCTCTTCCTTCAGCCAATGGGCACGATTCTCGCGCTCCAGCTCGGCCTTCAGGTGTTCATAGACCGGAATGAGGTGGGTCACATCGGCAAGCGCGTAATCAAGCTGTTTCTGCGACAGGGGTCTGTGACGCCAGTCGGTGAAGCGGGAGGTCTTGTCGATCCGCTCGCCGGTGATGCGGAAGACGAGCTGGTCATAGGAAATGCTGTCGCCGAAACCACAGACCATCGCCGCGACCTGGCTGTCGAAGATCGGATGGGGAATGAGCCCGCCCATATTGTAGATGATCTCGATATCCTGACGCGCGGCGTGAAAAACCTTTGTCACGCTTTCATCGGCCATGAGGTCGAAAAAGGGCTTCAGATCCATTCCGTCTGCCAGGGGATCGACCAGCGCCGTCACACCCGGCGCGGCCATCTGGATCAGGCACAGCTCGGGCCAATAGGTCGATTCCCGAATGAACTCGGTGTCGATGGTAATGAAGTCGGATTGTGAAAGCTGGCTGACAGCCTCAGCCAGCGCGTCGCGCGTCTTGATAAGTTCCATGCGTCTTCTTTATGCGCTGGAGGCACAAATGTGAAGAAAATCGTGTGCACCCTGATATTTCACTATTAATAGTGGTGCATCGCTCAGGAGTGGGGTGCAGACACGGGGCCATCCTTGACAAAACCGTGCGCACATGCGCTTTTCCCGCGCGGTTAACAAGGCCCGGTGCGCCATAGCCCGCATCGCCTTCCGACGAGCTTCAGCACAGCGGAACAGAAAAACATGCATCGTTATCGCAGCCATACCTGCGCAGAATTGAGAAAATCCGACGTCGGCAAGACTGTCCGCCTTTCAGGCTGGGTGCACCGCGTGCGCGACCATGGCGGCCTGCTCTTCATCGATCTGCGTGACCATTTCGGTCTGACCCAGATCGTTGCCGATCCTGATTCTCCGAGCTTCCAGATTGCCGAAACCGTACGTGGCGAATGGGTGATCCGCGTTGACGGCGAGGTGAAGGCGCGCACGGACGAGACGGTGAACGCGAATCTGCCCACCGGCGAGGTCGAGGTATTCGCTGGCGAGATCGAGGTGCTTTCCAAGTCGAGGGAACTGCCGCTTCCCGTTTTCGGCGAGCCGGACTACCCTGAAGACATTCGCCTGAAATACCGTTTTCTCGACCTGCGCCGCGAAACGCTGCACAAGAACATCGTCAGGCGCACGCAGATCATCTCCGAGATGCGCAAGCGTATGGGCGAAGCGGGCTTCACCGAGTTTTCCACGCCAATCCTGACGGCATCGTCGCCGGAAGGCGCGCGTGACTTCCTCGTGCCCTCACGCCTGCATGAAGGCAAATTCTATGCGCTGCCGCAGGCGCCGCAGATCTACAAGCAGCTGATCATGGTCTCGGGTTTCGATCGCTACTTCCAGATTGCACCCTGCTTCCGCGACGAGGACCCGCGTGCCGACCGCCTGCCGGGCGAGTTCTACCAGCTCGATCTCGAGATGAGCTTCGTGGAGCAGGAAGACATCCTCTCCACGATGGAGCCGGTCGTCCGCGATATCTTCAAGACCTTCGCCAACGGCAAGCCGGTCACCGAGAGTTTCCGCCGCATTCCCTATGACGAGGCGATGCGCAAATACGGCTCTGACAAGCCGGACCTGCGCAACCCGATCGAGATGCAGGAAGTCTCCGAGCATTTCCGTGATTCCGGTTTCAAGGTCTTTGCGAATATCCTGGCAGCCGATCCGAAGAACGAGGTCTGGGCCATTCCCGCAAAGACCGGCGGCAGCCGTGCCTTCTGCGATCGCATGAACTCCTGGGCGCAGGGCGAGGGCCAGCCGGGTCTGGGCTACATCTTCTGGCGCAAGGAAGGTGAGGAACTGCAGGGCGCAGGTCCGCTGGCCAAGAATATCGGACCTGAGCGCACCGAAGCCATACGCACGCAGCTTGGTCTGGAAGACGGCGATGCCTGCTTCTTCGTCGCAGGCGATCCGAAGAAATTTGCAAGCTTCGCGGGAGCTGCGCGCACCCGTGCAGGCGAGGAACTCGATCTGGTCGACCGCGACCGTTTCGAGCTTTGCTGGATCGTCGACTTTCCCTTCTACGAATGGGACGAGGACGAGAAGAAGGTCGACTTCGCGCACAACCCGTTCTCCATGCCCCAGGGCGGCATGGAAGCGCTGGAGAACCAGGACCCGCTCACCATCAAGGCCTATCAGTACGACATGGTCTGCAACGGTTTCGAGATTGCCTCTGGCGGCATCCGTAACCATCTGCCCGAAGTCATGGTCAAGGCATTCGGCCTTGTCGGCTTCGAGCAGAGCGAAGTGGAAGAGCGCTTCGGCGGTCTCTACAGCGCCTTCCAGTATGGAGCACCGCCCCATGGCGGCATGGCGGCCGGTGTCGACCGCATCGTGATGCTCCTCGTGGGCGCGAAGAACCTGCGCGAGATCACCATGTTCCCGATGAACCAGCAGGCTCAGGATCTACTGATGAATGCGCCGTCGGAGGCAACTCCGGCACAGCTGCGCGAGCTTCACCTGCGCCTGGCCCCTCAGGCCAAAAACTGAAATTTGGCAGGACGACGCAGATGAAAAAGGCCCGGCGCACTCGCCGGGCCTTTTTCATTTCACAACGACTGAACCTACTGATTGGCTTTCGCGGAAAGCCCGATCTGCTTGACCAGCAGTTCGGGAGAACCCATCGCAGCACCCATGATCATCGTGAAGGGAGCTGGGCTTTCGGGTTGCGCGGCAATCGTGATGTTTTGCGGATCGTTCAGGAAGGTCGTCACCGCCTCCGTGAGTTCGCGCGTCATGTCCGGGCCCAGATAGGGTGAAACCTGAAGCGGGATGATGGCCTCGGCCTGCTTGACCACATCAGCGGGTTTGCCACCCTGTTTTGACGCCACGAATTCAAGCAGCTTCCCCGTGAGCGAAGCGTCTTCGAAACGCAGCGACAGGCCGTGGAAGTTGAGCTGCTGCATCAGGCCGAGCATCGCCATGCCCTGCATCGGGTTTTCGCCGCCTGATTGCATCTTGGACGTCATTTCCGTCAGCGCTTTGACGAATTCCGGCGTGTAGCCGCTGATTTCGCCAGACAAGGTGAAGGTACCGGCATTCTCGACGGTCACCTTATAGGTATCGAGGCTCGCAAGCCCGTCGGAAGCACGCCAGGCGCCTTCCATTTCAGCAGATCCGGAAATTGTGGAATAACCGAGCTGCTTGACGGCTGCCATCGCATTGCCGCTTTCCATCAGGTTGTCGAGATTGGCGGTAAAGCTCTCGACACTGCCGGAGAAGGAGAGGCTGTCCTCACCATCGGCATCCATGCTCACAACGGCATTTCGGGCGTCAACAAGGCTGCCGTCCTCATCCTTGACGGAAACGGATGCAACCTCCATCCGCTCATACCGCATCACGCCGCCATATGGATCTGTCTCGTCCTGCTTTGGCAAAACGAGACCGGCGATGCTGAGGCCCTTGATGGCAACAGATACATCATCGTCAGCGACCGCATATTCATCAATCACGACCGTCCCGATGCGGTAGCTCATCTCGTCTTCGCTGACATCCTGCAAAACGAGGTCGCCAAGCTCCAGCTTGTCATCCTCGCCTTCGGCCATGGCGGTGACATCCTCCAGAACGACCGATGTGCCGTCCTTTCTAACCGCCGACCATTCGACATCGACCTGCTGCTTCTCGATGATCTCCTCAAAACGTTTGGCCACCGCATCCGCTTCGAACGCGAATCCGGGGCCGGTGAGGGCGGTGCTGGTCAGTCCGGCAAGGGCCAGCGACGCAGAGAGTGACTTGATACACTTCATGGATAGAACTCCCGGACCGATTTGGACGCACAGAGAAAGGGAAAATTCCGAACGAAAGATGACGAGCGCCCGCTCTTGTGTCAATTTGCCCACAGGCGATTTGTTTCTACCTCAAGCAATAAGACGGGGCATTCCATATGTTGCGACCGCTCAAGCTGGCGATCTTTCTGCTCATCACCAGCCTCACCTTCGCACATGCAGGTCAGCTCCACGACGGTGTGGCCTATACGCGGGGGCTGGCGCTGGACATTCACACACCACAGGTCAAGCGCGCCTCGGCGCTCAATCTCTTCTCGCTGGCAGGCGGTCGCGACAGACCCATTGTTGTCTATGTGCACGGCGGTGGCTGGGTGAAGGGAAACCGCAAGAAGGTCTACTCGCTGCCTCAATGGCTCAACGCCAAGGGTTATGTGCTCGTCGCCATCGACTACCGCAAGGTGCCTGCCACGACCGTTGAAGGACAGGTGCAGGATCTGGCGCAATCGGTGAAGTGGCTTCGCCGCAATGCCCGTCGCTATGGCGGCGATCCGAACCGCATTGTCCTCATGGGGCACTCGGCGGGCGCCCATCTGGTCGCGCTGTGCGAGGCGCGCAAGCTCTGCGGCAATATCCGGGGCGTCATTCCAAACGATGTCCAGGCCTATGACATGGTTGCCTATGCCGGCATGCGCGGCTCGCTCGGCTATCCCTATCTCGATGCGTTCGGCTCCAATCCGCAGAACTGGGTGCGTTGGTCGCCGGTCACCTACGCAAGGCAGGGCTCCGGCTATGCACCGCATCTCTTCTTGCATTCCGGCTCGAACGGGGCTCGCCGCCGTGCGCTGACCAATGGCTACGCGAATGTTCTTCGCGCCAGAGGGACGAGTGTCGCGGTTTTTGACGGCGGCCGTTACACCCACGGCTCCATTGCGCGCAAACTGGGCCAGCCAGGCGACCCCGCAACAGTCACGATCGAGCGTTTTCTGGCTCAAGTGACCCGATAAGGGCCAGATCAGTGGATGAGCGCAAGGCCGCTATTGCCTTGTGTTGCTTGCTTCGTTAACCCGAATCCATGGGAAAAGATTTGCAACCGCCCGGCGGCGGAGACGGAGCGTCCTCCGAACCGGTGGACATGAAAAAGGCGCTTGAAGAGCGCTACCTGGCCTATGCACTCTCGACCATCATGCACCGGGCACTCCCCGATGTGCGTGATGGCCTGAAGCCCGTGCATCGGCGCATCGTTTACACGATGCGCATGCAGCGGCTTGAGCCGGGGCAGCGTTTCTCCAAATGTGCCAGCATCGTCGGCGATGTCATGGGCAAGTTCCACCCCCATGGTGACAGCTCGATATACGACGCGCTCGTGCGCCTGGCCCAGCCATTCGCCATGCGCTACCCGCTGGTCGACGGGCAGGGCAATTTCGGCAATATCGACGGCGATAGTGCCGCGGCCATGCGTTACACCGAAGCGCGCATGACCGAGGCCGCCACGGGCATTCTTGAAGGCATCACCGAAGACGCCGTCGATTTCCGCCTGACCTACAATGAGGAGACGGAAGAGCCCACGGTTCTTCCCGGCGCGTTCCCGAACCTGCTTTGCAACGGTTCCTCCGGCATCGCCGTCGGCATGGCGACCTCCATACCGCCACACAATGCCGCCGAGATCTGCGATGCAGCTCTTGCCTTGATCGATGATCCCGAGCTTGATCTCGATGGTTTGCTCAAGCATGTGAAGGGGCCGGATTTCCCGACAGGCGGCGTGATTGTTGAAGACCGTGCCTCCATGCGCGAGGCCTATGAGACGGGTCGTGGCGGTTTCCGCGTTCGCGCGCGCTGGGAGAAGGAAGATCAGGGCCGTGGCCAATGGCAGGCCGTGATCACCGAGATTCCCTACGGTGTCCAGAAGTCCCGCCTGATCGAGAAGATCGCGGAGCTGATCATCGCGCGCAAGCTGCCGCTGGTGGATGACGTGCGCGACGAAAGTGCGGAAGACATTCGCCTGATCCTCGTGCCGAAGAGCAGGGCGGTCGAACCGGAGCTTCTGATGGAGTCGGTTTTCAAGCTGACCGATCTGGAGACCCGCTTCCCGCTCAACATGAATGTGCTTTCGCGCGGCAAGGTGCCGGGCGTCCTGTCGCTGAAGCAGGTTCTGCGCGAGTGGCTTGATCACCGCCGCGAAGTTCTGCTGCGCCGTTCGCGCCATCGCCTCGCCGAGATAGAGCGCCGCCTTGAAGTGCTGGCCGGCTACCTCATCGCCTATCTGAATATTGACGAGGTCATCCGTATCATCCGCGAGGAGGATGAGCCGAAAAAGGTGATGATCGCCCGCTTCGATCTCACCGACACCCAGGCCGAAGCCATCCTGAACATGCGCCTGCGTGCGTTGCGCAAACTCGAGGAATTCGAGATCCGCAAGGAGCATGACGCGCTTTCGGAAGAAAAGACGGGAATCGAAGCCCTGCTTGCTTCGACCGAAAAGCAATGGAAGACCGTGCGCTGGGAAGTGGCCAAGGTGCGCCAGACCTATGACCCGGAAAAGAATATGGCTCTGGGCAAGCGCCGAACCACCTTTGCGGATGCTCCCGAGCACGATCTGGAAGACGTGGCTGTTGCCCTGATCGAGCGCGAGCCGATCACCGTGGTACTTTCGGAAAAGGGATGGATGCGCGCCCTGAAGGGCCATCTGGCTGACTTCTCAACGCTCTCCTTCAAGGAAGGAGACAGTCTGAAGCTCGCCTTCCACGCACAGACCACCGACAAGATCCTGATGTTCACCACCGGCGGCAAGTTCTACACCGTCGGTGCCGACAGGCTTCCCGGTGGCCGCGGCCATGGTGAGCCTGTGCGCCTCATGGTCGATATGGAAAACGACCAGGCCATCGTGACGGCTTTCCCCTATGAGGCCGAGCGCAAGCTTCTGCTCGCTTCCCACGGCGGAAACGGTTTTGTGGTGGCTGAAAAGGACATCGTGGCCAATACCCGCAAGGGCAAGCAGGTCATGAATGTAAAGTCTCCGGACGAGGCAAAGCTTTGCGTGCCCGTGTCGGGCGATCACGTTGCCATTGTTGGCGAGAACCGCAAGCTTCTGGTCTTCGCACTGTCCGAGATCCCGGAAATGACCCGCGGCAAGGGCGTACGCCTGCAGCGCTACAAGGATGGCGGCATTTCCGACCTCAAGACCTTCACGATGGAAGAAGGGCTGACCTGGCAGGATTCCGCCGACCGCACCTTCAACCGCAAGCGCGAAGAACTTCTTGAATGGATCGGCAATCGTGCCGGGGCAGGGCGCCTGGCACCCAAGGGGTTCCCGCGGACTGGCAAGTTCGCCAGCTGAAAAATCGAGGTTGGACGAAAAACGGGAGCCACTTGAGCTCCCGTTTTTTTGTTCTCAGCTCGCTTTTTCGGTTTCGGCTGCCGTTGCCTGCAGACCGGGTGTTGCTCCCACTTCCAACCGACGCATGGTCGTAGCCGTCTGCACCCGATTGCGGCCGTCGCGCTTTGCGGCGTACATCGCCTGATCGGCTGCGGCAACGACGTCCACGAGACCTGGCCCGTGACTGCTGGAGGCTGCAACGCCTGCGCTGACAGTTACCGCGATATCCGCACCATCCCAATCGACCTTCGTGCCCGCGATGGTCTTCAGGATCTGCTGGGCCACGGTTGCGGCGCCCTTCTCGTTCGTGTCGGGCAGGATGACCGCGATCTCTTCGCCGCCATAGCGCACGACCTGATCCATGTTGCGCGTGCGTGCGGAGACGATCTCTGCCACGCGTGTCAGAACCGCGTCCCCTGCAGCATGACCATAGGTGTCATTGACCCGCTTGAAGTGGTCGATGTCGAACATGATTACCGCGTAGTCCTGCTGCATCGCAGCCCTGTTTTCCAGCTTGTTGGCAAGCCGGTCGAGCTTGCGCCGGTTGAAGACCTTGGTCAGTGCATCCGTTTCCGAGGCATGTTTCAACGCGCGGGCGAAATCGTGGCGACGCTTTTCCGCCGTCAGGAAGATGCCCACGAGTATAGTCCCAAGCGTTGTGGTGAGGATGTATGGGAACGCCATGGTCTCGAAAGCCGCCATGGCCTGCGGGCGCGGCATGAGGAAAATCGTGAATATCGTCACGCCACCGGCAAAACCAAGAATGCCGAACTCGCGGATCATTCGCGCAGTGCGCCAGCGCCAGTAATAGATAAGGCTTACCAGACCCGCGAGTACCAGGCCTGAAACACCAGCTGTTGCACCCACTCCGCCAAGCCAGGCCCGATAGGCGGCCGCCAACGCCGTCCCGACCACAGTTGCGATCGGACCGCCCATGGGGGCGGACAGGACGATGAGCACCGTTCGGGCATCAAATATAACGCCTTCCTGGAAACGTATTGGATCTGCCATCGCTGCCACTGCTGCAAATCCGAACAGGGCACCGCTGGCAAGTCCCAGCTTCACCCCCCGCAACTCAAGCCGCAGCAAGGCGCCGAACGACATCCCCACCAGGGCAGCCAGTCCCAGGCTGCGCAAAAATCCCGTCGCAATAGTCATCGCATCCATGATCGGATACCCCCCAAACTGTCCGGCAGCATCGGGGTAAAACTTTAATGGAGAGTTCACGCGAGGAAACTTGTTGCCGAAATTTATATGAAATCAGTGACTTGTAACCGGACAGTGAATCAGTTCGCGAACCATCTAGATCGGGTGTCGCAACGCCCGTGCAGCCTGTCGTCTGCGCCGTCCCTGGTGCAATTGCCAAAGAGAGTGAGCGATGAGCGTGACGATCAGGATCGTCCCGCCGACCAGGCTTTGCGTTGATGGAATCTCACTGAAGATCATCCACACCCAGATCGGCGCGAGGACGGTTTCAAGAAGGTAGAACATCGCGACTTCCGGCCCGGACAGATATTTCGGACCATTGGCAAGACAGAAAAACGCGATCGGCATAATGATCGCGCCATTGATGATGATCCAAAGGGGATCGTCGATCCTGTAGCCGACCTTCGATGTCATGAAGGCGCCCACCAGAAACGGCAGCAGAATTGCGGCAAGTGCAGTGAAACCCATATCCTTGCCGCTGTGTCGGGTT
Organism: Nitratireductor basaltis; assembly: GCF_000733725.1. Lineage (NCBI taxonomy): Bacteria > Pseudomonadati > Pseudomonadota > Alphaproteobacteria > Hyphomicrobiales > Phyllobacteriaceae > Nitratireductor > Nitratireductor basaltis. The sequence continues at coordinate 1,516,817 of NZ_JMQM01000001.1, read as the reverse complement.
ATGGTGATGGCCGCCGCGATCATGATCGCAGATGCCAGAGCCATGAGATCGCCCGCAAGATTGCCCGTACCGATACTGTCGCCGACAATGATGAGCACGCCTGCCAGCATGAAGACCATTGCGACGAGCGTCGCCGGGGCGGGGCGCTCCTTAAGGAACAGCCATGAGAACAGCGCGGCGAACATCGAATTCAGCGCAAGAATGAACACGAGATTGGCCGTCGTTGTGTAGAACACCGCTCCCATGAAGGTCACGGCGCTGAGCCCGTAAAGAGCGGCCACCAGCAGGCCGGTCCGACCTGGAACGAATGCAGGTGCTTTCGACGAGAAACTTCGCCACACGAGCCAGACGATCAGCGAAACAGAGAAGGTAATCGCGCTGCGCACCATGAGAATTGGCCAATGGTCGCCATCAGCCAGCCGGATGAGCGGAATGTCGATCGTGAGCACCAGACCGCCAAAAGCGGTCAACAGCAGGCCCTTGGTGTGATTGTCATCGCTCGGGGCCACTGCGCACCTATGGGTTTGTTCGCTATGTTCCTTGTGATCAGCCAGCAGTGATCAGTCGACCCGGTCCCATCCGGTTGGGCCAAGATGCTCCTGCGGCTTGAAGCGGACCTTATATTCCATCTTCTGCGATCCGTTGACCCAATATCCCAGATAGACATGGGGCAGTCCGGCCGAGCGGGCGCGGCGGATATGATCCAGGATCATGAAAGTGCCCAGCGACCGATCGTGAAGCTGTGGATTGTAGAACGAGTAGACCATCGACAATCCGTCGGCCATGCGGTCGGTCAGTGCGACGGCCATCAGTTCGCCTTCACCCTTGCCGGTGACGAAGGAATCCGGACCGCGCCTGCGATACTCGATCACCTCGGTGGAGACATGGGTGTCCTCGATCATCATCGCATAATCGAGCACCGTCATGTCGGACATGCCGCCACGGCTGTGGCGGGCATCCAGATAGGTGCGAAACAGCGAATACTGCTCCGAGCTTGGCTCCGCCGTGTTGGCCGTGCCGATCAGATCCGCATTGCGCTTCAATATGCGCTTCATGTTTCGGGTCGGCTCGAATTCCTGAGCAAGAATGCGCACCGACACACATGCGCGACATGTCTCGCATGCGGGACGGTAGGCGATGTTCTGGGAGCGACGGAAACCGCCCTGGGTAAGAAGATCGTTCAGCTCCGGCGCCTTGTCACCCACCAGATGGGTGAAAACCTTGCGCTCATATTCTCCGGGCAGATAGGGGCAGGGCGAAGCTGCCGTGAGGAAAAACTGCGGAGAATGTTTCGGTTGCTGCGTCATTTCCAGGCTGTGTCTTCTTTACCAGAGCCCATAATACCATGGGCCGAGCAATGAAAAGGTCAACCACATTATCACAACAAGTGGTGCACCCGCCTTAATGAAATCCCTGAAAGTGTAGTGACCGGGCCCCATCACCAGCAGATTGGTCTGGTAGCCGATGGGCGTCGCGAAGGAAGCATTCGCCGCAAAGATGGTCGCAGCCACGAAGAGTTCGACCGGCGCGCCGATCGCCTGCGCGATGCCAAGGCCGATCGGCGTGAACAGCACTGCCGTGGCATTGTTTGACAGGAAATTGGTCATCACCGCCACCACGAGGAAGTAGCCTGATGCGAAGACGGCAGGAGACTGCCCGTGCATCAGATTGACCGCCGTGTCTGCGATAAGCTGTGCGCCGCCTGTTCGCTCCAGCGCTGTTGCTGCCGCAATCGACGAACCGACAAGCAGGAATATCTGGCGATCAAAGGCGCGCCCCGCCTGCTGCAATGTCAGGCAGCCCGCGAGGATCATGGTGAAAGCACCTGCGATCGACGTCACCACGATTGGAAGAAGCTCGAATGCCGCGGTCAGGACTATGGCTGCAAATATGGCGATGGCAATGCCTGCCTTGCGCCTCTGGGGAACGGCCTCGGCAGACCATTCGAGCACGAGTAGGTCATGGCTTTCGCGCAACTCCTCGAATGCGCGGTCCGTCCCACCGATCAGGATGGTGTCGCCTGGTTCCAGGCGGATATCGGACATGGAGGTGCGGCCCATGCGGCTTTTGCGCTGCACCCCGAGCAGGTGGATGCCATGTGTCGTATCAATGCCCGCATTGCGGATCGTCCGTCCCGCATGGCGCGAACCGGGCGCGATGACCGCTTCCGCCACATGATAATCGGGACCCAGCGGCTGGGCGGGGTCACCGGTATGGGCGAAGCGGTCGGCGTCCTCACTTGAAACGAGGGTGGGGCCGCCGATCGAGAGCGCTTTCATGAAGGCGCGCCGGGTCGCGGTCACCACCAGCCGGTCACCCTGCGAGAGCGTGACATTCTCGAAAGGCGGGTAAAAGCTCATGCCGCGACGGATGATGAGACGCGGTGTCAGGTCGCCGAGGCCGGGAAACAGCCCGGCGCGCGATTCGATGCCCAGGAACGGATGGTTCGGCCCAAGGCGCAGCTCACCGATGAACTGGGTACCGGAAATGGATTGCCGGAAGGTGAGATCGTTGCTTTCGCGACCCAGGATCTTGGGCATGATGCCCAGGACATAGATCGCACCGACAGCGGCGAGCATGAGGCCCGGCAGGGTGATCTCGAAAAACCCGACCTGAAGGCCATAGCGCTCGACCACACCGGCAACCAGAAGGTTGGTCGACGAGCCGATCAGGGTGGTCATCCCGCCAAGAATGGTCAGGAACGAAAGCGGCATCAGCGCCTTGGAGGCGGTGAAGCCATGCTTGGCCGCCATGACGGTGATGACAGGGATGAAGATCACCACCACCGGTGTGTTGTTCAATATTGCGCTAAGCGTCGCCGCGGTAAGAAGCGTGATGATGACGGCGCGATTGGCTGACCGCCCGCCCGCCCGCGCCATCATGCGCGCTGGCCGATCCATGGCATCTGTCGCGAAAAGTCCCTGGCCGACGATCAGCAGGGCGAGGACGGTTGCGAGCGCCGGATTGGCAAATCCCGACAGAAGCTCTTCCGGCTTGAGCATATCGCCAGCCGGCGTCTCATAGGGGAAGGCCGCAAAAAGCAGCAGGAATGCCGAGAGGGTGGCAAGTGCAACCTGCTCAAGCGCAAAGCGCTCGCTGACATAGGCAACGACGCTGATCAGGATGATCCCATAGGTCATCCAGAGATGGAGGTCGCCCATTTCCCGCCTTGTCCCCTCGTTTGATTATGGCGGCTGCCCGCTACCTCGAACCCGGACAATATCGTCTGCGTCTTGCCGGGCAAACATTCATTTGTTTTTCCGCACTCAGGACCGGGGAAGAATTTTGCCTGATCGGCCCGTTTTTTGGACCCTCGTCAATATTCGCGAACAACGACCGTACCCAGAAGCAGGTCATGCAGCGTGCGCTTGTTCGACAGGAAAAGGGAGGCGAGAAGGATGAGCGGGGTCAATACCGCATTGCCGGCCCAAAAGAGCACCGTGTGCACTATCGCCAACATCCAGTCCACGCGCCCGCCATCGGTTCTGAGCATCTTCAGACCCATCATGCGCATTCCGATGGTCGACTGCGCGGAACCGCCAAGCGTGGCACCGACATAGAGAAGCGCTGTCAATGGTGCCAGAACGCCGAAGAGGAACCATCCAAGACCCAGCGTAACGATGCCAATAAAGAAGACGATGATGGCCACCGGAACGAGCAGCAGGCCGATAAGCAGGTAATCCACGCAGAATGCCAGGACACGCCGCGTGCGCACACCATCGAGTGCCTCGTCGCGCAGCACGACATCCTGTCCGCTCGCTTGGCTGTGATTGCTCATTGATCTGCCTTTCCGGTTCGAGCTGGGTTCAGCCCTTCAGTCTTTCTGCAATCTCAGGCGCGAAATAGGTCAGAATGCCGTCGCAGCCTGCGCGCTTGAATGCCATCAGGCTTTCCATGACGACGCGGTCGCCGTCTATCCAGCCATTTGCCGCAGCCGCACGGATCATCGCGTACTCGCCCGAGACCTGATAGGCGAATGTGGGCACGGAGAATGTCTGCTTCAACCTGTGGATCACATCGAGGTAGGGCAGGCCCGGCTTCACCATCAGCATGTCCGCACCTTCCGCAAGATCCTGTTCCGCCTCGCGCACGGCTTCCTCGCCATTGGCCGGATCGACGTAATAGGTCTTCTTGTCGCCCTTCAGGAGCCCGCTCGTACCGATAGCTTCCCGATAGGGCCCGTAGAATGCGGAGGCATATTTCGCCGAATAGGCCATGATGGCCACATCGCTGTAACCAGCCACATCCAGCGCATCCCGGATGGCGCCGACGCGACCGTCCATCATGTCCGAGGGTGCGATGATATCGGCACCCGCAGCAGCCTGCAGGACGGCGGCCTGCGCGATCAGCTCGACCGTCTCGTCATTGATGATATTGCCGTTGCGCAAGACGCCGTCATGGCCGTGGCTTGTGAACGGGTCCAGCGCAACATCCGTGATGATGCCCATTTCGGGCACAGCATCCTTGATGGCGCGGCTGGCTTTGTTGATGAGGTTGTCCGCATCAAGAATGAGGCTGCCGCCCTCATCCTTCAGCCTGTTGTCGATATTGGGAAAGGTAGCGATGGCGGGGATGCCGAGCTTTGCCGCACGTTCGGCCTCCCGCACGGCTAGGTCCACGCTGTAGCGGTAGACACCGGGCATGGCGTCTATGCTTTCCTTGCGGCCTTCTCCATCGACCAGAAAGATGGGCCAGATCAGGTCATCGACACTCAGGTGATTCTCGCGCACCATCCGGCGCGACCAGTTCGCCTTTCGCATCCGTCTCAAGCGGCGGCCACCGGTGATTTCGTCTACACTGCGCTGCATGGCTGAAATCGCTTCTTTTCTGTTCATCGCGCCACTCCTGATCCGCCGCGCTGTCTAGCACTTCGCCGTCCACCGCCGCAATCGCCGCCAGCATTGACTGCCCGGGGTGCGGCCAATAATCACCTAGAAGGTAATAAAGGGAGGCAGCGGTGGAAACGGATTTCGGAGGCGGAGAGGACGTTCTTTTCTCCAGACGCGGCAAGGCGGGTATCATCACTCTCAACCGGCCCAAGCCGCTCAACGCGATCAATCACTCCATGATAAAGGCCATCGCGAGCGCCCTCGAGGCGTGGCGGCAGGACGATCAGGTGCAGTGCGTGATCCTGAAGGGGGAAGGCAGGGCCTTCAGCGCTGGCGGCGACATCGTTGCGGTATACAGGGAAGGCAGGGCAGGCAATTCGCCCCATGCCTTTTTCGCTGATGAGTATCGTCTCAATTCAGCCATCGCGCATTATCCCAAGCCCTATGTCAGCCTGATCGACGGCATTGTCATGGGCGGCGGCGTTGGCCTTTCCTTCCACGGCTCCCATCCGGTGATTACCGAGAACGCCCTGTTTGCGATGCCGGAGACGGCCATTGGCTTCTTCCCAGATGTCGGCGGCGGCTACCTTCTGTCGCAGCTCGGTGCCTATGGGCGTTATCTGGGGCTTACCGGGCACAGGATTGCTGCAGGTGACCTTGCCGCGTCCGGGTTGATAAGAACCACCGTGGCAACCGAGGCGCTGCCGCAGATCGAGGCGGAGCTTTGTGATGGGGCGGAGGTAGATGCGCTACTGGCGCGTCACGCAATCCATATCCCGCGCGAGAGCGATAAAGAGACTTTGGCCGAGATCAACGACCTTTTCTCTCGGGCGACACTCGAGGAGATTGTTGAAGGGCTTGAAGCCTCCGGCAGCGACTTCGCCAAGCAGACGCTCGAGATGTTGTCCGCACGTTCGCCAACAAGCCTGCGAGTGACGTTCAGGCAGATCACCCGGGCAGAAGGCCGTTCGATCGACGATTGCCTCGTGACCGACTACCGCATTCTCAGGCAAATGCTGATTGGTCACGATTTCTATGAAGGCGTCCGTGCGGCACTGGTCGACAAGAGCCGCGATCCAAGCTGGCAGCCAGCCACTCTTGAAGATGTTGGTGAAGATGAGATCGAACGCTATTTCAGCGCCCCCGAAGGCGGGGATCTGGAACTATGACAGGCGAGGCACGGGGCGGGATGCAGTTCAGACCGGCGGCAATCGATGCTGTCGCCGAACTCTTCATGCGCAGTCTTGCCCTTGTCAGCCTGGCATTGGGAATTGCCTATTGGGTACGGCTCGTCGGTTTCTACCCCGGCGAGGCCTGGCGCTTCGACCTGATGCCATTCTATTGGCGTGTAACGGCTGCGCCGCTCGCCGTGCTCTATCCCTTCGCTGCGGTGGGTCTGTGGGCGTTGGCTAGCTGGGGACCGGTCATCTGGTTTGCAGCCGCGTTGATGGAAGCCATCATGCATCTGGCATTCCCTGAGCTATTCGGCTCGCGCCCGATCCTGCTGGTTTTTCATCTGGCGGTTCTGCTTGGCTATGTCGGGCTCAGACTTGCCCGCCACTACAGCCAGCGCGCCCGCGCCAATTAACCTCAGTTAACGCCTTTTTAGCCGTAATGGCAGGGTACAGTTCTGTAAGGCCTTGTTAAGGCTGGTTTTTAAGTCGAATTTTAGGTGCCTTCGTTAGGTTCGCGATCAAGGTGAAGAACAAAAACAACTCACCGGCGTCAAAACGAAAGGTACCAAACCATGATGAACACGCGACCCGCGACACAGGACAGTAACACCAACGAAAACCGCGAAGACGCACTGCGTTCGCTCTATCTGGAATCGCTCCAGCTGGTCGAACGTCTGCACCGTCGTCTTCTTGATGTCATCAAGGACGAGTTCGAGCGTCAGAACCGTAACGACATCAATGCGATCCAGGCGCTGCTCCTCTTCAATATCGGCAGTGCGGAACTGACGGCAGGCGAGCTGCGCTCGCGCGGCTACTATCTGGGTTCGAACGTTTCCTACAATCTCAAGAAGCTTGTCGACATGGGCTTCATCCACCACCAGCGCTCACGCGTCGATCGCCGCTCTGTGCGCATCAGCCTGACGCCGAAGGGACAGGAGATCGCCAAGATCGTCTCCCGCCTGTATGACCGCCATATCGGCTCCATCGAACAGGTCGGCGGCATCAGCATGGACGAATTTGCTCAGCTGAACCGCGCGCTCCAGCGTCTGGACCGCTTCTGGAACGACACCATCGCCTACCGCATGTGATCAATTTGCCAGTTTGACGGCCGGGGGCACCTGGTCATCTGCGGGGCCGTGTTACGGCAGGCCAGCGTCCGAGTGACGCTGGCCTTTTTCGTATGCGCAATGCTGCTTGGTCACGTTTAGACCAAAATCGGGTGAAAGGGATGGATGCTGCAGCCATGCGGGGGTCGCATAGCCGACAGGGCAGGGCGCTAATCCCGCCATTGGCGGTATGTTAACCACAACAGTAGATAGTCCTGCCGGTCGTGTTCGAGCGATCTGAAGGAAATTGAGGTTCGGCCAATGAAGAATACCACTCGCCGCATGTTCCTGACCGGAGCCAGCGCAGCCGCGGCTGCAGCAGTTACCGGTTCGGCTGAGGCTCAGGGGCTGCTGGATTCAGTCATCCGTTCCCCGCGTCGCGGAGCATGGGATGACCAGTTCGATGCGCAGGCTTCGAATGGCGGCAAGGTGGTTTCCAGTCAGCCGGTCCTGAGCCCGGCCACGGTTTCCAATGTCGAGCGTGCGATCGTCGATTATTCCCGCATCGCAATGTCCGGTGGCTGGCCGCGTGTGCCCGACACGAAGAAGCTTGAGATCGGTGTGGTAGATCCTGATGTCGAGATCCTGCGCCGCCGCCTGATGATTTCCGGCGATCTGGCACAGCAGGCCGGCATGTCACCTGCATTCGATTCCTATGTGGATACCGCCCTCAAGCGCTTCCAGCGTCGCCACGGAATGCCGGATGACGGCATCACCGGCAAATATACCTATTCCGCACTGAATGTATCCGCTCAGGTGCGCCTCGGTCAGCTGCAGACCAATCTGCAGCGCTTGCGCGAAAAGGCTTTTGACCGCGGCAATCGCTTCGTCATGGTGAATATCCCGGCTGCGGAAATCGAGGCCGTGGAAGGTGGTCGCGTCGCACTTCGCCACACCGGCATTGTAGGCAAGATCGACCGCCAGACCCCGATCCTCGACTCCAACATTCACGAGATCATTCTGAATCCTTACTGGAATGCGCCGGTTTCGATCGTCCGCAAGGACATCATTCCGCTGATGCGCAAGAATCCGAACTATCTGGCCGACAACAATATCCGCATGATCGCACCCGACGGGCAGGAGATCGATCCCTTGACGGTTGACTGGTCCACGGATGAGGCAACGAAATACCGCTTCCGCCAGGACCCGGGCAAGATCAACGCCATGGCATCGGTGAAGATCAACTTCCACAACCAGCATGCCGTCTACATGCACGACACGCCGCAGCAGAGCCTGTTCCGTGACCAGGAGCGTTTCCACTCCTCTGGCTGCGTGCGCGTCCAGAATGTGCGCGACCTGGTGACCTGGATCCTGCGCGAGACCCCGGGTTGGGACCGCCGCCGCATCGAGCAGACGATCCAGAACGACTCGGATGTGCGCATTGCCGTGACCAATCCGGTTCCGGTGCACTTCACCTATATTTCCGCTTGGTCGACCGGCGATGGCGCTGTCCATTTCCGCGACGACATCTACGGAATGGATGGTGCAGCCGAACTGCAGATGTCCAACGTCCTCTAGCGATAGAGCGACTTTTGAGCAGGCGCGGCGCTGTGGAAATTGTCTCCTAGGGTAAGATTCTATCCTCCGGAAGTGGTGGAGCTGCGTGAAAGGTGCTACTTGCCCTTCACACTCTGCCACTGTTTCCGACCTATAGGGGTAACACCATGGCCAATGCATCCGCCGCCTCGTCCGAAACCGAGACCTTCTTCTCCCGCCCGCTTGAGGAAGCCGACAGCGAAATCTTCAACGCGATCCGCGGCGAACTCGGCCGTCAGCGCCACGAGATCGAGCTGATCGCCTCCGAGAACATCGTTTCGCGCGCCGTTCTGGAAGCACAGGGCACCGTTCTCACGAACAAATATGCCGAGGGCTATCCCGGCAAACGCTATTATGGCGGCTGCGAATATGTTGACGTGGTCGAGGAACTGGCGATCGAGCGCGCCAAGAAGCTGTTCGGCTGCAACTATGTCAATGTTCAGCCCAATTCCGGCAGCCAGATGAACCAGGCCGTGTTCCTGGCGCTCCTGCAGCCGGGCGACACCTTCATGGGACTTGATCTGAATTCCGGCGGTCACCTCACCCACGGGTCCCCGGTAAACATGTCGGGCAAGTGGTTCAATGTCGTCTCCTACGGTGTGCGCGAAGACGACCACCGCCTCGACATGGACGAGATCGAGCGCAAGGCGCACGAGCACAAGCCCAAGCTGATCCTTGCAGGCGGCACCGCCTATTCCCGCATCTGGGACTGGAAGCGTTTCCGCGAGATCGCCGATGCAGTGGGCGCATATCTCATGGTCGACATGGCGCATATTGCAGGCCTTGTCGCCGGTGGCGCGCATCCGTCGCCCGTTCCCCATGCCCATGTCGTGACCACCACCACGCACAAATCCCTGCGCGGTCCGCGCGGTGGCATGATCCTGTGCAATGACGAGGCGCTGGCCAAGAAGTTCAATTCTGCCGTGTTCCCCGGCCTGCAGGGCGGCCCGCTCATGCATGTGATTGCTGCCAAGGCAGTGGCTTTCAAGGAAGCGCTGGAACCGGACTTCAAGGACTACGCGCATGCCGTTGTGTCCAATGCGCGTGCGCTTGCCGCAAGCCTGCAGGAAACCGGTCTCGACATCGTTTCAGGCGGCACTGACAACCACTCCATGCTGGTTGATCTTCGCCCCAAGAACGCGACCGGCAAGCGCGCCGAGGCAGCCCTTGGCCGCGCCAACATCACCTGCAACAAGAACGGCATCCCCTTTGATCCGGAAAAGCCGTTCGTGACTTCCGGCATCCGCCTCGGCACACCGGCTGGCACGACCCGTGGTTTCGGAGTTGCCGAATTTGCGGAGATCGGCCGCCTCATCGCCGAAGTGCTGGATGGGCTCAAGGAAGCCAATTCCGATGAAGGCAACCACGCCGTGGAAGAAGCCGTGAAGCAGAAGGTCATGAACATGACCGGGCGCTTCCCGCTCTATCCCTATCTAGGCTAGAGGATAGGCGACCGGTATGCGCTGCCCCTACTGCCAGTCGGAAGACACGCAGGTGAAGGATTCGCGTCCCGCGGAAGACGGCGGCGCGATCCGCCGTCGCCGCGCTTGTCCCGATTGCGGGGGACGCTTCACCACATTCGAGCGTGTTCAGCTTCGCGACCTCGTGGTGTTGAAACGCTCGGGCCGCAAGGTGCCCTTCGACCGCGACAAGCTCAACCGTTCGGTGGACATTGCCCTGCGCAAGCGCAATGTCGAGCCGGAACGTGTGGAGCGTGCGGTCAACGGCATCGTGCGCCAGCTTGAAAGCTCCGGGGAGAACGAAGTCCCGTCGGACGAGATCGGTCTCCTTGTCATGGAAGCGCTCAAGCAGCTCGATGATGTTGCCTATGTGCGCTACGCCTCGGTTTATCGCAATTTCCGCGAGGCGAAGGACTTTCAGGATGTGCTGGGCGAGCTCAAGGGCGAGCCCGACGCGGAATAGGCGAGGCAGATGTCTGAGCCTGAAGAAACGGCTGCAAGTGAACAGGATCGCCGCTTCATGGCGGCGGCCATTCGTTATTCGCGCCGCAATCTTGGCCTCACCGGAACCAATCCTTCCGTCGGAACGCTGATTGTCCGCGAAGAGAAAGACGGACCGCGCATTGTCGGGCGTGGTGTCACGCATGTGGGCGGACGTCCCCATGCCGAGCCGCAGGCTCTTGATGAGGCAGGTGAGCTCGCGCGTGGCGCAACAGCCTATGTGACACTGGAACCCTGCGCACATCACGGCCGCACGCCCCCATGCGCTGAAACACTCATCTCGTCTGGCATCAAACGCGTTGTCGGCGCGGCTAGCGACCCGGACCCACGGGTCAGTGGCCGCGGCTATGCCATGCTGCGCGAGGCTGGCATCGAGGTCGTCGAGAATGTTCTGGCCGAAGAAGCCGCTGATCAGCTCCGTGGCTACCTGAATCGGGCTGCGAAGAAGCGCCCGGAAGTGATTCTGAAGCTTGCGCTTTCCGCCGATGGAAAGATCGGCATCGAGGGCGAGGGGCAGGTGCCGATCACCGGAGCGATCGCCCGCCGACAGGTGCATCGCCTGCGTGCCGAAAGCGATGCCATCCTGATCGGTATCGGCACGGCGCTGGCCGATGATCCCGAACTGACCTGTCGTCTCGAAGGGCTTGAGGCGCGCTCGCCGACGCGCATCGTGCTTGATCGAAACATGCGGCTGCCGCTGGATTCAAGATTGGTGAAATCCGCGCGTCAGACAGCCTTGCTGCTGACGTCCGCAGCGGACTGTGAAATGGCGCGACAGCCCTTCGCGGATCTTGGTGTCGGCTTCATTGCCGTGGACGTCGAGGGCCGCGAGATTGCCATCCCCGAATTGCTGGAAGATCTTGCCGAACGGGGCATCTCCACTCTCATAGTCGAGGGCGGCGCCTTCACGGCGGAAGCATTTCTGGCCGAACATGTGGTCGACCGCCTGGCGCTCTATGTGGGGCCTGGGCAGATTGGCGCGCGCGGCATTCCCGCTCCCGTCACGCCACAGGATGTGCCACATGGGATGGTGCTGAAGCGCGAGGCTCGATACGGTCCCGACCGCTATTTCGAATATGTGAGGGAAGGCTGAATGTTCACCGGCATTGTCACCGATATCGGCGAGGTGGAAAGCGTTCGGCCGCTGAAAGAAGGCGTGCGACTGCGCATTCGCACCGGCTACGACCCGAAGACAATCGACATAGGCGCTTCCATCGCCTGTTCGGGCGTCTGCCTTACCGTCGTGGCGCTTCCGGACGAGCAGTCGAATGACCGCTGGTTCGAGGTCGAGGCATGGGAAGAAGCTTTGCGACTGACGACCGCATCCACATGGACCGAAGGTACCCGTATCAATCTCGAGCGGGCACTGAAGATCGGTGACGAGCTCGGCGGCCACATCGTTTCCGGCCATATCGACGGCACGGCAAGGATCGTGGAGAGGCTGGAGGAGGGCGATGCGACACGTTTCCGCCTCGAAGCTCCGGCAGATCTGGCACGCTTCATAGCGCCGAAAGGATCGGTGGCACTCGACGGTACCTCGCTGACCGTCAATCAGGTCGAGGGGAACCGGTTTGATGTTCTTCTGATTGCCCATTCCCTGAATGTGACCACCTGGGGTAATCGCAATGCGGGTGACATGGTCAATCTGGAGGTCGATACCATGGCGCGCTATGCCGCACGACTTGCAGAGACGGCCAATCCGGCCTAATTGCACCGCTCTCACACGACTTGGCCGCAAGGGGCACGGATTTCATGGCAGACGAACAGCTGAAGCTTCTCATCGTCGAAGCACGCTTCTACGACGACATCGCAGACGGACTTCTGGATGGCGCAAAGAAGGCGCTTGATGCCGCTGGTGCTGCATATGAGGTCGTGACAGTTCCGGGCGCGCTGGAAGTTCCTGGCGTCATTTCCATGGCGATCGATGCAGCCTATCGCGGCGGAAAGCAGTTCGATGGCTTCGTCGCACTCGGCTGCATCATCCGCGGCGAGACCTATCATTTCGAGATCGTCGCCAACGAATCTGCGCGCGGATTGACCGACATTGCGGTGAAGCATTGTGCTGCCATCGGAAACGGCATACTCACTGTCGAGAACATGGAGCAGGCCCGCGCCCGCATCACCAAGAGCGAAGGTGCGGAAAACGCGCCCGGCAAGGGTGCTGCAGCCGCTCTTGCCGCGCTCAAGATGATTGAAATCAGAAAAAGTTTCGGGAGCTAGGACGGCATGACCGAAGAAAACGGGCAGCCGAAAACGCAGCCGGGATCGAAACCCGCCAACAAGCGCGGATCGGCGCGGCTTGGCGCGGTGCAGGCACTCTATCAGATGGATGTGGGTGGCACCGGTCTTCTTGAAACCACGACGGAATACGAGACTTTCCGGCTTGGCAAGGAAATCGACGGCGAAACCTATCGCGAGGCGGACAATCAGTGGTTTCGCGCGATCCTCGCCGGCGTCGTCGAAAACCAGAAGACGATCGATCCGATCATCCGCCAGTCCCTGACGGATGACTGGCCGCTGTCGCGTCTCGATTCAACGCTCCGCGCAATACTGCGTGCAGGCGTTTATGAGCTGACCCAGCGTGCGGATGTTCCGGTCGCCGTGATCGTCTCCGAGTATGTCGACATCGCCAAGGCATTCTACAACGAAGACGAGCCGAAGCTCGTGAATGCCGTGCTCGATCGTGTCGCACGACGCACCCGCAATGAAGGGCGGGGGAAAGACCGCAATTGACCGGCCAGAGCCTCCACGAAGCAAAGCGCACCGCCCTCGTTCTGGCGGCAGCGCAGGCCTTTGTGGGTGCGGCAACGCCCATCACAATCTCCATGGGCGGCCTGGCCGGTAGTTACCTCCTGTCGGCAGACAAGTCGCTGGCAACCCTGCCGGTCACCTCTTTCAATATAGGTGTGGCGCTGGGCGCCTTGCCTGCGGCGCTGATCATGAGAGCCGTCGGACGACGAAGCGGCTTCATGGGTGGCAGCATCGCCACATTCGCCGGCGGCGTGTTGGCGGCCTTCGCGCTCTTCCAGGCCAGTTTCTGGATGTTTGCAGGAGCACTGCTGCTGGTTGGGCTTGGCAATTCGTTCGTGCAGCAATACCGCTTTGCCGCTGCGGATCAGGCACCTGCCAACTTCAAGCCTCGCGCCATTGCCTGGGTGCTCGGCGGCGGTGTGTTCGCAGCCATCATCGGCCCGCAGCTTGCGATCAATACCCGTGAACTCTTCGCGCCGGTATCCTTTGCCGGGGCTTTCCTGTCGGTTGCGTTTCTGGGCGTGGTGGGTGCCTTCATCCTGTCCTTCCTGCGTCTGCGCAAGGAACCTGCCGAAACCGGCACGCCGGAAGGCGGCGAGGCGCGACCCCTTGGAGTCATACTGCGACAGCCCCGCTTCCTGGTCGCGCTCTTCTGCGGTGTGGCCACCTTTGCGCTGATGAGCTTCGTCATGACCGGTGCGCCGCTCGCCATCGTCGGCTGCGGCTTCTCACCCGATGATGCCACGCTCGGCATTTCGTGGCATGTGATCGCCATGTTCGGCCCGAGCTTCTTCACAGGGCACCTGATAACCCGCTTCGGCAAGGAGAGGGTGGTTGCCGCGGGCATGTTCCTCTTGATCGGCTGTGCACTTGTCGCGCTTTCCGGTATCGCGCTATGGCAATTCTGGACCGCACTGATACTGCTCGGCATCGGCTGGAATTTCGGCTTTATCGGCGCAACCGCGATGGTCGCCGATTGCTACCGCCCTTCGGAGAAGAACAAGGTGCAGGGCATGCACGATTTTCTGCTCTTCTCACTGGTTGCGTTCTCCTCGCTCATGTCGGGGCAGGTCTACAATGCCTTTGGCTGGGACATGCTCAACTGGGTGATCTTCCCCGTCACGGGCCTGTGCCTCATTTCCCTGGGCACGCTGGCCCTTCGCCGCCGCCGAACAGTCCAATCGGCCTGACCTGAAGGCGAAGTTGGGGCAAAACGTCGCAGCACAGATTGACGCGCACCTGTTTCTCCGCAACAGTTCGGTGGGCCGGACACGTCTTTCCGGTCCGTCTTCGGTGGCCCGGGGGGAGGTCCGGCGGGCCTAACAATCAGGGGATACTCGGCAATGACCATGCTTTACGTCGTCATCGCCTGCGGCCTGCTTTCTGTCCTATATGCCATCTGGGCTACAAGATCGGTGCTCGCCGCCGATCAGGGCAATGCACGCATGCAGGAAATCGCCAGCGCAATCCGGGAGGGGGCGCAGGCCTATCTGACGCGACAATACACAACCATCGCAATCGTCGGCATCATCGTTTTCATCATCGCCTGGTGGCTTCTGGGCGCCAGCGCCGCTATCGGCTTCCTCGTCGGTGCGGTTCTCTCCGCTGCGGCCGGTTTCATTGGCATGCATGTCTCCGTCCGCGCGAATGTGCGCACGGCGCAGGCTTCCGCGAACAGTCTGGCGGCGGGTCTGGACATTGCCTTCAAATCGGGTGCGATCACCGGTTTGCTCGTCGCCGGTCTCGCGCTGCTCGGCGTCTCCGTGTATTTCTGGATCCTGACCGGGCCGATGGGCCACGGCCCAACGGATCGACTGGTCATTGATGCGCTCGTCGCACTTGGCTTCGGCGCTTCGCTCATTTCGATCTTTGCACGCCTGGGCGGCGGTATATTCACCAAGGGTGCCGATGTCGGCGGCGATCTCGTCGGCAAGGTGGAAGCGGGGATCCCCGAGGACGATCCGCGCAATCCGGCAACCATCGCCGACAATGTGGGTGACAATGTCGGCGACTGCGCAGGCATGGCAGCCGATCTTTTCGAGACCTATGTGGTGACGGTTGTTGCGACCATGGTTCTTGCCTCGATCTTCTTCACGGGCGAGGCGGCAATCACCCTAATGCTCTTTCCGCTCGTTATCGGTGCCGTCTGCGTCGTGACCTCCATCGCGGGCACCTTCTTCGTAAAGCTTGGCACCAACAATTCCATCATGGGTGCGCTCTACAAGGGGTTCTGGGCAACCGCCTTGCTTTCGCTCATCGCAATCGCCTTGGTCATCGTATTCTGGCTGGGCATGGGTACGGAGTTCCAGGCCAGCGATCAGACAACCTTCACCGGGCTGGATCTGCTCCTGTGTGGCGTGATCGGCCTTGCCGTCACGGGGCTCATCATCGTGATCACCGAATACTATACCGGTGTCGATTACCGCCCCGTGCGCTCCATCAGTCAGGCCTCGGTCACCGGGCACGGAACCAATGTGATCCAGGGTCTTGCTGTCTCGCTGGAGGCAACGGCACTTCCCGCGCTCGTCATCATCGCGGGCATCATCGCAAGCTTTCTGCTCGCAGGCCTGTTCGGCATCGCGATCGCGGTCACCACAATGCTTGCTCTTGCGGGCATGGTCGTTGCACTGGACGCGTTCGGGCCGGTCACCGACAATGCCGGCGGCATTGCCGAAATGTCGAATCTTCCGCCGGAAGTGCGCCAGACCACCGATGCTCTGGATGCAGTCGGCAACACGACCAAGGCAGTCACCAAGGGCTATGCGATCGGCTCGGCCGGTCTAGGCGCGCTGGTGCTTTTCGCGGCCTATACGGAGGATCTGAAATTCTTCGCCGCCAATGCGCAGCCGGGCACATTCTTCGACGGTGTCAGCGTCAACTTCTCCTTGTCCAATCCCTATGTTGTGGTCGGCCTACTCTTCGGTGGCCTGTTGCCGTTCCTGTTTGGCGGCCTGTCCATGACGGCCGTCGGACGCGCTGGCAGCGCCATCGTCGAGGAAGTGCGCCGTCAATTCCGGGAGAAGCCCGGCATCATGGAAGGGCGTGAAAAGCCCGACTATGGCCGTGCGGTCGACCTTCTGACGCGAGCGGCCATTCGCGAGATGATCGTGCCGTCGCTTCTGCCAGTGCTTTCGCCGCTGGTGGTCTTCGGCATCATCTATTTGATCGCGGGCAAGAACGAGGCCTTCGCCTCGCTTGGCGCGATGTTGCTCGGTGTCATCGTGACAGGGCTCTTCGTGGCCATTTCCATGACCGCCGGTGGCGGTGCCTGGGACAATGCGAAGAAATCCTTTGAAGACGGTTTCGTCGACAAGGATGGCACGAAGCACCTGAAGGGCTCTGAAGCCCACAAGGCGTCCGTGACAGGCGACACGGTGGGCGATCCCTACAAGGACACGGCAGGACCCGCCGTCAATCCGATGATCAAGATCACCAATATCATCGCGCTTCTGCTTCTGGCCGTGCTCGCGCACTAGCCCCAAGCGACATGAACAGAAAAGCCCGCGGTGCCTGTGCACCGCGGGCTTTCGTTTGAGGGGAATTGGAACGCCTACTGCACGCCCAGCGGGTTCGACGGCGCACCGCCTGCCGCCACACCGGCAATCATCTGTGCCAGGAAGTTCTGGTCGCGACCACCGGTCGGTGTCGTCTCGGAGATGAAGTCGAACAGCTTGCCGTCCTTCATGCCGTAATTGGCGATCTGCGTTACACGCTGATCGGCGCCGAAATAGACGGCCAGAACGCGCTGATCGACCAGACGCGGCCGCATGAAGGCGGCATTTCGCACGCGCTTCTGCGAAATGTAATAGAAGACCTCGTTGTCGAAGGTCGCCGTCGTGGAGGGCGTGCCAAGCGCCAAAAGCACCTGGTCGCGGCTGGAGCCGACCGGGACGAGGTCGAGCGCGTCCTGATCTATCACATAGCCCTGCGTCAGCGTTTCCTTCGCATCAAGCGTGCCCGCCACATTGCTGCAGCCTGCAAGCGCCATCGCGCCGGCTCCGAAAGTGAGCACGAAAAGATTTCGGGCCACAATGTTCCTGTTGATTTTACGCACCCGCAACAACATCTCCATCCTCAAAGCTATTCGGCCGGGACCGGAAAGCGAACTTGAACCTGTCGGCAAAAGCGGTAAACCAGCTTGCGTGCCGATGCAACTGACCGCCTGATCGCGGTTTTGGACCAGACACGGTCCGCATCGCGGAATTAGGAGACCATACGATATGCTGCAATGGCTGTCAGGCACTGCCCGCCGCAACCGGCGTGCGGTCGTGGATAGGCTCTATGCCCAGATCGTGGCAGCGGCGCGGCAGCCGGTGCCTTATGCTGATTGGCAGGTGCCCGACACACCGCTCGGACGTTTCGAAATGCTCTCGCTGCATCTCTTCCTGTTGCTTCATCGTATCCGTGATCGCAAGGGCGCACTGGCGGATATCGGCCAGGAGGTGACCGACCAGTTCTTCAAGGACGTTGACCATTCCCTGCGCGAGCTGGGCATTGGAGACATGGGCGTGCCCAAACGCATCAAGAAGCTGGCGCGCATGTTCTACGGACGCCTTTCTTCCTACGGTGAAGCCATCGACGCCGGCGACGATGCCGCTCTTGCTGCCGCCTTGAAGCGCAATTTGCGTCCCGAGGCTGAAGAATGGGATGAAGCGAACCATCTCGCGTCCTATGTAATGAAGGCACATGAAGCATTGGCGGCCGCACCGGATGAGGACATCCAGTCCGGCAAGCTTGCCTTCCCCGAACCGGCCTGAGCGAAGACATGACGACGAAATTCGATCACAAGACCACTTCCACCTCCTTTCCCGTACAGGTCAATCGTTTGCCCGCGCGTGGGCAGACCGTTCTGATCGAACTGGACGAGAAGAACCGGCAGCAACTGGCCGAGCGGCATGATCTCGTGGCCGTCAAGACCTATCACGCCGAGCTTCTGGCAAAGCCGTGGAAGCGCGAAGGCGTGCGGGTCAGCGGAACGCTCACCGCCGAGATCGAGCAGACCTGCGTTGTCACGCTTGAACCGATGACGAGTCGGATCGAGACGGAAGTATCCGGCATTTTCATCCCCGAAGGTTCCCGCATTGGCCGCTACGACATCGAGGGCGGCGAGATTGTCGTCGAGGCGGAAGGCGAGGATATTCCCGAAACATTCACCGGCGATTCGGTGAATGTGGCTCAGCTGGTAGAAGAGTTCTTCGCGCTTGAGATCGATCCATACCCGCGCAAGCCGGGCGCAAGTGTACCCGAGCCCGCAACCGAAGAGGTCGCGGAGGAAGAAGGCGCGGGCCCGCTTTATGAACAGCTCAAGAAACTGCAAAACCGCCATTGAAGTGTTCTGCGACAGAAGGGTGGTTGTGCCGTGGCGCAAAAACGCTATTTTCGCCGCACTTTCTACGGGGGCCAGACAGTGAGGCATTTCTCGCGTGATACGCATCTCGATTGACGCAATGGGCGGCGACCACGGCCCTGAAGTTACACTGCAGGGCCTGCAGCGCGTCGCCGAGCGCAGGCCGGATGCGCGTTTTGTCATCTTCGGTCGGTCCGAGGCCGTCGAGCCCGTTCTGGCGAAGATGCCGCGTCTTGCAGCCGTGAGCCAGTTTCACCACTGCGATGTGGCCGTTCGCATGGACGCCAAGCCCAGCCAGGCCCTGCGCCAGGGCCGGTGGAAGTCGTCCATGTGGAAGGCGATCGAAGCCGTGAAGGCCGGCGAGGCGGATGTCTGTGTTTCCGCAGGCAACACCGGCGCGTTGATGGCCATGTCGAAATTCTGCCTGCGGACGATGGCGGATATCGACCGTCCGGCTATCGCGGCCATCTGGCCCACCGCGCGTTCCGAAAGCATCGTTCTTGACGTCGGGGCAACCATCGGGGCCGACGCTCAGCAGCTCGTCGATTTCGCCATACTGGGCGCGGCCATGGCCAATGCGCTTTTTGACGTGGAGCGCCCCTCGGTAGGGCTGCTCAATGTCGGCGTTGAGGAAATCAAGGGTCAGGAAGAGGTCCGCGAAGCCGGTCGCATGCTGCGCGAAGCCGGTCTCGACACGATGGATTACCACGGCTTCGTCGAAGGTGATGACATCGGCAAGGGCACTGTCGACGTGGTGGTCACCGAGGGCTTTTCGGGCAATATCGCCTTGAAAACCGCCGAGGGAACAGCACGCCAGATCGGCGGCTATCTGCGCGAGGCGATGGGCGCAACCTTGATGTCGCGCATAGGTTATCTCTTTGCTCGCGGTGCATTTTCCCGTCTGCGCGAGAAGATGGATGTGCGCAAGGTCAATGGTGGCGTGTTTCTCGGGCTGAAAGGCCTTGTGGTGAAGAGCCATGGCGGGGCGGATGACGAAGGTTTCGCCGCAGCCGTCGAACTGGGTTACGAGATGGTCAAGGCCGGTCTGTTCGACAAGACCCGAACGACGCTCGACCTATATCACGCGCGCAAGCCCGGCCCGGTGTCGGGTGAGGCGGCTACTAACATTTGAGGTAACAGGATGATCAGGTCTGCCGTGCGCGGCGTTGGTTCGGCTCTGCCGCGCCGGGTCATGAAAAATGCCGAGTTCGAGAAGTTCATCGACACGAGCGACGAGTGGATCGTCCAGCGCACCGGCATTCAGCAGCGTCATATCGCCGGTGATGACGAGACCACCGCCTCGCTGGGCGAGGAAGCTGCACGCAAGGCGCTGGATGCAGCAGGCATGACGCCTGATGACATCGATCTCATTATTCTCGCCACCTCGACACCGAACAACACCTTCCCGGCGACTGCCGTGGAGATCCAGAAACGGCTCGGCATGACGCATGGCTTTGCCTTCGACATGCAGGCGGTCTGCTCGGGCTTCGTCTACGCCATTTCTACCGCCGACATGTATCTGCGCAGCGGCCAGGCCAGGCGCGCCATCGTGATTGGTGCCGAGACATTCTCGAGGATCCTCGACTGGGAGGATCGCACCACCTGCGTTCTTTTCGGCGATGGTGCTGGTGCAGTCATTCTCGAAGCACAGGAAGGCGAGGGCACGGTTGAAGACACCGGCATATTGGCTTCATGCATGCGCTCTGACGGCAGTCACAAGGAAAAGTTGTATGTCGATGGTGGCGTGTCCACCACCGGCACGATCGGCCATCTACGCATGGAAGGCCGCGAGGTCTTCAAACATGCGGTCGGCATGATCACTGATGTCATCGAAAACGTTTTCGATCAGACCGGCCTGTCGGCGGACGACCTGAAATGGTTCGTGCCACACCAGGCCAACAAGCGCATCATCGACGCTTCTGCCAGGAAGCTGGGCATCGCGGAAGAAAAGGTTGTCATCACCGTGAACCTGCATGGCAACACGTCAGCCGCGTCCGTTCCGCTGGCGCTTTCCCATGCCGTTGCCGACGGTCGCATCCAGAAGGGCGATCTCGTCCTGCTTGAGGCGATGGGCGGCGGTTTCACCTGGGGAGCGGTTCTTCTGCGTTGGTAGTTTGCGCTGCGAATCACAGGTTGCAACACTTCTTGACCTATTCCATCGAATTTTTTAACGTCGCTCCGTCATAGAAAATTTCAATAGTTTCGAAGGTTTGGGCCGAATGGGGGGAAAGACTGTGACGCGCGCCGATCTGGCCGAGGCGGTCTACCGCAAGGTCGGCCTGTCGCGCACCGAATCGTCTCAGATCGTCGAGATGGTATTGCAGGAAGTCTGCGACGCCATCGTGCGTGGTGAGACGGTAAAGCTCTCGTCCTTCGCCACCTTTCAGGTGCGCGACAAGAACGAGCGCGTAGGGCGCAATCCAAAGACCGGCGAGGAAGTGCCGATACTTCCCCGCCGCGTCATGACCTTCAAGGCTTCGAATGTGCTGAAAAACCAGATCCTGAAGGCACATCAGGATCGCAAGAAGCACAACGGCAAGGCATAAGCTGGATCCATCACCTTGCCATCGCGGCATCGCTGTTGCCAGATGAGCCAAAGCCATGTGGCTTGAGTCGCATTTCCACGAGGAGCGGGTTTGATGGAGAAGAGCGCGGACGCATTCAGAACCATCAGCGAGGTTGCTGAGGAGTTGGACCTGCCACAGCACGTCCTGCGCTTCTGGGAGACGCGTTTCGCGCAGATCAAGCCCATGAAGCGCGGCGGCGGGCGCCGATATTACCGCCCGCAGGATGTCGAACTGATCAAGGGCATCCGTCACATGCTTTATGACCAGGGCTACACCATCAAGGGCGTCCAGAAGCTTCTGCGTGAGAACGGCAACCAGTTCGTCATCGCCATCGGTCGCGGCGATGTTGCCGCGGTGGAAGCCATCGCTGCCCAGAAAATCGCCGAGGCAGAAGCAAAGGGCGAGAAGTCCGGCGACGAGGAAATGCTCGTCGGTACGCCCAAGGTAAAGCCCAACCGCCGCTTTTTCGGCCTCTCGCGCGGAGAGGAAGAAGGTCCTGTCAAGGATGGCGAAAAGCTGACCCGCGAGAACCGGGCCCTTCTGCAGGAAACCCTTTTCGACCTGCTGGAATGCAAGCGTCTGCTTGACCAGGTGCGCTGAAGGAAAATTGGTGCTCGCCATCACGACTGCGTGAGGCGGGAACAGTGCTTGGTCTTCGACAGTTTTTCCTCAAGGCGCGGTCTGAACCTCGCCTCTTTTGGAGGAACTCTCATGAAATATCTGCTGATGACGGCTGCTTCGGCCGTGTTTCTGGCCGGTTCTGCGTTCGCGCAGACTTCGCCGGACACCGATACCAATGACAACAACATGACCGACATGATGCCCGGCATCGACGTCTCCAATGCCATGATTGACGGCAACAAGATCACCGGCGTGACGGTCACGAGCAACCAGCCGGCCTATGTGGTCATACACAATGAGGGCGAGGGCGCACCGCCGGCATCGCTTGGTCACATGCGTGTGGAGCCCGGTGAAACATCCGACCTTTCGATAGAAGCGGACGGTGAACTCGATCCCGCCAGCGGCATAACCCTGATGCTGCACTACGAGACGAACGACAACAACACCTATGACTTCGGCCCCGGTTCCACGGATGTGGATACGCCCGCCATGGGCGCGGATGGCCCGATCAACGTGCCACTTCAGTAAAACCCGACCCAGAGGCGGGCCGGCGGTTGTCCGGTCTGCCTCTGTCTGCCGCCATTCTGCGCTCTTTTCGTCTCCGAAGGACGTTTTGCACTTGCGCCCATAGGTTCGAATCTATAGGGATTTGCGCGGTTCGGAGCGTAGCGCAGCCCGGTAGCGCACTTGACTGGGGGTCAAGGGGTCGTGGGTTCGAATCCCGCCGCTCCGACCATTTTTTCTCTCTTCCCCTGCTCGATCTCCAGGTCATCGACGCAACGCCCTCATGCATCTGCTTCCGGTTTGACAACCTGTGCGCGGTGGATTGTACTGCCCCTTGTCTGTTCATTGGGTCGATCTTCTTCATGTCCGCTGCAAAACTGAATCCGGCTGGCCTTCTGCCATGCCTTGCTCTCGCTTTGGCTTTCCCACTGGCCACGCTGCCTGCCGCAGCCCAGTCGGGCGACACGACGCAGAAGATGCTGGATATCGAGGAGCGACTGATCCTCTCGGGCCGCAAGCCGACATTCGACAATGTGTCCAAGGTCTTGCGCGGACAGTTGAAGCTGCCGTCGAAGGAAGAGCTGCTAGCGGGCAGGAAGCAGGTTACCCAAGGCTACGCCAAGGTGGAGAACTACACCTACAAGAGCGGCGACCGCTACAGCGGCGAGACGCTGGATGGCAGGCGCCACGGCGAGGGCACTTATCACTGGAAGGAGGGGGGCTCCTATACCGGCAGATGGAAGGACGGCAAACGCCACGGCAAGGGACGCCTGACGACGGCTGCAGGCGGCGTCTATGTCGGCGAGTTCGTCGATGGAGAAGTCCGTGGCAAGGGCACCTATGAGAGCCCCAGCGGCGACACTTTCTCCGGCACCTTCAACGGCTCGCTAGGAGAGGGCGAGGGAACCTTCACCCGCGATGGAAAACGCCAGGAAGCGCGATGGTCTGGCGGCAAGCTGGAACTGTTGAACAGGCCGGAAGAACGAAGATTCGGCCGCCTCAGTCCAGAAGACAGGGCTCGCGCCGAGCGTGAAGCGCGGAAAGGCGATGAGCGACAGTTTCCAGGTTTCCGCAACCGCAATGGCAACACGGCTGACACCGGCGATAGCAAAAGCCTCTATCTCGTCACCTGGGGGTCTGCTGACAGCATCCGGCCTGGCGAACTCTATCCCGCCCGTGCGCAGACGGACAATGCCACCCGCCGACGCGTAGACCAGTACCTCATCTACCGGATCCGAGGCCGCGGCGCTTCGCGCTGCACATTGATCACTTCGGGCGTGACGGTGGATCACTATCGCATCAAGCGCGCATCCTTCGACAATTTCTACACTCGGCTGAACCGTGTGGAGCAGCGCAACTCCACCATCGGCGGCGACACGCTCTATCTGGGCGAGCAGGGTGCCCGCAAGAAGGCGCGCCGGACCGCCGAAAGGCTCCAGCGGGAGAAATGGCCGGAATGGTCGGTCATGAGCCTCCAGAACGCCCGCGACCTGCCGCCACGGTGCAGATAGTTCTAACCGATGGAAGTGGGGAGGCGGCAGCGCGTCCATACCGCGCTTCCAGCGCGATCATGCCCCAGACGAGCCCGAGCAGCAGGTAGAAATGGCGCCAGTGATCGGTATCGATCACCGTGCCGAGCGCCACATGGCCGATCAGCACCACATAGGCGCAGATGAGATAGGGCTGCCAGTAGCGTTGGCGAAACAGGATGCGGAAACCTGCGGCAAGCGTCCAGATGACGAGCGTCAGATAGGCCGCAAAGCCGAGCCAGGAATAATCCATCAGCGCCTTCAGCCAGATATTGTGCGTGTCCTCGCCCAGCATCTGACCGAATTCCAACGGGCCGATGCCCATGGGATGTTCCACCGCCATCATGAAGCCGATGCCGAAGCGGGCGAAACGACCAAGCCGCGCACCGTCATAGGACTGCACCAGCTGCGCGCGTTCCGAAAACAGTTCGGCGACCTGCGGTATCTGCAGAGCCACGATCAGCGAGAGACCGGCAAGCAGGATCGCGCCGCCGCTCATGATCAAAATGCGAAGTCGCGCCGTGCCGCGCCGGTTGGCAATGAAGAGGGTCAGCGTCAACAAGGCGGCAGAGAAGATATAGAGGCCCCAGGCACCGCGCGAGAAGGACAGGAAGACGCCAAGCGTGATGATGATGAAGGGCAGCGCGGCCAGAAGCATCGCACGCACGCCGCCGGTCAGGATCCGATAGAGCAGCCAGATTGCGGGCAGCGTCAGGAAGGGGCCGAAGACGTTCGGGTCCTCGAACACGCCCGACGCGCGACCATAGCGCGTGAAGATCTCGGCGCCCGGAAAGGCGTTGAAATAGCCTAGAATGCCTGCCATCGCGGTCAGGAGCGCCGCCAGCAGCCATCCGCCGAATATCACCGGCAGAAGTGTCGCCTGCCTCTCCACCACCGCGGCATAGAAGATGGCGGTGAAGGCAAGAAAGAGAGAGACCGCGAGATAAAGCGGGATATCCCCCAGATCGGCAAGCTGGCTCATGGAGATGAGCCCGCCAATATTGAAGGCGATGAGCAGCACGATCAGCGGAACGATGTAGCGAGACAGGCGCAGGCCAAAAAGCGCCCAGACGCCGATCAGCCCGGCCATGTAGAGCTCGTATGGGGCAGGCTCCCGGATCACGAAGCCGGAGAGAAAAACACCGAAACCCACCGCGCCTATGCGCAAGAGCTCCACGAGACGGCGATTGGCCGCCTCGCGGGAGACACCGGGCGCAAGCTGCGCGCTATGGGTGATCGCGCTCAATAGGCGTTGTCCGTGTTGAGCAGACGGATGGGCGTGAGAAACAGGATCTTCAAATCAAACCAGAGCGACCAGTTCTCGATGTAGTAGAGATCATATTCCGTGCGCTTGCGGATCTTCTCATCCGTGTCCATCTCGCCGCGCCAGCCATTGATCTGCGCCCAGCCGGTTACACCGGGCTTCACGCGATGGCGCGCGAAATAGCCGTCAACGACCTCGTCGAACAGACGGTTATGCGCCTGTGCAGCCACCGCATGCGGGCGAGGACCAACAAGCGAGAGACTGCCAAAGAGCGAATTGAAGAACTGCGGCAATTCGTCGACCGACGTTTTGCGGATGATGCGACCGACACGCGTCACGCGCGGATCGTTCTTCGTCACCGCCTGTTTCGCGGTTGGATCGCACTGGTCCACATACATGGAGCGGAACTTGAAGACCTCGATCACCTCGTTGTTGAAGCCGTGGCGCTTCTGCTTGAAGAGCACGGGCCCCTTGCTGTCGAGCTTGATGGCAAGGGCGGTTGCGAGCATCACCGGCGAGAAGACCACTATGCCGATCAGGCTGAAAATGATGTCGAAGGCGCGCTTGGCCACCGAATCCCAGTCATTGATGGGGCGGTCGAAGATGTCGAGCATCGGCACGGAGCCGATATAGGAATAGGCGCGCGGGCGGAAACGCAGATGGTTCGAATGGGCCGAAAGGCGAATATCGATCGGCAGAACCCACAATTTGCGCAGCATCGAGAGAACACGCGTCTCCGCGCTCATCGGCAGGGAGACGATCATCATGTCGATGCGGGCGATGCGGGCGAATTCTATCAGCTCCTCCACATTGCCAAGCTTGGGATAGCCGGCAACGACAGGGGGAGAACGACGGTCGTCGCGGTCGTCGAAAAGCCCGCAGATGCGGATGTCGTTATAGGGTTGTTGCTCAATGGAGCGGATCAGTTCTTCCGCCGTCTTGCCGCCGCCCACGATGACCGCGCGCCGCTCGATGCGCCCGTTGCGCGCCCAGCGCTTGACCAGTTGCGCTGTGAGGGAACGCGTGAGGAAAATCAGGACGAAACCGGTGACATACCAGCTTCCCATCCAGAAGCGCGAGAAATCGGCGGAGATCTTCAGGAAGAACAGGCTAATCGTGATGAGCGCGAAGGCCGAAGTCCAGGCAAGGAATACGCGCCCCACCTGCCCGATCGGGCTGCGCAGCGCCGGCATCTGATAGGCGTCCATGAATTCAAGCAGAATCACCGTTACCAGCGAGCAGCCGAAAATGATCAGCGGATACTGCCAGAACAGATGGGTCTGCAATCCGACATGCCACGTGTAGAGAATGATGCCGGAAATCGCCAGCAGCCCGAATTCCGCCAACCGCATGACACCGCTCACCATGACCGGTGACGTCGTATCCCTGCGATATTGCTGTGCGACCTGCCGGGCTATGCGCCCCAATTCCGGGCGCGGCTTGCGTTCGCCGGGAGTTTCACCCTGCAGAACGGCGTCCTTGGTCAGTTTTCCGGTCGGTTCCGTGGCATTCATGGCGTTACCCCTTGGCGGGGCAACTAGCACGCCAGCACCTAACATTTGCTTGATGGAATGGAAGAAAGCCTAATCGCTTTTCATCGCCGCGCGATATGCGTCTTCAATCTGCTGCGCCATCACATCGGCGCCAAAGCGGCGTTTGAGTTCACCAGGCCCCGGCATGGCCTCCTGGAAGGCACGCTCGTCTCGCAGTCCCTGCAACATGCCTTCGGCAATGGAGGGAGCCTCCGGAAGGCAAAGGGCAGGGCTGCCCGCCGGAAAGACTTCCGGTATGCCGCCGACATTGGTCGCGATCATGGGACGGCCAGCCGCGAGCGCCTCGAGGACGATATAGGGCATGGCTTCTGCCCGTGAGGGAACGACGATGAAGCGAGCAAGTGCGAAGGCTTCACGGGCCGGCATGGCGGGCTTGAATTGAACGAGGGTGTCGAGGCCAAGCTGGATCGCCTGCGCCCGGTATTTGGGAAGGTCTTCGCCATCGCCGACCATCACGGCGCGCAGGGGCTTGTTCAGCCGGTTCGAAGCCATGGCAAGAGCATCGAGAAACAGATCCGGCCCCTTCAGGTCCCGCATCATGCCGATATAGAGAAAGTCGGCGGCATCCGGCGCGGTTTCAACCTGCTCGAACTCCTGCCGTTGGAGGCCGTTATAGACGAGCGTGGATGGGCATTTGGGCTCACCGACCTTGGTGAGGTAAGTGCGCCGCTCGAAGTCCGAGACGAAGAGAATGTGGTCGCTGAAACCGCTCATCAGCGCTTCGAGTGCAAAGAAGACGCGTCCGGTCGGTGTCTTCTCGTCATAGTGAAGACTGCCGCCATGGGCCGTGTAGATGCGCGCCGGTCGCTTGCCCTGCAAACCTCTTAGCGTGCCGAACAGGCGGGCATAGACGCCGCCTTTTGCGCCATGGCCATGAAGGATGTCCGGCTGCATCTTCGCAATCAGCCGCAGCGTGCGGCCAGCGGACATCAGATCTCCCGGACCCACATGGCGTTGCATCGGCGTACGCTCAACACCAAGCGAGAAGAAGGGCCGCGCTTCCTCGATAAGTGAATCTTCGTAAGCACCGCCGGTTGAAGAGTCGCAGATGATGCCGACATCGTGACCAGCAGCACTTTGCGCCTGTGCCAGATCGCGCACATGCCGAAATATGCCGCCGACGGGTGAGCGGAAGCAATGCACGATCCGCAAGGTCAGATGGCTCCCGAATGGGTGAAGCGATCAGAAGAAGCGTTCGCGCACATAGACCGTATCGCCGGGAAGAAGAGGATCGGAGGTCAGCACGCGTCCGGTCATGACCTGTCCGTTGATCTCGCGCGTCACGTCCACATTTGTCTGGTTGGCACGCGCGGTGAATCCACCGGCTGCAGCGATGGCCTTCTGCACGGTCATGCCGGGCACATAGTCATACTGACCGGGGCCGCCGACCTCGCCCATGACGAAAATCGGACGATAGCGGTCTATTTCGACGGTGACATCGGGATCGCGCAGATATCCGCCACGCAACTGCTGCGCCACGAGTGCTTCGACCTGCTTGGCCGTCTTGCCACGGGCGGGGACGGAACCCACCAGCGGGAACGAGATGTAGCCAGCCTGATCGACGCTATATGTATTGGTCAGATTGTCCTGATCGAAAACCGTGATGCGCAGCCTGTCGCCGGCATCAAGCAGATAGGGCTGGTAGAGCGCTTCATGGAAAGCCGGAGGTGCCGGACGGTATCCAGTGCAGCCGGCAAGCAATGCAAGCACGAGCAGGAGCGAAAAAGGCGCGGTCAGATATCTCATAACGAAACGCAAGATCTCTTTTCGGGCAGCCTGCCCAGGAATGACTGAAGAGTTATTGGCCTATCAGGGTTAATGGCGCGTTAAGCATGAAAGCCGAAAGGACACGGAACGAGGCGGGAAGGGGGGTTAACCCCATGGTTACCACGCTGTTTTACCATCTTCGTCACATTGTGCGGAGTAGGTGAGAAAATGAACAGCGATCGTGCTGCAGCGAACGACGTTGATGTCGATCTGGGACGGCTGTTTGGCAGCCTGCGTCGCCATTGGCTGGGCATGTTGCTCTTTGCCCTCATCTCTGCTGCACTTGTCTTCCTGCTTGCAGCCGCTGCAACGCCGAAATTCCGCGCCGAGACCCGTGTCCTCATCGAACAGCGTGAGACAGTCTTTACGCGTCCTCAAGGCGAGGAAGCCGCTGTCCCTGCAGCGCTTGATGCCGAAGCGATTGCGAGCCAGGCCGAGATCATGGCCTCCGCGCCCATCCTCACAAAGGTAGCCCGGGACTTCGACCTTGCAAGCCTCGACGAGTTCGACACATCCGAACCGTCCTTCGTCGAGCAGTTCCTCACCATTATCGGAATGAAGGCCGATCCGATTGCAGTCACGCCGGAAGAGGCGGTGCTTGCCAGCTTCCGTGAGAAGCTCGAAATCTACCGTGTCGAGAATGCCCGCGTTATCGTCATCAGCTTTTCTTCCGAAGATCCGCGTCTGGCTGCGGCAATTCCCAATGCCATTGCCGACGCCTATCTCGAAAACCAGCGCGATGCGCGCCAGCAGTCCAATGCGGATGCAACCGAATGGCTTGAGCCGGAGATTGCCGATCTGCGCGAGCGCGTCCGCGAGGTCGAAGAACGTGTCGCCCGCTATCGCGCCGAATCCGATCTCCTGATCGGACAGAACAACACTGTGCTCGCCACCCAGCAGCTTTCCGAAATCTCCAGCGAATTGTCGCGTGCGCGCGCTGCTCGTGCCGCTGCCGAAGCCGATGCTCAGGCCGCGCGCCGCGCGCTAAATGGTGGTGGTTCGCTCGACACGCTGCCAGATGTGCTGGAGTCCGGGCTGGTCGAGCGCCTTCGTGAAAGGCAGGTCGATCTGCAGGCGCAGATTGCCGATCTTTCGACCACGCTCCTGGGCAACCACCCTCGCATTCGTGCGCTGCAGTCGCAGCTTTCCGACCTCGACGCCCAGATCGGTTCCGAAATCCGCAAGATCATCACCGGCCTTGAAACGCGGGCTGAAACAGCGCGCCAGCGCGAGGAAGATCTGACGGCGGAAGTGAACCGCCTGAAGGCCGAGAGCGCGCGCGCGGATGAGGAGCAGGTGGAACTCCGCGCTTTGGAGCGCGAGGCTGCAGCCCAGCGCGAACTGCTCGAATCCTATCTGACCCGCTACCGCGAAGCCTCCGCACGTCGCGACCGCGATCTTCTGCCTGTCGACGCGCGCATCTTCTCCCGCGCGATTGTTCCGCAGGAAGCTTATTTCCCGAAGGTTTTGCCGCTGACCATCGCAGCCTTTGTTGCGGCACTGCTCGTTGGTGCGATTGTTCTTCTGTTGCGCGAACTCTTCAGCGGACGCGCCATGCGTCCAGCCTATGCGCATGGCGAGACGGAAGCACCGTCAGCGGCGTCTGCCAAGACAGGTACGGCAAAACCGGCTGCAGCCTCGCCAGAACTGCCACCTGCGCCGCGCCCACTCGACATGGAGCCGGCCGCACAGGTTCCGACCACACCGGCCGGGCTGACCGCGCTTGATATCGAGAAGGCTGCCGACCGCCTTGTCGCAAACGGCGTCACGCGCGCGCTCTTCATTTCGCCGGAAGGTGACGAGGCTGCCGCCGCCGCGGTTCTGGTCGCACGCGAGATCGCCGATACCGGCCTGCGCGTTCTGTTGCTCGACCTGACATCAACAGGTGCTGCCTCGCGGCCCATGCTCGAAACAAGTTCCTATGCCGGCATCACGAATATTCTGGCAGCGGAAGCGCAGTTCGCCGACATCATCCACGCCGATCTATACTCCGACTGCCACGTCATCCCGATCGGGACGGCTGACCCTGCGCGCGCACTTTCAGGCATCGACCGCCTGCCCCTGATCATGAATTCGCTGACGACGGCCTATGAGATCGTGCTGGTCGAATGCGGTGTGACCGACGCCGCTGGCATCGAACGTCTTGCCGATGATAACACGCAGATATTCGTCAGCCTGATCGATCCGGAAGACGAAGCAATCGAAGAGACGGCAGAGGCCTTGAAGGAAGAAGGCTTTGGCAGCCCGGTTCTCGTTTCACCTGTCGGCCATGAGCCGGAAACGGTGCCACCTGGACGCACGGTGGCTTGAAGCACGGTCAGTTGCCTGCAAGGCTGCGAAGTTTCTTGAATGTGCGCATGGCTGCGGGGCTGGATTTCAAGCGGCGTTTCAGCCCGGCTGACACCTGCTTGCTGCGCGCGAGCGCCTTGCCCTTGCCCGTCAGGCCGATAAAGAGATCGCGATAGCGTCGTTCCACATCGCACCACTGCCGCTTGTAGAACTCGTCACCGACGCTGAAATCGTAGAGGGCCAGCCCTTCCTCGCAGGCGGTCAGGATGTTCTCGTGAAATAGAAAGTCGCCCGGGCTGGCATGCACCAGCTCATCTTCAAGGAAGCTGGAAAACTCGCAGATGATGCTGGAGTCGATCCGGCTCGAGCCAGTCACTGCGCGCAGCCTGCCATCGACTTCCAGTGCATCGAGCTGAAAAGCCGGGGGTGTGCTGCCAAGTCCCTGCTTGAAGAGGTGCACGAATGCTTCCTGAACCCGCGCCTCCTCAAACACGTTGCGGATGCCAAGGTTGCGAAACCGCTCGGCCTTCATCTGGAAGAACGCGGCAAGCAGACGCTCTACTTGCTGTTCGTTTTTGGCTGTGAGACGGCGATATCCGCCTGCTGCCTCAAGCTTGCGCCGCTGTGAGCGATGCTTCTTGCGCTTGCGCTTGCCTGTGCTGCCGGACAGAACCTGGTCGATCCCGCCGGTAAGATCGATCGCAAGCGCGACATCGGCACTGGCAGTGGCATCAGGTGTCAGAAACGGATTGCGCACACCGCACAATGTCTCCCGCTGGCGTTCGAGCGAAAGCATGTCGATGCGCACGGAATGCTCGCTCAGCGCCGCCTCGAGCATGGTCAGAAGCACGCCATTGCCGCCAAGTTCGCGGTGACACGGCACAAAATTGCCATTGGCATGGCTGCCGCCAGGAAAGCGCGCAGTTGCAACCCCATGACCGCGAATGATCTCGAGTGCAACCGCAGAGACAGGTTCGCCGCCATCGCGAAAGATGGCGATCACACCTTCGCGGTCCTCGCCTGCAAGAAAGCTTTCGGTCCATTCCGGAGATTGTGGCGGCGCATAGGTCAGCTCCGATGCAGCCGCGCGGTAAAGGTTCAGCCCCTCCTGATCGGCGGGATGAAGCGTCACGCCAAGGCGACGTTCCTTCGCTGTACCTTGCTTCGACCTGTTCTTGCCAGAACCGGCTCCCGCCATCACCAATGCCCCCGACCACGATTGTGCGGGCGATCATAGCAGCGAAAAATGAACAAGCCTTCCTATTCGCTCTCGCGACGTTTGGAAGTCTCCATCCACTTGATGATCCACATGGCCGGCAAGATCCACATGAGGCCACTGACCAGGTAGAAAGCCAGATGCGTCCAGGCGCTCTTGTCGGCGAGAACGGCGACCGCGAATGCCGTCGAGATCAGTGCGTAGAGTACAACGAGCGCGATCAGCGCGATCATGCCAATGAATTTCTTCAGCCTTACGGGCAAGGTGCCGGACCCTTTCTACTCTTGCGGTGAGGTTCCTATGATATGAATTTGAACCATTCGCAACCGCGACTGCATGTCACGCTACCTGTAACCTTGCGTACGTAAGGCCACTGGTTCAATAAACCGGCAGGCAAGCAGGGGACGAGCGCACGTCATGGCAAGCATGGAAATGACTTCAGGACCAGCCGAAGAAGTGATGAAGGCCGAAAGGAACCGGTTTCTTGTCAGGTCGTGGCTCTATGTGGTCCTCGTCATGATCTTCGCGCTGGTTGTCGTCGGCGGCGCAACCCGCTTGACCGACTCCGGCCTGTCGATCACCGAATGGAAGCCGATTCACGGCGTAATTCCGCCGCTGAGCGGTGCGGAATGGCAGGAAGAGTTCGAAAAATACCGCCAGATTCCCGAATACCAGCAGATCAACAAGGGCATGAGCCTGGACGAGTTCAAGACCATCTTCTGGTGGGAATGGGCGCATCGCTTCCTGGCGCGCGGCGTGGGCTTCGTCTTCGCGCTGCCGCTGGCATTCTTCTGGCTGACGGGGCGATTGGAAAATCACCTCAAGCCGAAGCTCGTGGGGCTTCTGGCACTCGGCGGGCTACAGGGCGCAGTTGGCTGGTGGATGGTGGCTTCCGGACTGGTGGACCGTGTCGATGTCAGCCAGTATCGGCTCGCAACGCACCTCACCATCGCCTGCCTGATATTCCTCGTGGCGATGGTGATCGCGCGCGGGCTTGCACCGCATTCAGGTGGCACGTCCGGCGATGGCACGCGCAAATTCGCAGGCTGGATGATCGTGGCCGTACTCGTCCAGATCTATCTCGGCGGGCTCGTGGCAGGGCTGGATGCGGGTTTCACCTACAACACCTGGCCGCTGATGGATGGTGCGATGGTGCCGGGCGGTCTGTTCGTCCAGTCACCTTTCTGGATCAATCTGTTCGAGAACCCGAAGACGGTGCAGTTCATCCACCGCATCGGCGCCTATACAGTGCTGGCTCTGGCACTGATCCATGTCTATCAGGCCTGGTCTGCCGAAGCGGGCTCCACCCATGCCCGCCGCGCGATGGTTCTGGCGCTGCTGGTGGTCGCGCAGGCCCTTGTCGGCATCGTCACGCTGGTGATGGTCGTGCCGCTCGGCTGGGCACTGGTGCATCAGGGCATGGCGCTGGTCGTGCTCGGCTTCGCCGCTGCCCATTGGCGTGCATGCAAGGGCGCATATCCGCCCGAGCACGCGGTCGTGACACGGTCCTGACGGCTCAGCCTATACGGCCAAGCATCAGGTCCATGTTCTGAACGGCAGCACCCGAGGCACCCTTTCCGAGGTTGTCGTAGACGGCGATCAGAACCGCCTGTTTGCGCGCGTCATTGGCAAAGACATGGATGCGCATATGGTTCGTGTCGTTGAGCGACTGCGGGTCAAGGGCAGGTGAGCGCTCCAGCTCTTCGAGAGGTGCGACCTCAACGACACTGTTTTCCAGCCGGGTATAATGCGCCTCGAGCGCTGCATGGATGTCCTTGCCCGTTGGCGCATTGTCGAGCTGGCCGAGCTGTAGCGGGATCGCCGTCAGCATGCCTTGCGCGAAATTGCCGATCACCGGCTGCATGATCACGTCGTGATCCAGGCCCGTATAGGTCCTGATCTCGGGCAGATGCTTGTGATTGAGCGTCAGGCCATAGGGCAGGTAGCGCGGTGCGGCATCTCCCTTTGCCTCATAGTCCTCCATCATCTGACGCCCGCCGCCGGAGTAGCCGGTGACGCCATTGATCGTGACGGGGAAATCATTGGGCAGGAGCCCGGCCTTCAGGAGCGGGCGAAGCATCGCGATCGGTCCCTGCGGCCAGCAACCGGGATTGGCGACGAAGCGTGCTGCAGCAATGGCCTTGGCCTGTTCCTCGTCCATCTCCGCAAAGCCATAGGTCCAGCCATCGGCAACGCGATGGGCGGTCGAGGCATCGATCACGCGGGTCGTGTCATTAGGGATGAGCGAAACGCTCTCACGCGCGGCATCATCGGGCAGGCACAGGATCGCGATGTCCGCCTTGTCCAGATATTCCGCGCGCGCATCCTTGTCCTTGCGGCGCTCCACCGGCACCGAAATGATCTCGATATCCTTGCGTCCTTCGAGCCGCGAGCGGATCTGAAGTCCGGTGGTGCCGTGTTCGCCGTCGATGAAGATTTTTGCAGTCATGTCTCAAGCCAAAGAAAAGAGTCTGAAATCAGATGGATGAAGCGCAAAGCGGAATCAATCCATCAAGGTGCTGAATCGGTTCGCGAAGACGTTATCGAGCCTTCTTTTCCGCAAGAAGGCCGAGATAGTGCTGAGCAACGGATGCGCCCGCAATCGCCGTGATATCCGAATGGTCATAGGCCGGTGCCACTTCCACGATATCAGCGCCAACCATGTTCACCGCCCCAAGCTTGCGCAGGACCGACAGGATCTTTGCCGAAGAGGGCCCGCCAGCGACCGGCGTTCCCGTGCCCGGAGCATAGGCGGGATCAAGGCAGTCGATATCGAAGGTGACATAGGCTGGCACGTCGCCCAAATGGGCGATGATCTGGTCGGCGATTTCCTGCGCACGCATCTCTTCCACGTCATAGCCGTGGATGATGCGGATGCCGCAATCTTCCGGCGCATGGGTACGGATGCCGATCTGGATGGAGCGGTCGGCGTCGATCACATCCTCGCGAACCGCACGCAACACGAATGAGCCATGATCCACGCGCTTGCCGTCATCGGGCCAGGTGTCCTGATGAGCGTCGAACTGGATCAGCGCCAGCTTGCCGTGCTTTTCCTTGTGCGCCTGCAAAAGCGGCCAGGTGACGGAATGATCTCCTCCCAGCGAAAGGAGGAAGGCACCGGAACGCAAAATCTTGTCCGCCTCGCGCCGGATTTGTCCATGCGCGCGCTGCGGATAACCGTAATCGAAGAGGCAGTCGCCATAGTCGATCACCGCAAGATCCTCGAAAAGATCCCGATGAAACGGATATTGCGGGTCATTGTCGAAGATGGCCGA
Source organism: Nitratireductor basaltis (assembly GCF_000733725.1). Taxonomy (NCBI): domain Bacteria; kingdom Pseudomonadati; phylum Pseudomonadota; class Alphaproteobacteria; order Hyphomicrobiales; family Phyllobacteriaceae; genus Nitratireductor; species Nitratireductor basaltis. The sequence continues at coordinate 1,481,527 of NZ_JMQM01000001.1, read as the reverse complement.
TGCGCGGCGAATGGCCTGCGGACCGAAGCGCGAGCCGGGGCGGTTGGAGACGGCGGAATCAAACGGCAGCCCCCACACTACGGCTTCAGCGTCTTTAAGCGTCTTGGAAAATTTGCGACGCATGAAGGAAAGCGCGCCCGCATAGGTCGGGTCGCTCGCTGCACCAGTCAGATTGCGAGCTGTGAAGGCGTTGTCGATGGACTGCGAGGGCATGATCCGCGCTCCGTTACATTGTTCCAGCAGGCCGAATGCCATGCAGATGCATTAAAGCCAATCGTTAGGGATTTGGCGCGTAGACTGTTTTGCTTGTGTCGCGGCCGGTGTGCAACACAGCCGGCCCCCAAACGCGCCAGATTAGGCACAGAATGCAGTGGAAGTAGAGTCCTTTGAAGCCCAACAGTAATCCACCGGTTAATCCAGGCGTGGGCGAGACACCCACGATCCACGCGGTGCAGTATCTGCGTGCCGGCGCAGCATTTCTCGTTGTCTTCTATCATCTCGCGCTGGCACTACAGGACGAGACGAGAGCTGCAATCTCATTTTCCAAGGGTGCGGTGGGCGTCGACATCTTTTTCGTCTTGAGTGGCTTCATCATGGCGATGGTTGCAGCCGAGCGTCCCGATCCCGCAGATCGCTTCATGCTCCGTCGCATCGCTCGCATTGCTCCGCTCTATTATCTGCTGACCCTGCTGCTGTTCGCGGTTGCGCTGGTTGCCCCTCATCTCCTCAACAGCACGACCGCCGACCCGCTGCACCTGGTCACTTCCCTTTTCTTTCTGCCCTTTGACAGTGGGGGAGGGCGCAACGCGCCGATCCTCATTCTGGGTTGGACGCTCAACTACGAGATGTTTTTCTATCTCCTGGTGTTGATTTCACTGCGCTTTTTCGAGGACCGAACGCTCTTCAGCGTGATCGGGATGCTGACATTGTTGGTCGGGCTCGGACTGGCGGTGGACAGCGGTGCCCTGCTTGCCCGCTTTTATCTCGACCCGATCATCCTGGAATTTGCACTCGGCATCCTCGTCTATCACCTGGCATTCAAGCGCAGGCCACTGTCTGTGGTTATCGCCCTGCCTCTGCTTCTGGCCGGTATCGCATGGATCGTGTTGCAATCTGCACCAGTCGCTCCCGACTGGCGCTCTCTGTTGTGGGGGCTGCCGGCTGCAATGATCGTGGCCGGCGCATTGGGAGCATTCAGCAGGAATGTGGAATGGCTTCGCCGTCTCGGCGACTGGTCATATTCGGTCTATCTCATCCACGTCTACATCATTCATTTCCTGGTCAAGCTCGTCATCGGCTACCTTCCGCCCTATCCGGGCGTCGAGTGGTTCATGGCAGCCCTTGCCATACCCGCAACCATCATTGCGTCCGCCGTGCTCTTCCATGTGGTGGAAAATCCCGGTCGCAAGCTGGTCATGCGCTGGGGAAGCCGGATCAGCGGCGCGGCTGGTGCAAGGTCTTCCTCTCCCGCTGAATGATCCGGGCCAGACCGCAAACAAAAAAAGCGGACCCGAAGGCCCGCTTTCTCGAAACTGCAGAGTTTTCCGCAACGCTTAGCGCTTGGAGAACTGGAAGGAACGACGTGCCTTGGCGCGGCCGTACTTCTTACGCTCGACCACACGGCTGTCGCGGGTCAGGAAGCCACCCTTCTTCAGGACCGGGCGAAGCTCCGGCTCGTAATAGGTGAGGGCCTTGGAGATGCCGTGACGAACGGCACCGGCCTGACCGGAAAGACCGCCGCCGACAACGGTGGCGACGATGTCGTACTGGCCGTTGCGGTTGGCTGCAACGATCGGCTGCTGCAGGATCATCTGCAGAACCGGACGTGCGAAATAGGCAGCAAATTCCTTGCCGTTCACGGTGATCTTGCCGGAGCCCGGCTTCACCCAAACGCGAGCAATTGCGTTCTTGCGCTTGCCGGTGGCATAGGCGCGGCCCTGAGCGTCGAGCTTCTGGACATGCACCGGTGCGGATTCAGTTTCGGTCTGGGCTGCCTGCGTTGCTGCCCCCAGATCCTGGAGCGAGTTGATTTCAGCCATAGACCTTGACCCTTACATTCTTCTTGCTCAGCGAAGCCACGTCGAGCTTCTCGGGCTGCTGTGCGGTGTGCGGATGATCGGCACCTGCGTAAACGCGCAGATTCTTCATCTGACGACGGCCAAGCGGGCCGCGCGGGATCATGCGCTCGATGGCCTTCTCGACAACGCGCTCCGGGAAGCGGCCTTCGAGAATGTCGCGCGCCGTGCGCTCCTTGATGCCGCCGGGATGACCGGTGTGCCAGTAATACTTCTTGTTGTCGTATTTGCGGCCCGTCAGCACGACCTTGTCGGCATTGATGATAATGACATTGTCACCGTCGTCGACGTGAGGCGTGAAGGTAGGCTTGTGCTTGCCGCGCAGGCGGTTGGCGACGATGGAGGCGAGACGACCGACGACGAGACCTTCCGCGTCGATCAGCACCCACTTCTTCTCCACCTCCGCAGGCTTCTGCGAGAAGGTTTTCATGATGTTTTCCAATCTCTTGGACCCGAACCTTGTGGCTCGAGCGTTTCTTGTTGCTTCAACCGATGACCCAAGGGCCCTCGAATGAACCCCAGATGCAGGACCCGAAGTCTGCGCGGCTTATAGAGAGCGGGAGCGAGCAAGTCAATTCACGAAAAACGACCCGGCATCAAAAACAATCAACAAAAACAACCAACTAGAAAAGAGGTAAAATAATACCACACTATTTTTGAGGCGGAATCGCGTAAGTGCCGGTTGCGTGGGCCACCAGGTCATCGCGTCCCGAAACGGAAATGGCCACATCGAACACCATCAGGCTGCGCCCCAGCTTCAGGATCGAGCATCGGCCATCAATGTCACCTGCTGGCGCTTTCCGCATGAAATTGATGTTGAGATTGGTGGTCACCGTCAGCGCCTTGCGCCCGATATGCGAGAGCGCGCAGACATAACCGCCAATATCGGCAAGGGTGAAAAGGGAAGGGCCGGAGACCGTGCCGCCCGGGCGCAGATGCTTTTCCGAAGCCTCCAGCCGCACCAGACAGCCGCCAGGCCACACATCCACGGCGCGATATTCGGATTGTTCGTTGAGCTGCGGATAGACCTCGCTGAGATAGGCATTGACCTCCTCGGCATTCATCACCGGCGTCAATGAACCGCCTTGCCTGACCTTCTGATCCATCCGCTGTCTCCTCCACTCGCGCTCGCTCAATTCTGGCACTGCGGCTGTGCCAAGAAAAGAGCATTGCTCGCCCTGTAAACCGGTGTGCGGGCCGTGCTAGCCTTCGCGCGAGCTTTGGAGGAGGAGAAGCCAATGGCCCAGCTTGCCGAAACCCTATCAGGTAAAGCCATCAGCCTTGTCGAGGCGCGGCAGGAGGATGCCACACTCATCCTCACCCTCAAAAATCCACCCGCCAATGCGCTCTCGATCGCCATGATGGAAGCTCTGCTCGGTGCCTTGGAAAGGGCGCGCGGCAACGACGCGGTGCGTGCCATCATCATAACGCATGAAGGCAAGGTCTTTTGTGCCGGTCACGACCTGAAGGAGATGACTGCGCATCGCGCGGATGAGGATCGCGGTCGCGAATTCTTCGCGCGCACCATGGGCCTTTGTTCGAAGCTCATGCAGACCATCGTGCGCCATCCCAAGCCAGTCATTGCCGCAGTTGGCGGTGTCGCGACGGCAGCCGGTTGCCAGTTGGTCGCCTCCTGCGATCTGGCGGTGGCGGGAACCGGCGCGCGCTTTGCCACGCCAGGCGTCAATATCGGCCTGTTCTGCTCCACGCCCATGGTCGCGCTCTCCCGCAATGTCTCGCGAAAACAGGCCATGGAAATGCTGCTCACCGGCGAGATGATCGACGCTGAGACCGCCCGGGCCTTCGGTCTCGTCAACCGTGTCGTCGCGCCCGACGAGGTGAATCAAACTGCGATGAAATTCGCGCAGACCATTGCTTCCAAATCACCATTGACACTCAAGATCGGGAAGGAAGCATTCTACGAGCAGGCGGAGATGGGCTTGGGCGAGGCTTATGAATACACCGCCCGCGTGATGGTCGAAAACATGCTGGCCCGCGACGCGGAAGAGGGCATCGGCGCTTTCCTCGAGAAGCGCAAGCCCGAATGGAAAGGCGAGTAGAAGCCTTATGAACCACGATAACTATTCCGACAGCTATATCGGTTCGATCCTGCGAAGCGTGAGGTCGATCGCGGTTGTCGGTGCTTCGCCCAAGGATGTGCGGCCGAGTTTCTTTGTCACCAAATACATGATCGACAAGGGCTACACGGTTTTTCCCGTCAATCCGGGACATGCAGGCGGCGAAATCGCGGGTGCGCCGACCTTTGCCAGCCTTGCCGACATTCCCGAGCCGATCGACATGATCGACATCTTCCGCGCCTCGAGTGCCGTTCCCGGTATCGCCGAGGAAGTGCTCGCACTCGATCCGCTGCCGAAAGTCGTCTGGATGCAATTGTCCGTGCGTGACGATGCTTCGGCTGCACGGCTGGAAGAGGCCGGCATTCAGGTGGTGATGGATCGTTGCCCGAAGATCGAATATGCGCGGCTTTCGGGCGAGATCGGCTGGAATGGCATCAACAGCCGCGTCATTTCGTCGAAGAAGCCGTTGCTGCGCAAGGGCTTCCAGAGCTTCGGCCTCCGCCAGCGCTAGCCGCTTGTCGCAGTTCCGGCGAGCAAGGTTGTTTCGCCGGGCCACCGGAAATTGGACAAATCTTCTTTGCCTGTGCCCGCGGCCTCTGTATTGATGGCCGCGAATTGTTCCCAAGGAGGATGTATCATGAGTGACCGCACGCCCGGTTTTGAAACTCTCGCCGTTCATGCAGGTGCGGCACCTGATCCCACCACCGGCGCTCGCGCGACGCCTATCTACCAGACAAGCTCCTATGTATTCGACGATGTGGAACACGCGGCTTCGCTCTTCGGGCTGAAGGCTTTCGGCAATATCTACACCCGCATCATGAATCCGACCCAGGCGGTTCTGGAAGAGCGTGTCGCAGCCCTTGAGGGCGGCACGGCGGCCCTGGCAACCGCCTCCGGCCACGGCGCACAGCTTCTTGTCTTCCACAATCTGATGCAGTCGGGTGATAATTTCATCGCCGCCAAGCGCCTTTACGGTGGTTCGATCAACCAGTTCGGCCATGCCTTCAAGAATTTCGACTGGCAGGTGCGCTGGGCCGACCCGCAGGACATGTCGAGCTTCGAAAGCCAGATCGACGAGCGTACCCGCGCGATCTTCGTCGAAAGCTTGGCCAATCCCGGCGGCACTTTTGTGGATATCGATGCGATTTCCGCCGTGGCGAAGAAGCACGGCCTGCCGCTGATCGTCGACAACACCATGGCTTCGCCCTATCTCGTGCGCCCGATCGAGCACGGCGCCGATATCGTGGTACATTCGCTTACCAAATTCATGGGCGGCCACGGCAATTCCATGGGCGGTATTCTGGTCGATGGCGGCACTTTCGACTGGTCGAAATCCGGCAACTATCCCATGCTTTCCGAACCGCGTCCGGAATATGGTGGCGTGAAATTGCATGAGACTTTCGGGAATTTCGCCTTCGCCATTGCAGCCCGCGTTCTTGGCCTGCGTGACTTCGGCCCGGCGATCTCGCCCTTCAATGCCTTCATGCTCTTGACCGGCATCGAGACGCTGCCGCTGCGCATGCAGCGTCATTGCGACAACGCGCTGAAGGTCGCCAAGTGGCTGAAGGATCAGCCAAGCGTTGCCTGGGTGTCCTACCCCGGCCTGGAGGATGATCCGAACCACGACCTCATGAAGAAATACTCGCCCAAGGGCGCAGGTGCGGTCTTCACCTTCGGTCTTAAGGGCGGCTTCGAGGCCGGCGTGAAATTCGTCGAAGGTGTCGAGCTCTTCTCCCACCTGGCCAATATCGGCGACACCAAGTCGCTCGTTATCCACCCGGCATCCACCACCCACCGCCAGCTCACCGAGGAACAGCGCGAAGCTGCAGGTGCGGGAAATGACGTGATCCGTCTTTCCATTGGCATCGAGAACGCCGACGACATCATTGCCGATCTGGAACAGGCGCTGGCCAAGGCCGGATAAGCGTTCCAGCTCCGCCAATCTGCTCAAGCCGGTCCTGCAACGGGGGCCGGCTTGAATTTTTTTGAACCGGGTTCTTCGCACCGGCCCTTCAAATCCCGCGCGGAGTGCATAGTTGGGATGTCTCAACTTCATTTTCAGCGGAAGAGATTTTATGCAGACCACCGACAAGAACCGCCGTATCGTCCTTAACGAGCGCCCCAAGGGCGAGCCGAACGATAACACGCTGCGGCTGGAAGACGCGTCGATCCCTCAGCCCGGTGATGGCGAGGTGCTGCTGCGCACCGTTTACCTTTCGCTCGATCCCTATATGCGCGGCCGCATGAGTGCCGCGAAATCCTATGCCAATCCCGTCGAGATCGGCGACACCATGGTTGGTGGCACCGTCTCGCGCGTCGTGACCTCGAAGAACAAGCGCTTCAACGAGGGCGACTGGGTGCTGTCCCAAGGCGGCTGGCAGGATTACAGCATCACCAATGGCGAGGGCGTCATCAATCTGGGCTCGGACACGCCCAACCCCTCTTGGGCGCTTGGCATACTCGGCATGCCCGGATTCACGGCCTGGGCGGGGCTCGAGTTCATCGGCGAGCCGAGGGAAGGCGAGACGGTGGTGGTGGCAGCCGCAACCGGTCCGGTCGGCGCGACGGTCGGCCAGATCGCAAAGCTTAAAGGCTGCCGCGTTGTGGGTATCGCAGGTGGCGAGGAGAAATGTCGCTATGCGACCGAGGAGCTGGGTTTCGATGCCTGTATCGATCGCCGTGAGGGTGATCTGAAGGAAGCACTCAAGGAAGCATGCCCTGACGGCATCGATGTCTATTTCGAGAATGTGGGCGGTGCCGTCTTCGACGCGGTTCTCCCGCTCATGAACCCGCATGGCCGCATTCCGGTCTGCGGTCTGGTCGCGCAGTATAATGCGACCTCGCTGCCCGAAGGCCCGGACCGCTCTCCGCTGATCCTCGGCACGATCCTGACCCAGAAGCTGCGCGTGCAGGGCTTCATCATCTTCGACACTTTTGGCCACAAATTCCCCGAATTCCAGAAGGTCATGCAGGCCTGGCTGAAGGACGGCAAGATCAAGTATCGCGAGGACATGGTCGAAGGTCTGGAGAAGGCCCCGCAGGCTCTCAACGGCATGCTCAAGGGTGAGAATTTCGGCAAGCTTGTCGTGCGCGTCGGACCTGACGCCTGAGCATTTTGCAAGACGCTCTTTGCGGCAGGCGAGGGGCGTCTTGCGTCAACCATTTTCTAACGCGCATTGGCGACAGTGGCTCAACCGTTCCCGCCTCAAGCGTACGGGCCTTGCACAAGCGCAAGGCTGCATCCTATTTATTGTGTGAATGATAGCCGAATCTGCCGCCTTTAGGCTCGGCAGCTCTTTAGCCCGAAAAACCGAAAGGCTTTCCATGTCCAATCCAGTCGAGACCGCGATGAACCTTGTGCCGATGGTGGTCGAGCAGACCAACCGCGGCGAGCGTGCCTACGACATTTTCTCCCGCCTCCTGAAGGAGCGCATCATCTTCATCACCGGGCCGATCGAAGACAGCATGGCGACGCTTGTCTGCGCCCAGCTTCTCTTCCTCGAGGCCGAGAATCCGAAGAAGGAGATCGCGCTCTACATCAATTCGCCCGGTGGCGTGGTGACGAGCGGCATGGCGATCTACGACACGATGCAATTCATCAAGCCTGCCGTTTCGACGCTTTGCATCGGCCAGGCGGCTTCCATGGGCTCGCTTCTGCTCTGCGCCGGTCACAAGGACATGCGCTTTGCAACGCCCAATGCCCGCATCATGGTGCATCAGCCTTCCGGTGGCTTCTCCGGTCAGGCCTCCGACATCGAGCGCCACGCCCAGGACATCATCAAGCTGAAGCGTCGCCTCAACGAGGTCTATGTCAAGCACACCGGTCAGGACTACGAGACCATTGAAAAGACGCTCGACCGCGACCATTTCATGACTGCGGACGAATCAAAGGAATTTGGCCTCATCGACCAGGTCATTTCCTCTCGCGAAGCGCTGGAAACGCCGGCTGAAAGCTGAGCCGACTTCGGGCAACTGTGTAGAAAGCGCAGGCAAGGACGGGAAATCGCGGATACTGTGCGATTTCCGTCACATTTTGCTGTTCCCTGAGGGGACGGGGCGACCTACGTTAAGCCTATGTTGATTTTCGATCTCCAATCTGATGTGGAGATTGATCTGTTGCCGCGCTTTCCGATTTGTGTTTCGTTCGGAAAACGGGATTTGGGCGAAGTGCAGCCTTGCCTTTTAAGGCTTCTGCTCTTCCCTCTTCCGGCAGGACTGTCCATCTCTGGGGGTTGCCGGTGGTACTGAAAGGACGTGAGAAATGAGCAAGATCAATAACAGCGGCGGTGATTCCAAGAACACGCTGTACTGCTCGTTCTGCGGCAAGAGCCAGCACGAAGTACGCAAGCTCATTGCTGGCCCGACCGTGTTCATCTGCGATGAATGCGTCGAACTGTGCATGGATATCATCCGCGAGGAAAACAAATCCTCCATGGTGAAGTCCCGTGAGGGCGTGCCAACGCCTCAGGAAATTCTCGAGGTTCTCGATGACTATGTCATCGGTCAGCCTCATGCCAAGCGCGTGCTTTCCGTGGCTGTTCACAACCACTACAAGCGCCTGGCCCATGCGGGCAAGAATCCCGATGTGGAACTTGCCAAGTCGAACATCCTGCTGATCGGTCCGACCGGTTGCGGCAAGACGCTCCTGGCCCAGACGCTGGCGCGCATCATCGATGTGCCCTTCACCATGGCCGATGCGACAACGCTGACCGAGGCCGGTTATGTGGGCGAGGATGTCGAGAACATCATTCTGAAGCTGCTGCAGGCGGCAGACTACAATGTCGAACGCGCCCAGCGCGGCATCGTCTATATCGACGAGATCGACAAGATCTCCCGCAAGTCGGACAATCCCTCCATCACGCGTGACGTGTCGGGCGAGGGCGTGCAGCAGGCGCTTCTGAAGATCATGGAAGGCACGGTTGCTTCCGTTCCCCCGCAGGGCGGACGCAAGCATCCCCAGCAGGAATTCCTGCAGGTGGATACGTCCTCCATCCTCTTCATCTCGGGCGGTGCCTTTGCCGGTCTCGACCGCATCATTTCCGATCGCGGCCGCAAGACCTCCATCGGTTTTGCCGCAACGGTGGATTCGCCCGAAGACCGCCGCACCGGCGAGCTTCTGAAGCAGGTCGAGCCGGAAGATCTCCTGAAGTTCGGTCTTATTCCCGAATTTGTTGGTCGTCTGCCGGTGCTGGCAACGCTTGAGGATCTCGACGAGGATGCCCTGGTGCAGATCCTCTCCGAACCGAAGAACGCGCTGGTGAAGCAGTATCAACGCCTCTTCGAGATGGAGAATGTGGAACTGACCTTCCACGAAAACGCGCTGCGTGAGATCGCCCGCAAGGCAATCGAGCGCAAGACGGGTGCTCGTGGTCTGCGTTCCATAATGGAAGCGATCCTGCTGGACACCATGTTCGAGCTTCCCGCTCTCGAGGGCGTTCAGGAAGTTGTGATCTCCGATGAGGTCGTGGCTGGCAATGCCCGTCCGCTCTACATTTACGCAGAGCGCGAGAAGGAAAAGGACAGCGTCAGCGCCTGATCAGGCTTCGTGACATTGCAAGGGCGGGTCTGACAGCGGGTGAAACCGCTTTCTTCCCGCCCTTTTCACGTTTTTGCACCGTTGTTTCCCGGTAACCGCGTTTCAGTTCTTTAATCCACGGCCTTGCGGGTCTACCTTGAAGGCCGGATGGGCATGGGCTGCATGTAATGGCCGGCGTCAAGACCTTGATATGCGCGCCCGCACTCTCCAACTAGGGGAGTGAGCGGGTGCCCCGGGTCAAAGGACCGGTGTCGCGAATGCGAGCCTTGTCGGAGCGGGGCGCTCCTTCGTCTGAAAATGTCCGCGGCTTGCCTCATGGGAGGTCGTGGTTTGAAAAGGCAGAACAATGACAGAAACTCCGAATATCGGCAGTGACACTCTCTTCCCCGTATTGCCCTTGCGCGACATCGTGGTGTTTCCGCACATGATCGTGCCGCTCTTCGTGGGGCGCGACAAGTCGATCAAGGCGCTGGAAGAGGTGATGGGGGCTGAAAAGCAGGTCCTGCTTGCAACCCAGATGAACGCCGCTGATGACGATCCGGATGCCAGCGGCATCTATGACATTGGCACGCTGGCCAATGTGCTGCAGCTGCTCAAGCTTCCCGATGGCACCGTGAAGGTGCTCGTTGAGGGTGCTTCACGCGCGCGCATCACCAAATTTACCGAGCGTAGCGACTTTCATGAAGCCTATGCCGAGCTTCTGCCTGATCCCGAAGACGATGAGGTAGAGATCGAGGCGCTCGCGCGTTCGGTGGTTGCCGACTTCGAAAACTATGTGAAGCTCAACAAGAAGATTTCGCCCGAAGTGATCAGCGCGACGAGCCAGATCGAGGACTACTCGAAGCTGGCCGACACCGTTGCCTCGCATCTGGCGATCAAGATCCCGGAAAAGCAGGAGATGCTGGCCACCCGCTCCATTCGTGAGCGTCTGGAAAAGGCCATGGGATTCATGGAAGCCGAGATCTCCGTGCTTCAGGTCGAAAAGCGCATCCGCTCGCGCGTTAAGCGCCAGATGGAGAAGACCCAGCGCGAATATTATCTGAATGAGCAGATGAAGGCCATTCAGAAGGAGCTTGGCGAGGGCGAGGACGGTCGCAACGAGACCGCCGAACTCGAAGACCGCATCAAGAAAACCAAGCTTTCCAAGGAAGCGCGCGAAAAGGCCGAGGCCGAGTTCAAGAAGCTCGCCACCATGTCGCCCATGTCGGCGGAAGCAACCGTGGTGCGCAACTATCTCGACTGGCTGCTTTCCATCCCGTGGAAGAAGGCGAGCAAGGTCAATCACGACCTTCACAAGGCCGAAGACGTGCTTGATGACGATCATTTCGGTCTGGAAAAGGTCAAGGAACGCATCGTCGAGTATCTCGCCGTTCAGGCGCGTCAGAAGAAGCTGAAAGGCCCGATCCTGTGCCTCGTCGGCCCTCCCGGCGTCGGCAAGACCTCGCTCGCCAAGTCCATCGCCAAGGCCACCGGCCGCGAATATGTTCGCATGGCGCTTGGTGGCGTACGTGACGAGGCAGAGATCCGCGGTCACCGCCGCACCTATATTGGCTCGATGCCCGGCAAGGTTATCCAGTCGATGAAGAAGGCGAAGAAGTCCAACCCGCTCTTCCTGCTCGACGAGATCGACAAGATGGGCATGGATTTCCGCGGCGATCCGTCTTCGGCACTGCTTGAGGTTCTGGATCCCGAGCAGAACTCGACCTTCATGGACCACTATCTGGAGGTCGAATATGACCTCTCGAACGTGATGTTCGTGACGACCGCCAATACGCTGAACATCCCGCCGGCCCTGATGGACCGTATGGAGATCATCCGTATTGCCGGTTATACCGAGGACGAGAAGGTGGAGATCGCCAAGCGCCATCTTCTGCCCAAGGCGATCCGTGAGCATGGCCTGCGCGACGGCGAATTCTCCGTCAGCGACGAGGCTCTGCAGACGGTCATCCGCACCTATACGCGTGAGGCCGGTGTGCGTAACCTCGAGCGTGAGCTGATGAAGCTGGCGCGCAAGGCCGTGACCGAGATTCTGCGCACCGAAAAGGACAGCGTGGATGTGACGGCAGAAAACATTGCCGACTATCTGGGCGTCCAGCGCTATCGCTTCGGCGAGGCTGAAGGCGAGGATCAGGTTGGTGTCGTCACCGGTCTTGCCTGGACTGAAGTCGGTGGTGAACTGCTCACCATCGAGGGCGTCATGATGCCTGGCAAGGGCAAGATGACCGTCACCGGCAATCTACGCGACGTGATGAAGGAATCGATCTCGGCTGCGGCATCCTATGTCCGCTCCCGTGCCGTAGATTTCGGCATCGAGCCGCCGGTCTTCGAGCGCAAGGACATCCACGTCCACGTGCCTGAAGGTGCAACGCCGAAGGACGGTCCGTCCGCCGGTGTGGCCATGGCCACCTCGATCGTGTCCATCATGACGGGCATTCCGGTGCGCAAGGACATTGCCATGACGGGTGAGATCACCCTGCGCGGCCGTGTCCTGCCGATTGGCGGTCTGAAGGAGAAGCTGCTTGCAGCGCTTCGCGGTGGTCTGAAGACCGTGCTCATTCCCCAGGAGAACGCCAAGGATCTGGCGGACATCCCCGAGAATGTGAAAAGCGGTCTGGAGATCATACCGGTAAGCCGCGTCGGCGAGGTTCTTGAGCATGCGCTCACGCGCAAGCTGGAGCCGCTGAAAGACTGGGTGGAGCCGGTCGCCGAGGCTTCCAAGGTGGATGTTGCCGAAGAATCAGGTGGCACGACAATCGCCCATTGAGGCCTCGTCAAACCAAAATTCACGAAAGCCGGTCCGAAAGGGCCGGCTTTTGTGCTGAAAGCGGCGGAAAACATGGGATTCGCGGTGTTTCGAGCGCATTTCTCGCTTGGTTGCAGCATGCGTTCTAAATAGACTGCCCACCTCACCGGCGAGTCTTAACGTCGGTCGTAATCAGGAAGGGGTTTATAGTTTTATGAACAAGAACGAACTCGTATCCGCCGTCGCAGAAGAAGCGAACCTTTCCAAGGGTGACGCCCAGTCTGCAGTCGATGCGGTTTTCCAGGTCATCACCAATGAGCTCAAGAAGGGCGGAGACGTTCGACTTGTCGGTTTTGGCAACTTCTCCATGTCGCGTCGTGAAGCCTCCAAGGGCCGTAACCCGCAGACCGGTGCAGAGGTCGACATTCCGGCTCGCAACGTGCCGAAGTTCTCGGCCGGCAAGGGTCTGAAGGACGCGATCAACTGATCGCAGGCACAAAGCCTTCAAATGGAAAAGCCGGGCAGAACGCCCGGCTTTTTCTATTCCAGATGCGGTTACGCCTGGTGCGTGGTGAAACCTGCGCTGCTATTCTTTTGCGCCTGCCAGTTCGGCCGCTTCTTTTTCTTTCGAGATAGTTTCCCCGACAACCACATCTGCCATCACACATTTATGGTCCGACAGCGGTGTGCCGTCCGTATCAAGCGATGGCAGCAGATTGTTGGGCCTGCCACCCAAACCGCGAGCCGCGAACCAGTCGAGCTTCATCTTGCGGTTCTCATGCGGACTGATGAGGCTTGCGCGCGTCGTGATGCCTTCGGGCGTAAGACCCCAGTCATAGCCGCGCGCTTGCGCCATCGCAAAAAGCGTCTCCTTGCGCCAGTCATAGTCGGGTGGGAGGTGATTGCCGGTGTTCAGGTCGCCCCCGATAAGGACCGGCATGTCGGGTGCAAAGTCATCCAGCGCGTTGAGCAATTGCTCAAACTGCTGATGTCGATAGGCTGCATCCGCATTGCTCTCCAGATGTGTTGAGACTACGCAGATCGACCCAGCTTCAGTGGGAACCACCGCAGCCACCGCCATGCGCCCGCCGACCCGCGGTTGTTTCGGATCTGCCTTGTCGCTGCAGAACCAGTGGCCGCAATCGTCGAGCCTGATCAGTTCGACCCGCTCGAAAGGCACTGCGGAGAGAATGGCATTGCCATGCCAGCCATGGGCGTTGAAATCATCCTCGCAATATCTGCGCTCCGTTTCACCGCCCAGATCAAGTTCATGGAACTCGACGCCATAGACAAAATACATGCCAAGCGCCTCTGCCATGGCCGCGGTCGTGTCGCGCTGGCCGGTGCGGGCCATGCCGTTGTCCATCTCCGACAGGAGCACGAGCTGCGGCTTGAAAGACAGCAGGTGGGCCGCACTGCGCTCGGGGAAGAGGCAGCGCTCGACATTCCAGGCTGCCACGGTGAAGCTGGTCGGCAGAAAGGCGAGGGTGCCTGCACCACCGCTCTGCAGGACATTCATCGCATCCACTTCTGCCAAAAGCGCGCGATGCGCTTCGGGGGTCCGCGGCGCGTCGAAGATGCGTCGCCTTTGTGCCGCCGTCACGTCGGGCAGTTTGCCAACAACCGGTGTCATAACCGCCGTCCTTCTTCCGCATGGAACAGATGAATGGCAGCGGGATCGATGCGCAGGCCGGCGACGCCCGGTGCTGCAGCCGATTCCTTGCCCACGCTGACGGTGAAGGGATGGCCGGCCAGACTGCCATGAAGTAGGCGGTTCGCGCCAAGCTCCTCCACCACGTCGATCTGGAAGGGTATGCCATCATTGGGTGAGGCGATCGTGATATCTTCCGGACGTATCCCGAGCTTAACCGCGCCCTTGTGATTGGCGGGCTGTCCGATCTTGATCGCGGTCTGATCATCAAGGCGCACCGAGCCATTGCCATTATAGTCGCCCGGCAGCAGGTTCATCGGCGGCGCACCCATGAAGCTTGCCACGAATGTGGATGCGGGCCTGTGATAGATTTCGGCCGGAGTGCCGACCTGCTCGATGCGCCCGTCATTCAGCACGAAGATGCGGTCGGCCATGGTCATGGCTTCCACCTGGTCGTGGGTAACATAGATGGAGGTCACGCCAAGCCGGCGCTGTAGCTTGCGGATTTCGATGCGCATCTGGTTGCGCAGCTTGGCATCCAGATTTGAAAGAGGCTCGTCGAAAAGGAAGAGGGCCGGATCGCGCACGATGGCACGTCCCATGGCAACACGCTGACGCTGACCGCCTGAAAGCTGCCCCGGCTTGCGATCAAGATATTCGGTGAGATTGAGGATCTCCGCGGCCTCGCGCACCTTCTGTTCGATCACAGGCGCTGGTGTACCGCGATTTTTCAAGCCATAGGCGATGTTTCTGGCAACAGTCATATGCGGATAGAGCGCATAGTTCTGGAACACCATCGCGATGTCGCGCTCGGCGGGATCAAGGTCATTGACCACGCGGTCACCGATGCGAAGCTCCCCGCTGGTGATATCCTCCAGTCCCGCAATCATGCGCAATAGCGTGGATTTTCCGCAACCCGACGGGCCGACGAGAACGACGAACTCGCCGTCATTGATGTGGAAGCTGCAGGGTTTGACCGCCTGGGTACCCTTGCCATAGGTCTTGGAGAGATTGCTTACGCTGACTTTCGCCATTGGTCGGTGCTTTCTTATTTCTCGGACTCGACAAGGCCCTTTACGAACCAGCTCTGGAACAGGATGACGATGGCCACCGGCGGCAGCATTGCGATGATCGCAAGCGCCATCATGCGTCCGTATTCCGGGATCTGTGAGCCTTCGGCCATGGCCTGGATGATCTGCCGGATGCCACGCACCAGCGTGAACAGGCCTTCTTCAGTGGTGATGAGGGTCGGCCAGAGATACTGGTTCCAGCCATAGACAAACATGATGATGAAGATGGCCGCGATCATGGTGCGCGACAGCGGCACGAGAATGTCGATGAAGAACTTCACCGGTCCCGCGCCATCGATCCGCGCGGCCTCAACCAGTTCGTCGGGCACCGAAAGGAAGAACTGACGGAAAAAGAAGGTGCCGGTCGCAGAAGCCAGAAGTGGCACGATCAGGCCCGTATAGGTGTTGGTCAGGCCGATCCCCTGGATGACCTCATATGAGGGAACGATACGTACCTCCAGCGGCAGGAGGATCGTCGTGAAGATGGCCCAGAAGGCGAATGTCGCAAAGCGCAGGCGGAAATAGACGATCGCATAGGCTGCGATCATCGACAGCACGATCTTGCCGACGGCGAAACCCACGCCCAGAATGAATGAATTCATCAGCATCGTCGTGCCGGTAATGGCACCGGTAAAGCCGCCTTCGGCGAATAGCGCTGCATCGAAATTCTTCACCAGATCGTCACCGAAGCCGAAGGATAGCCCCTCGCGCTGGATATGTACGGCATCATGACTGGCGGTGGTTAGCGCCAGATAGACCGGCACCAGCATGAAAAGCGCACCGGCAATCAGGATCGCATGGTCTGCAATGGTTGATAGCTTCACGCTGCGCCGCTTTTGGCGTGCCGGTTCAGCGGTCTGTGAGACGGAGAGATAACTGTCTGCAACGGCCATCACGACCTCCTCAAGCGTAGTGAATCCGCCGCTCGAGCAGGCGGAACTGGAAGATTGTCAGGGCAAGCACAAGCACCATCAGCACCACAGACTGTGCCGAGGATCCGCCAATATCATTGCCGCGAAAGCCATCGACAAAGACCTTGTAGACAAGCGTCATCGGATTGGAGGCGGGGTTGTTCTTCACCAGCGTGTCGATGACGCCGAATGTGTCGAACAGCGAATAGGTGATGTTGATGACGACGAGAAAGAACGTCGTTGGCGCAAGCAGCGGGAAGGTGACTTCCCAGAAGCGGCGGAAGCCTGAAGGATTGTCGATCATCGCCGCTTCACGCACATGGCGCGGAATGGATTGCAGTCCTGACAGGAAGAAGATGAAATTGACGGGGATCTGGATCCAGACGGACACGACGATCATGGCCAGCGCGGTATCGGCATAGCTGACACCCAGCCGGTAGTCGTAGCCGAGAAAGGCGAAGAACTCGGTGATGATGCCGATATTCTGGTCAAACAGCATCACGCCAACCAGGCCCGCAACCGGCGGTGCCACGGCGTAAACCCACATCAGTAGCGTGCGATATGTCTTCGCGCCACGGATGACCTTGTCAGCCTTGACTGCAAGCAACAGTGAAATGGCGAGCGCAAGGAAGGTGACAAGCGCCGTGAAAAAGAGCGTGAAGCGGGCGACCTTCATATATTCGGCCGATGTGAACAGCCGCGTGTAATTGGCCATGCCGACAAATTGCGAGCCGAACCCGAACGGATCTTCGAGATAGAAGGATGAGTGGAGCGCGCGCCAGGCCGGCCAGTAGAAGAACACGCCGATGATAATGAGCTGCGGCACAAGCAGCAGGATCGGCAGCGATTTGTGCGAAAACTGTGAGCGCTTCACGGATCAACTCGCATCTGGAATGTGGAAGAACATGCCGCCCGATGCGGCAAGACAGGCGACCGGATGGCCGCCTGTCTCAGATGAGTGGCGGCGTTAGCCCTGACCGCCCTGCGTCTGCGCAAAGCGCTCGAGAAGCGCATCGGCTTCCTTCTTGATGGTCGCGAAAGCGTCATCGAGCGAGGTTTCGCCGTTCAGGTAGCGCGTGTATTCGCGGTTCATCACGTCACGGATCTGGACGTAGAAGCCCATGCGATAGCCCTTGGTGTTGTCACCGGCAGGCAGCTGAAGCTGCTGGATACCGATTTCGGCAGCCGGGAACTTCTCGTAGTGGCCGTCTTCCTTGGCGAGTTCGTAAGCAGCTTCCGTGATCGGCACATAGCCGGTCTCGCGGTGCCACATATACTGAACCTCAGGCGAGGTCAGGTAGCGGAAGAACTCGGCAGCAGCCTTGTTCTCTTCATCCGAGTGGCCCGACATCGCAAAGAGAGCGGCACCGCCGATAAAGGTCTGCGTCGGCTCTTTCGTCACCTTCTCCCAATAGGGCAGGTAGGTGGCGGAGAAGTCGAAGTCTGCTTTCTGGACAAGGCCGCCGAAGGAGCCGGACGAGCCGAGCCACATGGCAACTTCACCAGCCTCGAAAGGCTTGGCATTGTCGTCCCATGCAGCGCCGTAGAAAGCGGCCAGATCATTGTCGATCCAGTTCTTGAAGCTCTCGAAGTGCGCCTTCAGTTCAGGCGCATCGGCATTGATCGACACATTGACGCTGTCATAGCCGTTGTTCTCGGTGGCGAATGGCAGGTTGTGACGGGAGAAGAAGTTCTCCGTGAAGATCCACGGCATGTGCGACTGGGTCAGCGGCGTGTAACCGGCTTCCTTCAGGGCAGGAGCGGTAACGTTCTCGAACTCTTCCCAGGTCTTGGGCGGCGTGACGCCGGCCTTTTCCATCGCCTCTACATTGTAATAGAGGATCGGGGTCGAGGAGTTGAACGGCATGCCGATCATCTTGCCGTCGGAATCGGCATAGAAGTAGCGAACGCCGGCGATGTAGTCTTCAATGTTGAACTCGACACCGTTCTCGTTGAGGAGGTCCTCAACCGGCACGACCGCACCCTTGGCGCCGATCACGGTAGCAGCACCGGCATCGAAGACCTGAACGATGTTCGGCTGTTCGCCGGCACGGAAAGCAGCAATGGCAGCCGTCAGAGTCTCTTCATAGGTACCCTTGAAGACAGGCGTGATCTTGTACTCGTCCTGGCTTTCGTTGAAGTCGGCGGCGATCTTGTTCACGGTCTCGCCGAGCGCACCGCCCATGCCGTGCCACCAGGTGATTTCGGTTTCGGCATGAGCCGGAGCGGTGAGGGCGCCAAGAACGGCACCGACCGACAAGAAAAGCTTCGTTTTCATCAAATGTCTCCCAAAGGGGTTGCGCTGAGTAATCTCGCGGCTTGGGAGTTAGGCTTGTCCTGTTACAGTTCCATGTCACAACTGTTTCAGTTTTTTGACCATCAACAGAAGTGAACCGTTCCCCGCTATTTGAGTGAATGCTCAAACAAACGTGATCTGTCGTGCAGGAACGCTCTCGCTGCCTGTCGGTTTACCGGCACAACGTTTCCCAAGGAGTTTGAACATGAACAAGCCAATTCTGCCTGGCAGCACGGCACCCGCGCTGGACGTGAAATCGCTGAACGCCGATCACCCGTTTTCCATTGCTCAGATGGAGCCGAAAAACTTCAAGCTGCTCTTCTTCTATCGGGGTGTGCACTGTCCCAAGTGCAAGGATCAGCTTGAAGAGCTGAATGAGCGTGTGGAGGAGTTCAGGAAACAGGGCATAGAAGTTGCTGCCATCTCCATGGACAGCGAAGAACGTGCGCGCAGGCAGCGCCAGGACTGGAATATTGGCAATTTGCGTATCGGCTACGAGATGAGCCGCGAGGATGCGCTGAATTGGGGTCTGTATCTCTCACGGAAGGAAAAGGATGCGGAGCCTGATCTGTTCAGCGAACCGGGCATCGCCGTACTCTATCCCGACGACACGATCTACGCACTTTATTATCAGACGGTGCCTTTCGCCCGGCCGATGCTGGATGATCTGCTGAGCGGGCTCGATTTCATCGCAAAGAACGATTACCCCATCCGTGGCAAGGTGGCCTGATCCGAAGCTGCGAATTGAGGGCTTTCGCCTATCCCCTGGGCGAAAGCTCTGCGATCAGAAGGTCCCGGAAGCGGCTGCATATCGGGCTGAGCGGGACCCCCTTTCGCATGATGAGCTGGTAGGGCGTGAGGATGAGCGTTTCCTTGAAGGGAAGTTCGCGGATTTCGCCATTGCCCGTTTTTGCCACCAGTTCAGCGACTTCCTCCGTCATGGCTGCCACCGCGTCGGATTCTCTCAGATAGCTGAGCGCCACCAGCAGGGACGCGGTATCGATGCTGTCTTTCGGCACGGGCAGGCCGCGGTTGATGAAGGCCTGTTCGACACCTTCACGGATCGGCATGCCTCGCGCCTGTATGATCCAGGTCAGATTGGCGAGATCGATATAGGTGACGCGCGGACGGCTCTGCAGCGGATGTCCGGTGCGGGTCAGATACCGCACGACCTCCACGCGCCCACGACGCACATCCAGACGGCGCGCATCGACATAGGGCGGCACGCGTGCCAGCACCAGATCGTAGTCGCCGCGCAAGAGACTATCCACGAGTTCCGAACTTGGCGCCACATTGACTGAAACTTCGGTCCGCTGCGCTTCTGCCTTCAGCTTTTGCAGTGCAGGGACCACGAAGCGAACGGCCGGACCGGTGACGGCGCCCACCCGCACGGTGCCGGCCAGACCTCCATGCAATGCCTCCAGTTCGGCTGTGGCCGCGGCCATCTGACCGAGGCAGATCTTCGCGTTCCTGATCAGGATCTCGCCAGCAGGGGTGGGTTCCATGCCCTTGGGATGCCTGTCGAACAAAGGGCGGCCGACCAGGGTCTCGAGCTCGCTCAGGCTGCGCGATGCAGCTGGCTGCGTGATCGCCAATGCATCGGCGGCAAGTGACAGCTGGCGTGTCTCGGCAATGGCAGTAACGAGACGCAGATGTTTGAGGCTGAGGCGAGAGGCGAGATGCTGCATGTCAAAGACCATATCAAAATTGATATGAGAACCCTACAAGATATTATTTGAACGATAAGTGGCTGTGCGCATAGATTGTCTTGTGTCGTAGAGACACAGGGTACTGGTCGCGGCTCGCTTTCGCCGCAGGGAGGAAATTATGAAAAAGTTCACCGCAGGGCTCACGGCCCTGGTCATGGTGGCGTGCCTTGGTGCGCCATCCGCTCTGGCGCAGGACAAGGGTACGATCGGCATCGCCATGCCGACAAAGTCCTCTGCTCGCTGGATCTCGGACGGTGAGTCCATGGTCAAGCAGTTCGAGGAAGCCGGTTACGAAACCGATCTCCAATATGCCGAAGACGATATCCCCAATCAGCTCGCCCAGATCGAGAACATGATCACCAAGGAGGTTGATGCTCTCGTGATTGCGGCCATCGATGGCACCACTTTGTCGAATGCGCTCGCCAATGCCGCTGCTCTCGACATTCCGGTGATCGCCTATGACCGCCTGATCCGTGATTCCGGCGATGTCAGCTATTACGCGACCTTCGACAACTTCAAGGTCGGCGTTCAGCAGGCGACATCGCTTGTCAAAGGTCTCGAAGAACGCTTCCCGGATGTATCGCCCTGGAATGTCGAACTTTTCGGCGGCTCACCGGACGATAACAACGCATACTTCTTCTATGATGGTGCGATGTCGGTTCTTCAGCCGCTGATCGACGAGGGCAAGATCGAGATCAAGTCCGGCCAGATGGGCATGGATACTGTCGGCACGTTGCGTTGGGACGGTGCGGTCGCTCAGGCGCGCATGGATAATCTTCTTTCCGCTCACTACACCGATGACACCGTTCATGGCGTGCTTTCGCCCTATGATGGTCTTTCCATCGGTATCCTCTCCTCGCTGAAGGGCGTGGGCTACGGTTCCGGCGACACGCAGATGCCGATCGTGACCGGTCAGGATGCGGAAGTGCAGTCCGTAAAGTCGATCCTGGCTGACGAACAGTATTCGACCGTGTTCAAGGACACCCGAGAACTGGCCCGTGTCACGGTTGGAATGGTTGAGGCGTTGCTCGCGGGCGGTGAGCCTGAAATCAACGATACCGAGACCTACGACAACGGCGTGAAGGTTGTTCCCTCCTATCTTCTCGAGCCGGTTTCCGTGGACAAGAGCAATTGGGAAGAGATCCTGGTTGGCTCCGGTTACTACGAGAAATCCGAAATCGAGTAGGCGTGAACAGCGCAACACGGGCGGAGCCGGCGGCTCTGCCCGGGTTCGCCGGAAAGAACAACACCCATGTCCGTACTGCTAGAAATGCGGTCGATCACGAAAACCTTTCCAGGCGTTCGTGCGCTCGACAATGTCTCGCTGTCCGTTGAGGAGGGCGAAATCCACGCGCTGGTCGGCGAAAACGGTGCCGGCAAGTCGACGCTGATGAAAGTGCTGTCCGGTGTCTATCCTCACGGGGAATATGAGGGCGAGATCATCTTCGACGGTGACGTCTGCCGCTTTCACGGGGTGAATGACAGCGAAAAGGCCGGCATCATCATCATCCATCAGGAGCTTGCTCTGGTTCCGTTGCTGTCCATTGCCGAGAATCTGTTTCTGGGGAATGAATGCGCAACCAACGGTGTTATCAGCTGGCAGGAAACCTACCGCCGCACCGAAGGCCTGTTGAAGAAAGTGGGCTTGAGCGAACCGCCACAGACACTGGTGGACGATCTGGGTGTCGGCAAACAGCAGCTCGTCGAAATCGCCAAGGCCTTGTCCAAGGATGTGCGTCTTCTCATCCTGGACGAACCGACGGCTGCCTTGTCGGAATCGGACAGCCAGACACTGCTGGATCTCATTCTCGAATTGAAGGCGCAGGGCGTCACCTCGATCATCATCAGCCACAAGCTCAACGAGGTCCGTCGCGTTGCCGACACGGTCACAGTCATTCGAGACGGCGCGACGGTTGCGACCCATGATGCGCGAGGGCGTGATCTCTCCGAGGAGATCATCGTGCGCGACATGGTCGGGCGCAGCCTGGAAAACCGCTATCCCGCACGCACGCGCCGCCCCCGCGATGAGCGCCTGCTCGAAGTCGACAACTGGACCGTGACGCATCCCGAACATGCCGAGCGCCAGGCCGTCCGCGATGTCAGCTTCCATGTCGATGCCGGCGAGGTGGTCGGAATAGCAGGCCTGATGGGGGCAGGGCGCACCGAGCTTGCAATGAGCCTGTTTGGGCGCAGCTATGGCCGCAACCACACGGGCACCGTGCGCGTCAAGGGTGAACCCGTCGATGTGTCGACCGTCGGACGCGCCATTGATGCAGGCCTCGCCTATGTCACCGAGGACCGCAAGGGCCTCGGTCTGGTTCTCGATGACGAGATCGTGCGCAACACCACGCTTGCCAATCTTCCCGCTGTGGCACGCAACGGCGTCATCCAGCCCGAGGAAGAAGTGAGTGTGGCGGAAAAATACCGCAAGGCGATGAATATCCGCACGCCGCACGTCTTCCAGAAGGTCGGCAATCTGTCGGGTGGCAACCAGCAGAAGGTCGTCCTGTCCAAGTGGCTTTTCGCCAATCCTGAAGTGCTGATTCTCGACGAGCCGACGCGCGGCATCGATGTCGGCGCGAAATATGAAATCTACACGCTGATCAATGAACTGGCTGCCGAAGGGCGAGGGGTCGTGATGATCAGCTCTGAAATGCCTGAACTTCTGGGCATGTGTGACCGCATCTACGTGATGAACGAGGGCGCGTTCGTCGGCGAGCTTTCCGCCGATGAAGCAAGCCAGGAGCGGATCATGTCGCTCATCGTCACGCATTAGGGAGAATGACGCGATGTCCGAGACAGTGACCGCGAATGCAACCGCCACCCGTAGCTGGGGCAGCTATCTGACTTCACATATCCGCGAATACGGGCTGCTTTTCGCCCTGATCGCGATCATGGTCTTCTTCCAGATCGTGACCGACGGAACATTGCTGCGCCCGGTCAACATCACCAATCTGTTCCTGCAGAACAGCTACATCATCATCATGGCGCTCGGCATGCTGATCGTCATCGTCTGTGGCCACATCGACCTGTCGGTCGGTTCGGTCATGGGGTTCATAGGCGCGCTGGCCGCCGTGATGATCGTGCAATGGGACGTGTCCCTGTGGATCGCGATCCCCGCCTGCCTCCTGATGGGAACGCTCATCGGTGCAGCCCAGGGCTATTGGGTCGCCTATTGGAGCATTCCCTCCTTCATCGTCACGCTTGCCGGCATGCTGGTCTTTCGCGGCCTTTCGCTCTGGCTGCTCGAAGGCCAGTCGGTCGGCCCGTTCCCACGTGAATTTCAGGCGCTCTCAACGGGCTTCATACCCGATTTCCTGCCCTTCATCGGCGACGGCATCAAGACTGTTACCGGCGACAAGCGCATGAACGGCTTTGCCATGGCGGTCGGCGGTGCTGTGGTGGCTTGCATCATCTGGCTTGGACTGCGCAAGCGTCAGCGCAATGAGGCCTATGGCATCGAGGACGAACCGAAGAGCTTCTTCATCGCGCGCAATGTCATCATTGCCGGCGCATTCATGTTCCTGATCTACAAGCTCTCCACCTTCCGCGGGCTGCCCAATGTGCTCATCACCATGGGCATCCTGACCATCATCTACGCCTTCATCACCGAACGTTCCACGCTGGGCCGTCGAATCTACGCCATTGGCGGCAACAAGAAGGCTGCAAAACTCTCAGGCATACCCGCCGAGCGGCTGACCTTCCTGACTTTCGTCAATATGGGCTTCCTCGCCGCGCTGGCGGGCCTCATCTTTGCGGCGCGGCTGAACACGGCGACGCCCAAGGCCGGCTTCGCGCTCGAACTCGACGTGATCGCAGCCGTCTTTATCGGCGGCGCTTCCATGTCCGGCGGCGTTGGCAAGATCGTCGGCGCGGTCGTCGGTGCCTTCATCATGGGTGTGATGAACAACGGCATGTCGATCATGGGCATCGGCATCGACTATCAGCAGGTCATCAAGGGCCTCGTGCTGCTCGCTGCCGTGATCTTCGACGTCTACAACAAGCAGAAGCGGGGCTGAGTGATGGCTGCAAAGACACACAAGGTCGCGATTGTCGGCGTTGGCAAGATTGCACGGGACCAGCATGTGCCGGCCATTGAGCGCAGCCAGTCCTTCGAACTCGCCGCCACTGCCAGTCGCAATGCGGAAATTTCGGGGACCCGCGCCTACCGGACCCTTGCCGAGCTTCTTGACGCCGAACCGGGCATCACCTGCATATCCCTGTGCACGCCACCGCAGGCGCGTTACGCAGATGCGCGCCTGGCACTCAAGGCCGGTCGCCATGTCATGCTGGAAAAACCACCTGGTGCCACTTTGTCGGAGGTTCATGATCTTGTCGAACTGGCCAGGTCGAAGAACGTAAGCCTCTATGCCACATGGCATTCCCGCCATGCGGCCGCGGTCGATGCGGCGCGCGAATGGCTGGCCGGCCGCAGGATCGACGCGATCAGAATCAATTGGAAGGAAGATGTCCGCTATTGGCATCCCGGTCAGGAATGGATCTGGGAGGCCGGTGGCGTGGGTGTGTTCGATCCCGGGATCAATGGCCTGTCAGTACTCACCGAGATCCTGCCCTTCCCGATACATCTGGCCAGCGCTGAATTGTCATTCCCCGAGAACCGGAACACACCCATAGCGGCCAGCCTGCGTTTCCGCGCGCCGACAAATATCCCGATCACCGCTGAGTTCGACTGGCTTGAAGAGGGAAGCCCTCTCTGGGACATCGAGATCGACACGGATGGCGGCGCCATGCTGCTGCGTGAGGGCGGCGCACGCCTTCTCATCGACGGCAAGGAGAAGGCTTCGGGCGGTGATGCGGAATATCCGCGCCTTTACGCGCGATTCGCCGAACTCATCCCCACCGGTGCGATCGAAGTCGATCTCGCACCCATGCGCCACGTCGCAGACGCCTTCACCCTTGGCAAACGCGTGACCGTCGCACCATTTCACTGGTAATTTCCGAAAGGCATTTTGATGCAAACGCCACTGACCGGCATTCTTCCCGTCGCGCCCACACCTTTTCATGATGATGGACGTGTCGATGAAGAAGGCATGCGCCGGGTTCTCGACTGCATGATTGACCAGGGCTCCGATGCGATCTGCATCTTGGCCAACTACTCCGAGCAATTCGTGCTTTCGGACGAGGAGAGGGCGGTTCTGACCCGCCTCAGTCTGGAGCATGTGGGCGGTCGCGTGCCGGTCATCGTGACCACGAGCCATTTCTCCACCAATATCGCTGTCGCGCGTGCGCGCGAAGCCGAGGCACAGGGCGCCTCGATGCTCATGATGATGCCGCCCTATCACGGGACGGGCCTCAAGGCTGACGACGAAGCCATCATGGAGCATTTCGGTGCCGTGAGCGACGCCGTTTCCATTCCCATCATGGTGCAGGATGCACCGATTTCCGGGGTGAACCTGCCGGTCCCCCTGCTTGCACGCATGGCACGCGAGATCGAGCAGGTCAGCTATTTCAAAATCGAATGCCCCTTCGCTGCCGACAAGTTGGCCGCCCTCATCGAGGCTGCCGGTGAGCATGTAGTGGGGCCTTTCGATGGTGAAGAAGCCGTGACGCTTCTGGCCGATCTGGATGCCGGCTGCACCGGCACGATGACCTCGGGTATGTTCCCAGACAAGATAAAGCCCATCGTGACCAGCTATCTGGCAGGCGACAAGGCTGCAGCGCTAGAACATTGGCAGGCCTGTCTGCCGCTCATTAATCATGAGAATCGCCAATGCGGTCTGCGCGCCTGCAAGACCATCTTCAAGGAAGGCGGCGTGATCGGCTCCGATCATGTGCGCCATCCCCTGCGCCCGATGAGCGCACGCACGAAAGAGCGTCTCGTCTCATTGGCACGCGAGCTGGACATTCTCGCCCTGCGTTGGGGCAACTAGAGCCAGCCGCAGCCCATCAAACCGTGCGAAGCAGGCCGCATGTGCAAAACAGCATGTGCGGTCAATTTGCATGCAGATGAAAACGGCGCGGAAAGCCTGCCGCTCGCAGCAGCGGATTCGATTGGTGAATGCAAATCAGGGAATGGTGGGCGATGAGAGACTCGAACTCCCGACATCTTCGGTGTAAACGAAGCGCTCTACCAACTGAGCTAATCGCCCTTGCGGCCCCGCGCCGAGTGCGCGTTGGCAAGGCCGTCCGTTTAGGCGGTTCTGTGAATTATCGCAAGCCCCATTGTGGAATTTTGCGTTGATTTTCGGCCTGTTGAAAAATCATTCGGCAAAGTGCGTTTCACCTGCTTGACAGTCGAACGAATACCCCCTAATTCAGCGCCACAACGCCGGGGCGCACTGCTTCGGCCCAACGAAAAGCGGGTGTAGCTCAGTTGGTTAGAGTGCCGGCCTGTCACGCCGGAGGTCGCGGGTTCGAGCCCCGTCACTCGCGCCACTTCCCACCACGGTGAAGTGGCTACCGCTTTCTCTCAGAAGTCAGCAGCTTTCGAAAAGACAGCCCCTGCGGGGGCTTCTTTCGTTTTGCCCACATCTCTTCTTCCACTGAGGCGTCAGCCGCCGACGAAGAACCAGAGGCCTGCACCCACGGCTGCAATGGCGATGAGCGAAGCAAGAATCATCAGCATGCCGTCGCGTACCAGAAGCGCCAGACCGAGTGTGGCTATGGCGAGCATGGGGCCCGTGCTTGCGAAGGGGAGGAGTTCCAGGGGCGGAACTGCCAGGGTGAGCAACATAGTGATGGCCGCCGCCACCCGTATGAATGGTTTGGTCGTCAGCCAGCGCATCCGCCCGTGAAAATGACGGTCGAGAAAGTTCGCGGTCGACCGCGCCTTTCTGGTGCCCTTGTCCAGCTTGTCGGCAGAAATCTCGCGCTTGAGCACGAAGTCCGGCAGCCAGAAATGCTTCTTTCCAATGAGTATCTGGACTGCGAACATGAACACGATGAAGGCCAGGAAGGTGGGCACCCCTGGAATTGCGCCGAGAGGCGAAAACTCGATGAGGGGAGGCACGATCAGAAACGGCCCGTATGAGCGATGCCCGAAGGCGTCCATCATCTGTCCGATGCTGACCTTTTTCTCGTCCTCCGCCGTCTCGTGAAGGCGATCCAATATGTCGTTGATGCTGTGCGGATCATCTTCTGCCATGCCGGCCAAACGGCAAACGTGCCTCATCGGTTCCCGCTGCTCATCCTCCTGCACGCTTCATTACCCAGCTAAAAATATCGTCATTCCACTGCAGGAACATTCTGCCGAACGGGGATGTTCGACGGGGCACGAGCCAGTTTCAAAAGGAGGTACTCATGAAACGCCTTGCTCTCTCGATCGCTGCCCTTGGCCTTTCCACCGGTCTTGCCACCGCCCAGACGACGCCCTCGCTTGAAGGTCTGGTCAATGTGAATATCCAGGACGTGCTGCAGGACATCGCTGTTGATCTCAACGTTGAAGACAACAACATTCCTGTGACGGTTCAGGTGCCGGTCAATGTTGCAGCCAATGTGTGTGATGTGAACGTGAATGTTCTGTCGGCCCAGCTGTCCACCGGTGATGCCAACTGCACCGCCACGACCGGCTCGCAAGAGCTAACCCAGCTTGTCATGCAGCAGATGGCAGCCGGTGGTTCGGCAACTGGCGGTTCAACCGTCAATAATGACGGGACCGCAACCGCTGGCACGTCCGGTGGCTCGACTGGCGCTACGGCAGACGGCTCGACCGATGCCACGGCTGACGCAGATGCAGGCGGCACCGGCACCTCTGCTGATGATGATCTGAACGCTGATGCCGATGCGGACGTGGATGCAGAGGCCGATGCCGATGTCGCTACCGAGGGTGACGCAGATCTGAACGCGGATGGCGAAACGACCGCCGATGCCGATGCCAATCTGGACGGTGAAATCAGTGACGAAACCACGGCTTCGGTTTGCGACGATGCGGTAAAAAACCCGGCTGGCGAGGTTGCGCCGGGACAGGCCCAGAAGATGGGCGATGTCGACCACGCTCGTGATTGCGCTCCAGGCCAGTTGAAGAAGGCGGAATAAGCGCCTGATCCGAATCGAAATTTCTCATGACCGGGCACCTCGTTGTGCCCGGTTTCCTATGTCTGGGAGAGGGACCGGGTGACATCGGCACTGAAATAGCCCTCGCTGCGGACGATCACGCCATTTAGTCCCAGCCATGACGCCATGTTCGACAGACGTGCCGCGAGCGCATGTGCAGTTTCCCCGCTGGCCTGGGCTTCCTCAAGCGTGGCGTTTTGAACCAGCAGCATCCCCGCCTTGCGATCCGCTTTCAAATCGACGCGCGCAGCAAGCTTTTCACCCAGCAGAAACGGATAGACATAATATCCGTGCTGTCGCTTGTGGGCAGGCGTGTAGATCTCGATGCGGTAGCGAAAGCCAAAGATCCGCTCGGCGCGCGTTCGTTCCCATATCAGCGGGTCGAACGGCGCGAGAAGCGCACTGGCGCGCACGGGACGAGGCTTTCGCGCGTCGCGGTGCAGATAGGCGATGTTGCGCCAGCCTCTTACGGCTACCGGCTCCAGCACACCGTCTTCCACCAGCTCGTTGATTCGCGGATAGGCGTCTGCCGGTGCGAGCCGGTAGTAGTCGCGCAGGTCCGACTGGGTCGCAATGCCAAGTGCTCGGGCAGCATTTGCGACAAGCATGCGCTGTGCATCGGCCTCGTGAGGTGTGGGAGCATCCAGGACCCGCTCGGGCAGCACCCGCTCGGGCAAATCATAGACGCGCTCGAAATTTGCGCCGCGCGAATGCGTGGTGACGAGGCCGGCCCAGAACAGCCATTCAAGCGCTCTCTTGGCGTCAGACCATTCCCACCAACCGGCTTGTCCCTTGTGCCCTTCGATGGCCGAACAGGTGAGGGGACCATCATCTGCAACGCGGTCAAGAACGCTGCGGATGAACGCCTGCTTCTCCCGCCCGAAACGCGCAAGGCCACTATAGATCCCGACCCCTCGGCGCGCCCTTTCCATCCTCCACCGAAACAGCGGCTGATCCTCGACCGGCAACAGCGAGGCTTCATGCGCCCAATATTCGAATGCGCCGCGCGGCCTGCGCCCGCTCACGCGCTCCAGCAACTCCTGTCGGTAGGCGCCCATCCTGGAATAGAGCGGCATGTAATGCGCGCGCACGGCGACATTGACCGAGTCGATCTGGAAAAGTCCGATTCGCCTGAGTGTCTTCAAGAGCTGCGCGCGCCCGACCTCCTTTGGCTCAGGATCACCGAAACCCTGCGCCAGAAGTGCGATGCGGCGCGCCTGTAGATTGGTAAGTGTTTGCATCAAGCCTGCTTTCCCCCGACCTTTGTCGATGCTAGGCGCAGATGCCCGCGAGGACCAGCCGCAGGCCGCAGGCTGCTGACACTTGCCTGGAGCGCGGTGGAAAAGGGCGCAATCAGTCACTTATGCCCAAACTTTGCCACGTTAGACTTGCGTCGCTCAAGCGCCTGCGCTAACCCTCGCCGCGTTGCAACATGGGCATGAGCCGCGCTGCCGATTTCCAGCTTCGACAGATCCGCGACAGCCCCAGTACGGAACCGGGCTGAAAACCGGTAACGGAAAGTCGGACAATGAACGATCTACTGAGTTCATATCTACCAATCATCATCTTCATGGGCGTGGCGCTGGCCATCTGTCTGGTGCTTGTGATTGCCCCGTTCCTGGTTGCCTATCGCAATCCGGATCCGGAGAAGCTTTCCGCCTATGAATGTGGCTTCAACGCCTTTGACGACGCGCGCATGAAGTTCGACGTGCGTTTCTACCTGGTGGCCATCCTCTTCATCATCTTCGATCTCGAAGTCGCCTTTCTCTTCCCCTGGGCCGTTTCCTTCGGTGAAGTGGGTTGGATGGGTTTCTGGTCCATGATGGTGTTCCTTGGTGTTCTCACCATCGGCTTTATCTATGAGTGGAAGAAGGGAGCGCTGGAATGGGATTGAATGACAAGACCCTCATCGCGCCCCAGCCGCGCGGTCTGGTCGACCCGAATACAGGAAATCCGGTTGGCGAGAACGACCCGTTCTTCTCCGGCATCAATGACGAGCTTTCCGACAAGGGGTTCATCGTAACCTCCTCGGAAGCGCTGATCACCTGGGCACGTACCGGCTCGCTGATGTGGATGACCTTCGGTCTGGCCTGCTGTGCCGTGGAGATGATGCATGTCTCCATGCCGCGCTATGACGCCGAGCGTTTCGGCATCGCGCCGCGCGCCTCGCCGCGCCAGTCCGACGTGATGATCGTCGCCGGCACGCTGACCAACAAGATGGCGCCCGCTCTGCGCAAGGTCTATGACCAGATGCCCGAGCCGCGTTACGTCATCTCCATGGGTTCTTGCGCCAATGGCGGCGGCTACTACCACTACTCCTATTCGGTTGTGCGGGGCTGCGACCGCATCGTGCCGGTGGATATCTATGTGCCGGGCTGCCCGCCCACCGCTGAAGCACTGCTCTACGGCATTCTTCTTCTGCAGAAGAAGATCCGCCGGACCGGCACGATCGAGCGCTGAGGTTTGAAGTCATGAGCGAAGCGCTAAAGGACCTGGCGGCCTATATCACCGAGAAGCTGGATGCACAGATCCAGGACGCGGTGGTGGCCTATGGCGAACTGACGCTGATCGTCGAGGCCGGCGACATCGTCGACGTGCTGAACTTCCTGAAAAGCGATGTTCAGTGCCAGTTCGTGTCCTTCATCGACATTTCCGGCGCCGACTATCCGGCGCGCAAGAAGCGGTTCGAGGTGGTCTACCATCTCCTGTCTCCGCGCCAGAACCAGCGTATCCGCGTGAAGCTGTCGACCGATGAAGACACGCCCGTGCCTTCCGTCATCGACGTCTTCCCGGGTGCCGACTGGTACGAGCGCGAAGTCTACGACATGTATGGCGTGCTCTTCACCGGCCACCCGGACCTGCGCCGCATCCTGACCGACTACGGTTTCGAGGGTTACCCGCTTCGCAAGGACTTCCCGCTGACCGGCTATGTCGAGGTTCGCTACGACGGCGAAGCCAAGCGCGTGGTCTACGAGCCGGTGGAACTGCGCCAGGAATTCCGCAACTTCGACTTCCTCTCTCCGTGGGAGGGAACGGAGTATGTGTTGCCGGGGGATGAGAAAGCCAAGGAGTAGGTGGTCGGTAGTAGGTAGTTGGTAGGGCAGGAGGTATGGGTGGCAGATGTCATCCGGAATTATCGGGACTTGAAGGTTTGGCAGGCAGCAATGGCGTTGGCCGAAGCTGTGTACAAGGCAAGCGACAGTTTCCCGAATTCCGAGATTTACGGTCTGACAAGCCAGATGCGTCGTGCCTCCGTGTCCATAGCCTCGAACATCGCCGAAGGCTTCGGAAGAGATAGTAATGGGGTCTTTGTTCAGTTCTTGCGAGTGGCGCAGGGATCTCTGAAAGAGCTTGAAACGCAGATTCTGCTCGCATGTCGGGTTGGTGTCTGCCCGACTGAGAATGAAACCGAACTTTTGCGTCGCTGTGAGGAAATCGGAAAGATGCTGCGTTCACTGATCCGAGCGGTACAAGCGAAGCAAAGTAGTGAGTAGACGGACCGACAAGATGATTACTACCTACTATTCACTACCGACTACCGACCACCAACTCAGCAACCCCGTTGCTGGAGCCCGTCATGCCTGAAACATCCGTCCGCAATTTCAACATCAATTTCGGTCCGCAGCATCCGGCGGCTCACGGCGTTCTGCGCCTTGTGCTGGAGCTTGACGGTGAGGTGGTCGAGCGTGTCGATCCGCATATCGGTCTGCTTCATCGCGGCACTGAGAAGCTGATCGAGTACAAGACCTATCTCCAGGGCCTGCCTTATCTCGACCGCCTCGATTACGTGGCGCCGATGAACCAGGAGCATGCCTATGCGCTGGGCATCGAGCGGCTTCTGGATATTGAGGTGCCGATCCGCGGCCAGTTGATCCGCGTGCTTTACTCCGAGATTGGCCGCATCCTTTCGCATCTTCTGAACATCACCACCCAGGCCATGGATGTGGGCGCGCTCACGCCGCCGCTTTGGGGCTTTGAAGAGCGCGAGAAGCTGATGGTGTTCTACGAGCGCGCATCGGGTGCGCGCATGCACTCGGCCTATTTCCGTCCCGGCGGCGTTCACCAGGATCTGCCCGATCAGCTTGTCGAGGACATCGGCAACTGGATCGACCCGTTCCTGCAGACGGTCTCCAATCTGGACGACCTGCTGACCGACAACCGCATCTTCAAGCAGCGCAACGTCGATATCGGCGTGATCAGCCTGGATGATGCATGGGCGCGCGGTTTCTCCGGCGTGATGGTGCGCGGTTCGGGCGCTGCATGGGATCTGCGCAAGAGCCAGCCCTATGAATGCTATTCCGAAATGGAATTCGACATCCCGATCGGCAAGAATGGCGACTGCTACGACCGCTATCTCATCCGCATGGAAGAGATGCGCCAGTCGGCGAAGATCATGCGCCAGTGCGTCGACCGTCTTCTGGGCACCGAGCGTACGGGGCCGGTCTCCAACACCGATGGCAAGATCGTTCCGCCCAAGCGCCCGGCCATGAAGCGTTCGATGGAAGCGCTGATCCATCACTTCAAGCTCTATACAGAGGGCTTCCACGTGCCTGCCGGTGAAGTTTACGCCGCCGTTGAAGCGCCGAAGGGCGAGTTCGGCGTCTATCTCGTCGCCGACGGCACCAACAAACCCTATCGCTGCAAGTTCCGCGCACCTGGCTATGCTCACCTGCAGGCCATGGATTATATGTGCCGCGGACACCTGCTCGCCGACGTATCCGCCGTGCTCGGCTCCCTCGACATCGTGTTTGGTGAGGTAGACCGCTAATGTCAGTCCGCCGTCTTGCAGACGAAGCCGTCCAGCCCGCTTCCTTCGCCTTTTCGCCAGAAATGGGTGAACAGGCGAAAGGCTGGATCGCGAAATATCCTGAAGGCCGTCAGCATTCCGCTGTTATCCCGCTTCTGATGCTTGCGCAGGAGCAGGAAGGCTGGGTTACGCGTGCCGCCGTTGAACATGTTGCAGACATGCTCGACATGCCGCTGATCCGCGTGCTCGAGGTCGCGACCTTCTACACCCAGTTCCAACTTCAGCCCATCGGCACGAAGGCTCACATCCAGGTCTGCGGAACCACGCCCTGCATGCTGCGCGGGGCAGGGGATCTCATCGATCTTTGCAAGAAGAAGATCCATCCCGAACCCTTCCACACCAACGCCGAGGGCACCCTGTCCTGGGAAGAGGTGGAGTGTCAGGGCGCGTGTGTGAACGCTCCCATGGTCATGATCTTCAAGGATACCTATGAAGATCTGACGGTTGAGCGTCTCGACGAGATCATCGAGGCTTTCGAGGCGGACAAGGGCGATACGATCACGCCTGGTCCCCAGATCGACCGCACCTATTCCGCTCCGGCCTCCGGCCTCACCTCGCTCACCGACGAAGAGGCGGTGAAGCGCAAGCACTGGCAGGGCTCTGCCAATGCCGAAGAGCCAAGTGCTGCAGAAGCCGATACCCAGGTCCCGCCGTCCCGGGCCGCAAAGCCCGAAACGGATGCGCGCGAGACCGATCCCGCAATCAAGTCACCGTCGCCGGTCAAGAGCGACAATTCGGTAGAGAAGGCTGCAAGCGCGGACGCGCCGAAGGAAAAGCCGGTACAGGCCGACCGCGTTGCCGAGGAAACCGAGAAGACCGTCAAGACCCGCAAGCATTCCGATGATCATCGGGTCGAAGGCGAGGAAAAGGAACTGGAATCGCCTGAGCTGAAAAAGGCGAAGGCCGCGAAGGATCCCGAGCCGGGTCCGGAATCGCCAGCTCCCAACAAAACCGCAAAGCCATCGCTTGATGACGAGCGGCGGCCCGAAGGCATTCGCCGTCCGGCTGAACCGGATGACCTCAAGATGATTTCCGGCGTTGGCCCGAAGATCGAGGGCATCCTGAACGAACTCGGCATCTATACCTTCGCTCAGATTGCTGCCTGGACACAGGATCAGCGCGACTGGGTCGATGGATATCTGCGCTTCAAGGGTCGCATTGATCGCGACAACTGGGTAAAGCAGGCAGACGCGCTGGCCCGTGGCGGCGAAGCCGAATATATCCGCGTTTTCGGCAAGAAGCCGCGGTGAGGAGAGTTTGATGCTTCAGGATCAGGACCGCATCTTCACCAATATCTATGGTCGCTTCGACAAGTCGTTGAAGGGCGCCATGGCCCGTGGCCATTGGGACAGCACCAATGAGATCGTGGCCAAGGGCCGCGACTGGATCATCAACGAGATGAAGGCCTCCGGCCTTCGCGGTCGTGGTGGCGCAGGCTTCCCGACCGGTCTCAAATGGTCCTTCATGCCCAAGGAACAGGGCGAGCGTCCGCATTATCTCGTCGTCAATGCCGACGAGTCGGAGCCGGGCACCTGCAAGGACCGCGACATCATGCGCCACGATCCGCATACGCTGATCGAAGGCTGCCTGATCGCCGGTTTCGCGATGGGTGCGCACACCGCCTATATCTATGTCCGCGGCGAGTTCATTCGCGAGCGCGAGGCTCTGCAGCGCGCCATCGACGAATGCTATGACGCGGGCCTTCTGGGCCGGAACAACAAATGCGGCTGGGACATGGACGTCTTCGTCCATCACGGTGCGGGCGCCTATATCTGCGGTGAGGAAACCGCACTTCTGGAAAGCCTTGAAGGCAAGAAGGGCCAACCCCGCCTCAAGCCGCCATTCCCGGCCAATGTCGGCCTTTATGGCTGCCCGACCACGGTCAACAATGTCGAGTCCATCGCCGTTGCACCGACCATCCTGCGTCGTGGCGCTTCGTGGTTCTCCTCCTTCGGGCGCGAAAACAACAAGGGCACCAAGCTCTTCTGCATCTCCGGTCACGTGGAAAATCCGTGCACGGTGGAAGAAGAGATGTCGATCCCGTTCCGCGAGCTGATCGAGCGCCATTGCGGTGGCATTCGCGGCGGCTGGGACAATCTGCTTGCTGTCATTCCGGGCGGTTCTTCGGTGCCGCTGGTGCCTGCTGAGCAGATCATCGACACGCCGATGGATTTCGACAGCCTGCGCGAGCTGAAGTCGGGTCTGGGTACCGCGGCGGTGATTGTGATGGACAAGTCCACCGACATCGTGAAGGCGATCGCCCGTCTCTCCTACTTCTACAAGCACGAAAGCTGCGGCCAGTGCACGCCGTGCCGCGAAGGCACCGGCTGGATGTGGCGCGTCATGGAGCGTCTCGTGCGCGGCGAAGCCCACAAGCACGAAATCGACATGCTGCTTGACGTGACCAAGCAGGTTGAAGGCCACACGATCTGTGCGCTTGGCGACGCGGCCGCATGGCCCATTCAGGGTCTGATCCGCCACTTCCGCCCCGAGATCGAGCGGCGCATCGACGAATTCACCCGCAACGCACACCGCGCCGAACCGGCGATGGTGGCAGCGGAGTAGGTTAAAGGTTCAAGCCCTTAGTGAGGGCGAGAGGCAACGGACAGCGATAATGGCAAAACTCAAAGTCGACGGCACGGAGATCGAAGTACCCGATCACTACACGCTGCTGCAGGCCGCTGAAGAAGCGGGCGCGGAAGTGCCGCGCTTCTGTTTCCATGAGCGCCTGTCGGTTGCCGGCAACTGCCGCATGTGCCTGGTGGAAGTGAAGGGCGGACCGCCCAAGCCTGCCGCATCCTGCGCCATGGGCGTGCGCGACCTGCGTCCCGGCCCCAATGGCGAGACGCCGGAAATCTTCACCAAGACGCCAATGGTGAAGAAGGCGCGCGAAGGCGTCATGGAGTTCCTGCTCATCAACCATCCGCTCGACTGCCCGATCTGCGATCAGGGCGGCGAGTGCGATCTGCAGGACCAGGCCATGGCCTATGGCGTGGATTCCTCGCGCTTCCACGAGAACAAGCGCGCGGTCGAAGACAAATATATCGGACCGCTCGTCAAGACGATCATGACGCGCTGCATCCATTGCACGCGCTGCGTCCGCTTTACCACTGAAGTTGCAGGCATTTCCGAGCTCGGCGCGACGGGCCGCGGCGAGGATATGGAGATCACCACCTATCTCGAACAGGCCATGACGTCGGAGCTTCAGGGCAATGTCATCGACCTGTGCCCGGTCGGTGCGCTCACCTCCAAGCCCTATGCCTTCCAGGCGCGTCCGTGGGAACTGTCCAAGACCCAGTCCATCGACGTGATGGATGCGGTCGGCTCGGCCATCCGCGTCGATGCCCGTGGCCGCGAGGTCATGCGCATCATGCCGCGCGTGAACGAGGCGGTGAACGAGGAGTGGATTTCCGACAAGACCCGTTTCGTGTGGGATGGCCTGCGCACGCAGCGCCTCGACCGTCCCTATGTCCGAAAGGGCAAGCGCCTTCAGCCGGCAACCTGGGTTGAAGCCTTCCAGGCGATCGCCAAGGCCGTCTCCAAGACCTCCGGCGAGAAGATTGGCGCGATTGCCGGCGATCTTGCCGGTGTCGAAGAGATGTTCGCGCTCAAGACGCTGATGCAGTCGCTGGGCTCGACCAATCACGACTGCCGCCAGGACGGCACCAAGCTTGATCCGTCCCTTGGCCGCGCGAGCTATCTCTTCAATCCCACGATCGAAGGCATCGATGAGGCAGACGCTCTGCTCATCATCGGCTCCAATCCGCGGTTCGAGGCCTCCGTCATCAATGCG
This sequence comes from Nitratireductor basaltis, assembly GCF_000733725.1. Classification (NCBI taxonomy): domain Bacteria; kingdom Pseudomonadati; phylum Pseudomonadota; class Alphaproteobacteria; order Hyphomicrobiales; family Phyllobacteriaceae; genus Nitratireductor; species Nitratireductor basaltis. Next base: position 1,444,845 of record NZ_JMQM01000001.1, on the reverse strand, counting down.
CGCATCCGCAAGCGCTGGCGCATGGGCGACTTCCCGATCGGCGTGATCGGCAATCCGGGGGACCTTCGTTACGACTACGAAATGCTCGGCGCCGGTTCCGACACGCTTGCCGAAATGGCAGGCGGCAAGGGCGCCTTCCTCGATGTTCTGAAGAACGCGAAGCGTCCGATGATCATCATTGGCCAGGGCGCGCTGATCGGAGATGACGGTCAGGCGGTTCTCGGCCAGGCGGCCAAGCTTGCCGATACCGTCGGTGCAGTTGGCGAAGAATGGAACGGTTTTGCTGTTCTTCACACCGCCGCTTCGCGCGTCGGTGCGCTCGATATCGGCTTCGTGCCGAGCGAGGGCGGTCGCGACATTGCAGGCATGGCCGGAAACATGGACGTCATGTTCCTGCTCGGCGCTGACGAGATCGACATGGCTTCGCTGGGTGAAGCCTTCACCGTCTATATCGGCACCCATGGTGACGCAGGCGCCCACCGCGCCGATGTCATCCTGCCGGCTGCGACCTATACGGAAAAGGCCGCGACCTATGTGAACACCGAAGGCCGTGTGCAGATGACCACCCGCGCCGGTTTCGCTCCGGGCGAGGCCAAGGAAGATTGGGCAATCATCCGTGCACTTTCGGAAGTGCTCGGTCACAAGCTGCCCTTCGACTCCGCGGCTCAGTTGCGCGCTGCACTTTATGGCGAATATCCGCACATGGCCGCAATTGACGCCGTCGAGCCTGCCGATGCGGCATCGCTTGCCAATCTGTCGAAGCTTGCGGGCCAGATGTCCGGTGCGGCATTCGTGTCGCCTGTCACCGACTTCTACCTCACCAATCCGATCGCACGCGCTTCTGCCGTCATGGCCGAGTGCTCTGCACTTGCGCGCGGCGAACTGAAACAGGCGGCGGAATAGAGAGAGACCATGGAATCCATCTTTTCCAGCTATGTGCTTCCAGGCCTGCTGATCCTCGCGCAGTCGGTCTTCCTCATCTCGGTGCTTCTGATCTTCGTGGCATATATCCTTTATGCCGACCGCAAGATCTGGGCCGCGGTCCAGCTGCGCCGCGGGCCCAATGTCGTCGGTCCGTGGGGTCTGTTTCAGGCATTTGCCGATCTGCTGAAATTCGTCTTCAAGGAGCCGGTGATCCCGTCCGGTGCCAACAAGGTAGTCTTCATCCTGGCACCTCTGGTCGCCGCGGTTCTTGCCCTTTCCACCTGGGCTGTCATTCCCGTCAGCGAAGGCTGGGCAATTGCGGACATCAATGTCGGCATTCTCTACATCTTCGCCATCGCCTCGCTTGAGGTCTATGGCGTGATCATGGGCGGCTGGGCATCGAACTCGAAATATCCGTTCCTCGGCGCGCTGCGTTCTGCCGCACAGATGGTCTCCTACGAAGTTTCCATCGGCTTCGTCATCGTGACTGTCCTGCTGACGGTCGGATCTCTGAACCTCACCGACATCGTCCTGTCGCAGAGCGATGGTGTCGGCACGATGATCGGCCTGCCGAACAGCTTCCTCGACTGGAACTGGCTCGTTCTCTTCCCGATGTTCATCATCTTCTTCATCTCGGCCCTTGCCGAGACGAACCGTCCGCCTTTCGATCTGGTCGAAGCGGAATCGGAGCTGGTTGCCGGTCACATGATCGAGTATTCCTCGACGCCGTTCCTGCTCTTCTTCCTTGGCGAATATGTTGCCATCGTCCTGATGTGCGCGCTGACCACCATTCTCTTCCTTGGTGGCTGGCTTCCGCCCTTCAACTTCGCGCCCTTCACCTGGGTGCCGGGCCTGATCTGGTTCGTGCTGAAGGTCGTGATGGTCTTCTTCATGTTCGCACTGGTGAAGTCCTTCGTGCCGCGTTACCGCTACGACCAGCTGATGCGCCTTGGCTGGAAGGTCTTCCTGCCGATCTCGCTCTTCATGGTGGTGGCCACCGCCGCCTTCCTCAAGATCACGGGGCTTGCATGATGCGCGTCGTCATCAACGCCACCCAAGCTGGAGAATGACAATGTCAGCTCTTGCACAGGCCGCGAAATCGCTGCTCCTGAAAGAGTTCTTCGGAGCCGTCGTGCTCTCGATGAAGCACTTCTTCGCGCCCAAGGCCACGATCAACTATCCGCACGAAAAGGGTCCACTCAGCCCGCGCTTCCGTGGTGAGCACGCGCTGCGCCGCTATCCCAATGGCGAAGAGCGCTGCATTGCCTGCAAGCTGTGCGAAGCCATCTGCCCGGCGCAGGCCATCACCATCGAGGCCGGCCCGCGCCGCAATGACGGCACCCGCCGCACCGTGCGCTACGACATCGACATGGTGAAATGCATCTATTGCGGCTTCTGCCAGGAAGCTTGCCCGGTGGATGCCATCGTCGAGGGCCCGAATTTCGAGTTCTCAACCGAGACGCGCGAAGAGCTTTACTACGACAAGGAAAAGCTGCTCGCCAATGGCGACCGTTGGGAGCGCGAACTTGCGCGCAATATCGAGCTTGATGGGCCCTACCGCTAAGGGCAGGGCACTGACCGGACGGCACGCTGTCCGGTGAACAACTGAATGGACCTGAGGGTCAGCGCTTCATGTGCGTCCCTTCATGGTCTAAGAGACACGCAAAACCTGCCGGGCTTCGTTTTGGGGCAAGGCAGAACTCACTAGGGGCAGCCCCGCGTCAGGTGCGGGTCAGGTACCGAGGGAACCATGCTTACAGGACTTGAGGCGATCTTCTTCTATCTCTTCGCCTTTATTGGAGTGGCGGCGGCCTTCATGGTCATTGCCGCGCGCAATCCGGTGCACTCGGTGCTTTATTTGATCGTCACCTTCTTCAATGCGGCGGCGCTCTTCCTGCTGACCGGAGCGGAGTTCCTGGCGATGATCCTGCTCGTCGTCTATGTCGGGGCGGTTGCCGTGCTCTTCCTCTTCGTCGTCATGATGCTGGATGTCGATTTCGCGGAACTGAAGCGCGGCGCACTTCAATATGCGCCCATCGGCGCTGTCATCGGCATAATTCTGGCAGTCGAACTGATCGTTGTTCTGGGCGGCTACGCCTTCTCGCCGGAAGTGGCGACGGAGATTGCAAAGCCCATTCCAGACATTGCCGAACGCCACAACACGGCGGCACTCGGCGACATTCTCTACACGGACTACATCCACTTCTTCCAGATTGCAGGCATGGTCCTGCTGGTGTCAATGATCGGCGCAATCGTGTTGACACTGCGCCACAAGGAAGGTGTGCGGCGTCAGTCCATTCCGGCTCAGGTGGCGCGTACGCCAGAGACCGCTATCGAAATCCGCAAGGTTGAATCGGGCGAGGGCATCTGACGATGGAAGTCGGTATCGCACATTTTCTCACCGTCTCGGCGATCCTGTTCACGCTCGGCGTGTTCGGCATCTTCCTGAACCGGAAAAACGTGATCATCATCCTGATGTCGATCGAGCTCATCCTGCTCGCAGTCAACATCAACTTCGTGGCTTTCTCGGCCGTACTGGGGGATCTCGTCGGCCAGGTCTTTGCCCTGTTCGTGCTGACAGTCGCCGCCGCAGAAGCCGCCATCGGCCTTGCCATCCTCGTCGTGTTCTTCCGCAACCGCGGCTCCATCGCGGTCGAAGATATCAACATGATGAAGGGCTGAAGAGGGAACGCATAAGAACATGTATCACCTGATCGTTTTCCTTCCGCTCATAGGCTTTCTGATCGCCGGTCTTTTCGGCCGGTCGATCGGCGCCAAGGCATCCGAATATGTCACCTCCGGCCTGCTGGTCGTGGCAGCTCTCCTGTCATGGGTGGCGTTCTTCACCGTAGCCTTTGGCTCCGGTGAGACCTTCACCGTGCCGGTGCTGCATTTCATCTCTTCGGGCTCGTTGCAGGTCGACTGGGCGCTGCGTATCGACACGCTGACGGTCGTCATGCTCGTCGTGGTGAACTCGGTGTCGGCGCTCGTGCATATCTATTCCATCGGATATATGCACCACGACCCGCACCGCCCGCGTTTCTTTGCCTATCTGTCGCTCTTCACCTTCGCCATGCTGATGCTGGTGACGTCTGACAATCTGGTGCAGATGTTCTTCGGCTGGGAAGGCGTGGGTCTGGCGTCTTATCTGCTGATCGGTTTCTGGTACAAGAAGCCGTCTGCTAGTGCGGCTGCCATGAAGGCCTTCATCGTCAACCGCGTCGGTGACTTCGGCTTCATTCTCGGCATCTTCGGTGTCTTCGTCCTGTTCGGCTCGGTGAATTTCGACACGATCTTCGCGTCCGCGGCAAACTACGTTCCGGTCGAGGGCGGGGAGGGCACCGCCGGTGAGCCGGTTCTCACCTTCCTCGGCTACACGCTCACTATGGGTGGCGCGCTCACCGTGACGTGCCTGCTGCTTTTCCTGGGCGCAATGGGCAAGTCGGCTCAGGTGCCGCTGCACACCTGGCTGCCTGACGCCATGGAAGGCCCGACACCCGTTTCGGCTCTCATTCACGCCGCGACCATGGTTACCGCCGGTGTCTTCATGGTCGCGCGCCTGTCGCCGATCTTCGAGCTGTCGCACACCGCTCTGACGGTCGTGACCGCAGTCGGCGCATTTACCGCCTTCTTCGCGGCAACGGTCGGCCTCGTGCAGAACGACATCAAACGCGTCATCGCCTATTCGACCTGTTCGCAGCTCGGCTACATGTTCGTGGCACTCGGCACGGGCTTTTACAGCGCGGCGATCTTCCACCTCTTCACGCATGCCTTCTTCAAGGCGCTGCTTTTCCTTGGAGCCGGTTCGGTCATCCACGCCGTTTCCGACGAGCAGGACATGCGCAAGATGGGCGGGCTGCGCAAGCTGATCCCGCAGACCTACTGGATGATGATCATCGGCACGATCGCGCTGACCGGTGTCGGCATTCCCGGCACGATCATCGGTACGGCCGGCTTCTTCTCCAAGGATGCGATCATCGAAGGCATCTTCGTGGGCGAGAATGCGGTTGCAGCCGTTGCCTTCGTGCTGCTCGTCGTGGCGGCGGCAATGACCAGCTTCTATTCCTGGCGCCTGATCTTCATGACATTCCACGGCAAGCCCCGCGCTTCCGCAGATGTCATGCATCACGTGCATGAATCGCCGCTCGTCATGCTGGTTCCGCTGTTCATTCTTGCAGCAGGCGCGCTTTTTGCAGGCATCGTGTTCCACGACTTCTTCATCGGCCACGAATACGACCACTTCTGGAAGACCGCGCTCTTCACGCTGCCGGAAAACCATGTCCTTCATGATTTCCATGAGGTACCGCTCTGGGTGAAGTTCTCGCCGCTCTTTGCCATGCTGTTTGGCCTGGCGCTGGCGTGGAAATTCTACATCCGCTCGCCGGAAGTGCCGAAGGAACTGGCAGCACAGCATCGCGGCCTCTACGCCTTCCTTCTCAACAAGTGGTATTTCGACGAGGTCTATGACTTCCTGTTCGTGCGTCCCGCAAAGCGCCTCGGCCACTTCCTTTGGAAGAAGGGCGACGGGATGGTCATCGACGGCCTTGGCCCGGACGGCATTTCGGCCCGCGTGGTCGACGTAACCAACCGCATGGTCAAGCTGCAGAGCGGCTATCTCTACCACTATGCCTTCGCCATGCTGATCGGTGTCGCGGCACTGGTCACCTGGATGATGCTCGGGGGCTCGTTCTGAAAATGATTGATATCGGCGACGTCGTCATCGGGGGCGGCAGCACCATGATAAAGAAATGGATTTTGGCACAATGACCGACTGGCCCATTCTCTCCACGGTCACCTTCCTGCCGCTGGTCGGCGCGTTCCTCATCCTGCTCATCCGGGATGATGGCGCGAATGCGCGGCGCAATATACGCAATGTCGCGCTGCTGACGACCGTCTTCACCTTTATCCTGTCGCTCTTCATCTGGATCGGCTTCGACAATTCCGCTCCCGGCTTCCAGATGGTCGAGAAACAGGAATGGCTCGCCTCCGGCATCAAGTATCACATGGGTGTCGACGGCATCTCGATGCTCTTCGTCATCCTGACGACCTTCCTCATGCCCTTCTGCATCCTGGCCAGCTGGGAAGCGATCGAGCATCGCGTGAAGGAATACATGATCGCGTTCCTGATTCTGGAAACGCTGATGATCGGCGTCTTCTGCGCGCTCGATATCGTCATGTTCTACGTGTTCTTCGAGGCCGGCCTCATCCCGATGTTCATCATCATCGGCGTGTGGGGCGGCAAGCGCCGCGTCTATGCCAGCTACAAGTTCTTCCTCTACACGCTGCTCGGCTCGCTGCTCATGCTGCTGGCCATGATGGCGATGTATTGGGATGCAGGCACGACCGATATCCCGCAGCTCCTGACTCATGTCTTCCCGTCAGGCATGCAATACTGGCTATGGTTCGCCTTCTTCGCCTCCTTCGCTGTAAAGATGCCGATGTGGCCGGTGCACACCTGGCTACCGGACGCCCACGTCGAGGCGCCGACCGCCGGCTCGGTCATCCTGGCAGGCATCCTCCTGAAGATGGGTGGCTACGGCTTCCTGCGTTTCTCGCTGCCCATGTTCCCGGTGGCCTCCATCGACCTGGCACCGCTTGTCTTCACGCTGTCTGTCATTGCAATCATCTACACCTCGCTGGTGGCGCTGATGCAGGAAGACATCAAGAAGCTGATCGCATACTCTTCCGTCGCTCATATGGGTTTCGTGACCATGGGCATCTTTGCTCTCAACGAGCAGGGCATCCAGGGTGCGATCTTCCAGATGATCTCGCACGGCCTCGTCTCCGGCGCGCTCTTCCTGTGCGTGGGCGTCATCTATGACCGCATGCACACCCGCGAGATCGCGGCCTATGGAGGTCTGGTGAACAACATGCCGAAATATGCGGTGGTGTTCCTTGTCTTCACCATGGCCAATGTCGGTCTGCCGGGCACCAGTGGCTTTGTCGGCGAGTTCCTGACCCTGATGGCCGCCTTCCGCGCCAACAGCTGGGTCGCCTTCTTCGCGGCAACGGGCGTTATCCTGTCCGCAGGCTATGCATTGTGGCTCTATCGTCGGGTGATCTTCGGCGCGCTGACCAAGGAAAGCCTCAAGGGCCTATCGGACCTGTCGCTGCGCGAGAAGACCATCCTCTATCCGCTTGTCATCCTGGTGATTTTCTTTGGCGTCTATCCGGCTCCGCTGCTCGATGTGACGGCAGCTTCCGTCGAGGCGCTTATCAACCAGGTCGGTGTATCGGCCGAAACGGCGCAAGCCGCCGCAGCAAACTGAACGGGAACGCTAGACGATGACATTTGATCTGACCTCCAGCCTGATCCTCGCCGTTCCCGAGTTGGCACTTGCCCTCGGCGCGATGCTGCTCCTCATGATCGGCGTCTTCTCCGGAGACCGTGCCGACACGACCGTGACCGGCCTTGCCGTGGCGCTCTTCCTCGGCGCCATTGCCTGGATCATCATCTTCCCGACCGAAGGCTATGCATTCGCCGGTGCCTTCGTCTCCGACGGCTTCTCGCGCTTCTTCAAGGTGCTGACGCTGATCGGTGCGGCCGTCACGCTCATAATGTCGGTGGGCTTCGCCAAGGCAGAAAAGTTCGACAAGTTCGAATATCCCGTCCTCATCATGCTCTCGGTTCTGGGTATGATGCTGATGATCTCCGCCAATGACATGATCGCGCTCTATCTTGGCCTCGAGCTGCAGTCTCTGGCGCTTTATGTCGTCGCCGCAATCAACCGCGACAGCGCACGGGCGACCGAAGCCGGCCTAAAATATTTCGTCCTCGGCGCGCTTTCTTCCGGCATGCTGCTCTACGGTGTATCGCTCGTTTACGGTTTCACCGGTGGTACGCAGTTCGATGCGATTGCAGCGGCACTTAGCGGCGGTGAGCGTCAGCTCGGCCTCGTCTTCGGACTGGTCTTCGTTCTCGCAGGCCTCGCCTTCAAGATCTCTGCCGTTCCCTTCCATATGTGGACACCAGACGTCTATGAAGGTGCGCCGACGCCCGTCACCGCATTCTTTGCCGCTGCACCGAAGATGGCAGCGGTCGCACTTCTTGTGCGCGTGACCATGAGCGCATTCGAGCCGATCGCCGTCGACTGGCAGCAGATTGTCGTCTTCATCTCGATTGCATCCATGGTACTCGGCGCATTCGCTGCAATCGGTCAGCGCAACATCAAGCGCCTGATGGCCTATTCTTCCATCGGTCACATGGGTTACGCGCTGGTTGGACTGTCGGCCAATTCCGAAGCGGGTGTGCGCGCCGTTGCCGTCTATATGCTGATCTACCTGGCGATGACGCTCGGCACATTTGCCATCATCCTCGCCATGCGCCGCAACGACACCAATGTCGAGCAGGTAAGCGATCTGGCGGGTCTTTCCTCGACCAATCCGATGATGGCGACCATCATGACCATCATGATGTTCTCGCTGGCAGGCATCCCGCCAATGGCCGGTTTCTGGGCCAAGTGGTATGTTTTCCTCGCAGCCATCGATGCAGGCCTGATCGCTCTCGCGGTCATTGGCGTGCTTGCCTCGGTCGTCGGTGCCTTCTACTATCTGCGTGTCGTGAAGGTGATGTGGTTCGACGAATCCGCCGGTGGCTTCCAGCCAATGGCAGGCGAGCTGCGTTTCGTGATGCTGCTGTCGGGCGCCTTCGTCCTGTTTTACATGCTCGTCGGCGCACCCGTCGAACTGATGGCCGAAGCCGCTGCAACATCCTTCTTCTAAGAGGCTGATGTTCACGCTCGCGCCAGAAGCCCTCGAAGCAGGCTATCGCCTGGAGGGCTTCGACGCGGTCGGTTCTACAAATGCTCTGGGATTGGAGCGGGCTGCTGCCGGTGAGCGTGGCCCGCTTTGGCTTGCCGCCCTCCAGCAGACCAGTGGCCGCGGCAGGCGAGGACGCGACTGGGCTTCGCCCCACGGAAATCTTGCAGCATCGCTTCTGCTCGCCGACGGTCTGGAACCGGCAACAGCTGCTTCACTTGGTTTCGTGGCCGGGCTTTCCCTTGCCGATGCATTGGAGCGTGCAGCACCTGAAATCCAGATGCGCATGGCGCCCGATTATGCGCAGGATCATAAAGCGCGACCGCTGTTTCAGCTCAAATGGCCAAATGACGTGCTGGCCGATGGTGCAAAACTCTCCGGCATCCTCCTCGAGAGCTCCATTCTGCAGGATGGGCGCTTTGCGGTGGTTATCGGAATAGGGGTGAATGTGGTCGCGGCACCTGAAGGCTTGCCATATCCCGCAAGCTCGCTTGCCGCACTTGGCTCCGGTCTGAAAGCCGAAGAACTGTTTGAAATGCTGAGCGCCTGTTGGGTGCAAAATTATCGCCTCTGGAACAAGGGACGGGGCCTGCCCGCGATCCGAGATCGATGGCTTGAGAAAGCTGCGGGTCTGGGCGGCGAAGTCGCCGTCCGCGTGGACGAGCGGGTCGTACGTGGTGTGTTTGAAACCATTGACGAAAGCTGTCGCTTTGTTATCCGGGAAAATGATGGAACGCGCACGCGCATCGCAGCAGGCGATGTGCATTTTGGCGCTGTCGCCTCCGTGCGGCAATGAAGAACAGGTGAAAGAACGTGGCAAACGATAAGAACGAGCTGGTCTTCTGCCCGCTGGGCGGCGTCGGTGAAATCGGAATGAATTTCGGCCTCTATGGCTATGGTCCGCGCGACAAGCGCGAATGGATCGTGGTCGATTGCGGTGTGACCTTCCCGGGTTCCGATCTGCCTGGCGTCGATCTGGTCCTGCCTGACACGCGGTTCATCGAGCGCGAGGTCAAGCGGCTGCGTGGCATCATCATCACCCATGCCCATGAAGACCACTATGGTGCGCTTCTCGACCTTTGGCCGCGCCTGAAGGCCGAGGTCTGGATGACGCCGTTTTCTGCGGGGCTTCTTGAAGCCAAGCGCGAGGGTGAGCACAACGCGCCCGACGTGCCGGTACGCATCTTCAAGCCCGGCGAGACCTTCGAGGTCGGTCCATTCTCCATCGAGGCGATCCACGTCACCCACTCCATCCCGGAGCCGGTATCGCTGGCGATCACCAGCCCGGCAGGCACGGTCATTCACACCGGAGACTGGAAAATCGACCCCGCACCTTCGCTCGGTCAGCGCATAGACGAGGCGCGTTTCCGCGAGCTTGGAGAGGCCGGCGTTCTGGCTCTGGTCTGCGACTCCACCAATGCCATGCGTGAAGGGGAATCTCCTTCGGAAGAAGCCGTCGGCAAGGGACTGCGCGAAGTCATCGAGGAGGCTGCTGGCCGCGTGGCCGTCACCACCTTCTCCTCGAATGTGGGGCGCATCCGATCGATCGCGGAGGCCGCCCGTGATGCGGGCCGTCAGGTGCTCGTGCTTGGCCGTTCGCTCAAGCGCGTCATCGATGTGGCAACCGACCTGGGTTATCTCGAAGGACTGCCGCCATTCCTGCCGGAGGAGGACTTTGGCTACCTCCCGCGCGAGAATGCGGTCATTCTTTGTACCGGCAGCCAAGGCGAATCCCGTGCAGCGCTCGCCAAGCTTGCACGCGACGAGATGCGCAATGTGGCGCTGACGGCGGGCGATACTGTCGTCTATTCCTCCCGCGTCATTCCCGGCAATGAGAAGGCGATAATCGAGACCAAGAACCTGCTGATCGAGCAGGGCATCAGGATCATCGAGGACACCGACGCGCTCGTCCATGTCTCCGGCCATCCGCGCCGCAATGAACTCCGCCAGATGTATGAATGGGTGAAGCCGAAGGTTCTCGTGCCAGTTCACGGCGAGGCAGCGCATCTGGTGGCGCATGGCGCGCTTGGCGCCCAGGCGGGTATTCCGGAAGTTGCCCAGATCCGCAATGGTGACGTGTTGAGGCTTGCGCCCGGCGCTGCCGAAATCATCGATCAGGCTCCGGTCGGCCGCATCTTCCGCGATGGCAAGATCATCGGCGATGATGAGGAAGTAGGCGTTCGCGACCGTCGCAAACTCTCCTTCGCCGGCCATGTCGCCGTCAATGTTGTCATGGATGACAAGTTGAACCTGGAGGGCGATCCGGATCTCGTCGCCATCGGTGTACCCGAGAAGGACGACACCGGTGCATTTCTCGAGGATCTGATGATCGAATCGGCTGTCTCTGCCGTGCGTTCGATTCCGCGCCAGAAGCGGCGCGATCTCGATCTGGTCGCGGAAGCTGTACGCCGCGCAGTGCGTGGTGCCGCTGCGCAAAGCTGGGGCAAGAAGCCGATCGTCACCGTCTTCGTCACCCAGTAGGAGAGGCATATGATCGGGAAGCTCAATCATGTTGCAATTGCCGTCCCGGATCTTGAGGCGGCCTGCATCACCTATCGCGATGCGCTTGGCGCGTCGCTGTCCCAGCGCCAGGAGCTTCCCGAACACGGTGTGACGGTGGTCTTCATTGACCTTGGAAACACCAAGGTCGAGCTGCTCGAGCCGCTCGGCGAAAATTCACCGATCGCGCAGTTCCTGGAGCGCAATCCCACGGGCGGCATGCACCACATCTGCTACGAGGTGCCCGATATCCGATCGGCGCGTGATCGCCTTCTTGCCGAGGGCGCGCGGGTGCTGGGTGATGGGGAGCCGAAGATCGGAGCTCATGGCAAGCCCGTCCTCTTTTTGCATCCCAAGGATTTTTGCGGCACGCTTGTCGAACTCGAAGAGGTGTGACCGGCGGTCGCGTGGCTGTTTCACCTCGCCGGTGCTAGAGCATGCCCCTGCGTCAGGACCACTTGCGGTTCTGGCTCCCAATCCCACACAAGCCCATGCGGAGCTGGTGAATGAGCCTGATTTCCTTCCTCGCGGTATTCCTGATCGTCTGGTGGATCATGCTGTTCCTGTCACTGCCCGTGGGATTGCGCACGCAGGATGATGAAGGGGACGTCACTCTCGGTACCACCTCCAGCGCTCCCCGTGGGCGACATGTGGGCAGAGCCTTTCTGCGCGCCACGATCCTGACCCTGATCGTGATGGGCGTACTCTATGGTCTGACGCGCGGGCTTGGCCTGGGGTTCGACGACATCCCCAACATGGTTCCCGGTCTGGACTGACAAGCGCTGCACCTGGCGACAGCGGCCGCTGCCAGCCGCGCACGCTTATTTCCTCATCATGAAGACGGGATACAGAAGGGCAGGTGAGGCTGACTTCGTGTTAGTCGGCGAATGACCTTGGGCCAAAAAAAATGCAAGGCACGAAGCCTTGCAAACAAAACGCGTCCGATCCATTTCCGTTCATGTCACGGCGGCTGCGAATAACCGCGCCAGGATCTTATCCTCCCAAGACTTTGACCGCGTAGTGAGAACGGATTTTTCTCCGCCCTCTTATTGTGTGGACGAAACATAGACTCAGTTTCACGAACTTGTCACGAAAAATTTTCGCTTGTGTGCGAATGTTACGTTTTGTGATCATTCCTGCGAATGGCAATCGCTGCAGGTGCTGGGCGGGTCTGCGGAAGCTCGGGTTTTCAATTCGTTACGAAATCGCTAAGAAGCGCAGGCTCTTTAATGCGGGCTCATGATTCCGCGCCCGTTTCTCATGTAATGGATTATCTCGATGCGTCTGTCCCGCTTCTTCATGCCGATCCTGAAAGAGAACCCGCGCGAGGCGGAGATCGTGTCCCATCGGCTGATGCTGCGCTCCGGCATGATCCGCCAGCAGGGGGCGGGCAGCTTCTCGTGGCTGCCGCTCGGCAAGCGCGTTCTCGACAAGGTCAACCAGATCATCCGCGAGGAGCAGAACCGTGCTGGCGCGCAGGAGATCCTGATGCCGACCATCCAGTCGGCCGATCTGTGGCGCGAAAGCGGACGCTATGACGATTACGGCAAGGAGATGCTGCGCATCACCGACCGCCACGACCGCGAACTTCTCTATGGCCCGACAAATGAGGAGATGGTGACGGATATTTTCCGTTCCTATGTGAAGTCCTATAAGGACCTGCCGCTCAATCTCTACCACATCCAGTGGAAGTTCCGTGACGAGGTGCGCCCGCGCTTCGGCGTCATGCGCTCGCGCGAATTCCTGATGAAGGACGCCTATTCCTTCGATCTGGATTATGATGGCGCGAAAGCGGCCTATAACCGCATGTTTGTCGCCTATCTCCGCACTTTCGCCCGAATGGGACTGAATTCCATTCCGATGCGTGCGGATACCGGCCCCATTGGTGGCGATCTCAGCCACGAATTCATCATTCTCGCCTCCACCGGCGAGAGCGAGGTCTTCTGCGACCGCGCCTTCCTCCAGATGGAGGTGCCCGACGAGAATGTGAACTTCTCCGATGATGCGGAAATCGCCGGCATCGTGGAGAAGTGGACCACCCCTTATGCCGCCACTGACGAGATGCACGAGGAAGCGGAGTGGTCAAAGGTTAAAGGCGACGACCAACTCTCCGCACGCGGCATCGAAGTCGGCCACATCTTCCATTTCGGCACGAAATATTCCGAGCCGATGGGGGCAAGCGTCACCGGTCCCGACGGACAGGAGCATCTCGTCTCCATGGGGTCATACGGCATCGGTCCGTCGCGTCTGCTGGCGGCCATCATCGAGGCAAGCCATGACGAGAACGGCATCATCTGGCCGGAAGCGGTGGCACCTTTCCAGGTCGCGCTCATCAACATGAAGGTGGGCGATGAAGCCTGTGACGGTGCCTGCGAGACGCTCTATGATGAACTCACTGCGGCCGGTATCGAAGTGCTCTACGACGACACCGACCAGCGCGCCGGCTCCAAATTCGCAACCGCCGACCTGATCGGTCTGCCCTGGCAGGTCATTGTCGGCCCGCGCGGCGTCAAGGCTGGTGAGGCCGAAATCAAGAACCGCCGGACAGGCGAGCGCGAGGCATTGCCGCTTGGCGATGTGACAAAGAGGCTGGGCGCTTAGATGGCTGTGTCCGCCAAGACCAGCGAGGGGGGCGGCCCCTTCTCCCATTTCGAGCGACTGGTTGCCTGGCGCTATCTGCGTTCCCGTCGCAAGGAGACGGCGGTCTCGGTCATCGCGTCCATTTCTTTCGTGGGCATCATGCTCGGCGTGGCGACGCTGATCGTGGTCATGGCGGTCATGAACGGCTTCCGCGCCGAACTGATGAGCAGGATCCTTGGCATCAACGGTCACGTGATCCTCCAGCCGACCGACCTGCCGCTGGAAGATTATGAGGCGCTGTCGGACCGCTTGATGGAACTGGAGGGAGTGCGCCTTGCAATACCTCTCGTCGAGTCACAGGTGCTGGCTTCAGGCACGCGCGGTGCATCCACAGGTGCGCTCGTGCGCGGCGTTCGCACCGAGGATTTCACCAAGCTGGATCTGGTTTCGGAGAACATACGCCACGGCTCGCTCGTCGATTTCGCCGCGGGCGAGGGCGTTGCCATAGGGACGCGCATGGCACAGCGCCTCGGCCTTGCACTTGGCGACATGATTATCCTCGTCGCGCCGGAAGGTGATGTTACGCCCTTCGGCACCACGCCGCGGGTGAAGGGCTATCCGGTAACGGCGATCTTTGAAGTCGGAATGTCGGAATATGACGCCTCCATTGTCTTCATGCCGCTGGAGGAAGCGCAGCTCTTCAACAATATGGAAGGACGCGTGGAGCTTCTGGAAGTCTTCATCGACGATCCGGACAATGTGGATGCCGCGCGCGAGGCCATTGCCTCGGTTCTCACCCAGCCGCTCCTCATTTCAGACTGGCGTCAGCGCAACCAGACCTTCTTCTCTGCCCTGGAGGTGGAGCGGAACGTGATGTTCATGATCCTGACCATGATCATTCTCGTGGCCGCCATGAACATCATTTCCGGCATGATCATGCTGGTGAAGGACAAGGGGCACGATATCGCCATCCTGCGCACCATGGGCGCGACCAGTGGCGCGGTCATGCGCATCTTTGTCATGGCAGGTGCGGCAATTGGTGTGGCGGGAACGCTTGCAGGCTTCATTCTCGGCACGCTTCTGTGCCTGAATGTGGAATCGATCCGCCAGTTCTTCTCCTGGCTTTCCGGCTCCACGATCTTTGATCCGGAAGTCTATTTCCTCTCCACATTGCCGGCAGACATGGATTCGGGCGAGACGGCATCCGTTGTCATCATCGCGCTGCTTCTGTCTTTCCTGGCCACCATCTTTCCCGCCTGGCGCGCCTCGCGCCTCGATCCCGTTGAAGCATTGAGATACGAGTAATGGCGACAGCCGTTCTGGAACTGAAGGCGATCGATCGCCAGTTCACCCAGGGTGCAAAGGTTCTGCGCATCCTCGAAGGTGCAGATTTCACGCTCAATTCCGGCGAAACGGTCGCGCTCGTCGCACCGTCCGGCACGGGCAAGTCCACGCTTTTGCACATTGCCGGTCTGCTGGAACATGCAGATTCTGGCGAAGTGACCGTAAACGGCCAGTCCTGCACCGGTCTCTCGGACGACAAGCGCACGGCCATCCGCCGCCGTGAGATCGGATTTGTCTACCAGTTTCATCATCTCCTGCCGGAATTCACCGCCCTGGAAAATGTGATGATGCCGCAGCTCATCGCCGGTCTCCCGCCGAAGGAAGCGCAGGAGAGGGCGGCGCAGCTCCTCGACTATTTGAAGATCGGCAAGCGCGCGGATCACCGTCCAGCCGAGTTGTCTGGTGGTGAGCAGCAACGCGTGGCCATTGCGCGAGCCGTGGCCAATGCGCCGCTGGTTCTTCTTGCCGACGAGCCGACGGGCAATCTCGATCCGGCAACGGCAGGCTATGTCTTCGAAGCTCTGGAAGCCCTTGTGCGCCAGTCAGGCCTTGCTGCGATGATAGCCACGCATAACGAGGAACTCGCGCGCCGCATGGATCGATGCGTGACATTGCGTGACGGCAAGATTGTCGAGATCGACGTCAAAGGCGGTCGGTGAGGCGCCGTTTGCATATGAGGCCGCGGCGCTGACCATCGCCCCACCGCTGCCGATTGCAGACGATCGGGCCAGGGCGATTTACCGACACGCGGGACTGACTGGAAGAGTCCCGCAGGCCAGATAAGCAGGCTGCCCGCCACGCTCGCCGTTTCGGCGTCGGGTAGCACACACTCTCTTCTCCATTTTGGAAAAAAGTATCAAAGCAGGAAAAGGGTTCGCGTGCACCCCGCTGCCCTGACGGTTTTGCCTGGGCACACACGGTTGCATCTGCAGCTGCCCAACCAGACAGGACATCCGAAATCGCCGATAACCTTTTGTTCACCCTGCGAGCTCTAACGCGGTTGACGAGAACATTAGAGGAACATATAAGGATCATACAAGGTTCAAAACACACTTATGCACAGGAGACACCCATGACCGACCTCATCCAGGATGTTGTTTCGCTGGTCGCAGTAAGCTCGTTCATCGTGGTTGCAGCCACCTGGATAGGTGCGCTCTGATCGTCAGTTCCGACGCATGAAAATGCTTGTGCCGCCGCGTGCAATGCACGCACAAACGCGGCGGCACGGATGCCGCTGCATCGACGCAGCGAGATCAAGCCGCGTCGGCCGGGAAATCAGGGACCGGGCGCGGGTATGCCTTGGCAGGGGAGCTGGGCTGTGAAGCGGGGCGGCTTACCGGTCTACGGACGGGCCGAAGATCTCGCCAAATGACCGTCGCAGAGCAAGGTCATAATCTTCCATGGCAACGGGAAGTCCCAGATCGACGAGGCTGGTTACGCCATAGCCGGTGATGCCACAGGGCACGATCCCGCCGAAATGGCTGAGATCGGGTTCCACATTTACCGCAATCCCGTGGAAACTCACCCATCTGCGCAAGCGGATGCCGATCGCCGCGATCTTGTCTTCCATCATGCTGCCATCGGGAAGAGGGGCCTTGTCGGGTCGCTCAACCCACACGCCGATCCGGTCACACCGCCGCTCGGCCCGGATATTGAAGGAAGCGAGGCTGTGGATGATCCATTCCTCCAGGGCCTTCACGAAAGCGCGGACATCTTCGCGCCTGCGTTTCAGGTCCAGCATGACATAGGCCACGCGCTGCCCCGGTCCGTGATAGGTAAATTCGCCACCGCGGCCAGCCTTGTAGACGGGAAATCGATCGGCCTGCACCAGGCCATCAGGCTTCGCGCTGGTGCCGGCGGTATAGAGCGGCGGATGTTCGACGAGCCAGACCAGTTCACATGCTTCGCCGGCGCGGATCGCATCGGCTCTTTGTTCCATGAATGCCAGGGCCGATTCGTAATCGGTGAGCCCGGGTTCCACGCGCCACTCCACAGGCGCATTTGCGCTCTGAGGATGAAAGGTGACCCGATCCTCGGCAAGCTTGCTCATGGGGGATTCTCCGATACTGGCTGCAGGCGCCGGCATACGCGGCGGCCAACTTGGCTGGCCCCTACATAAGCGTTTCAGCGGTGGCGTTCCAGTCCCGGCCAGGCGCGGCGAACAGGCCGGGAAAGGTGGAATATCCCCAGGCCTGTCTTTTTCGAAAAATCATTCAATCTCAGGCTTGTGCGCCCTCAGCCTATTTGCTACATGCCCCTCCGTGGCCGGCAGCGCTGGCCACTTCGTTACGTGCGGTCGTGGCGGAATTGGTAGACGCGCAGCGTTGAGGTCGCTGTGGGGCAACCCGTGGAAGTTCGAGTCTTCTCGACCGCACCAGCCTTCCTTACCAGAGGCAACGAAATCAATGGGTTGGCGGCAAAAGTGTCCCACGTCAAACCCATGCTTGGGACACCTTCACTCGATCAATAGCAGTTTTCGCGAGCTTCCAGCGCTCTACACGGCGCGTGTAGACTTCGCTGGTCTTGGCCTCGGAATGACCGAGGATCGCCATGATCTCGTATTGGCTGCAGCCCAGCTCTGCCAGAAGCTCGGCAAGCCCTTTTCGGACGCCATGCGCTGAGAGGTCCGCGAGGCCTGCATCCTTGCACCAGCGCTTGAACATGGCTGACATGCTGTCGCCACTGGCGAACGGCTTCCCACCTCTTCCCAGCACATAGGTTGCGCCCTGCACCGTCATCGCCCTGGTGGCTTCCTTGAGCGGCGGAAGCAGGGGAATGGAGACCTCCGTCGATCCCTTCTTCAATGGCGTCCAGCGCAGCGCCTCAATCCCGTCTATGACGCATTCATGGCTTCGCCCAAGTACGGTCAGGTCTTCGATCCTGCAGCCAGTCCAGAGCAGCACTGACAGCGCCACATGGGGCTTCGTGCCGATTCGGTGCTTAGCGAAGAATGCGCGCACATCGGCAGCCTTCCATGGCTTTGCGCCGCTGCCCTTCCGATAGATCGGCTTGATCCCGCGTGCAGGGTTCTGCTGCAGGTATTTCCGCTCGATGGCCCAGTCATACATGACGCCAACGGCTTCGATGAAAGCATCAGCCTGCGCCGGTGTCGCGCCCATGGCGTCCTGCATCTCGATCAGCTTCTCCTGCGGGATCAGCATCGTGCGGTCTGGACGTTCCAGCAGACGGGTCAGAAGGTTGCGCTTCTTCTTGAGGGTTTTGGGGCTCGTGGTGCCTGCCTGCACCCGTGCCTCCAGAAACTCGAAATAAGCATTGACCATCCAGCCGATCGATTTGGGCTTGGCATAGTCGGATGCAGCTTTGAGAGGTTCGGGCTTCTCACCGCGGCGTGCAGCGAGATACTGCCGTTGGAAATCGGGATCATCGGGGCCGCAATGGATGCGGATGCGCTTTGCCTTGTCGCCTTCCGGCCGCACGCGATAGCGCTTCTTGCCAGAGGGCAGGGGCTCCACCACGAGCCCCGGAAAATTCACCTTCATGGGTGGCCTCACCATTCTTCGAGGCCACCATCATTTTGAGCAGGCTTGCGGTTCTCAATGCCGCCGCAGTGGATCTCCACTTCTCCACCGGAAACGCACACCTTATCCACACTCAGGCCAGTCTCCTGAACAGCCGTGAGCGCAGCCTTGATGGCGGCTACACTCGCGCGGACACGCTTGGAGCGCTTCGCCGGCTGTTCGAGGTGGGTGGTCACTTATGGCCTCCCTGAGCGGCTTCGAGCAGAGTGCGTGCCTGGGCTGTGGTGATGGCGAGACCGTCAAGTTCACCTTCCACGGCGGCAATCAGTCGCGCCGCCGTTTCCTCTGTCGCCTTGGGGGCGGGCTCTAGCACCAATGCAGCCATTCGGCGCCAATGCTCCCACGCCTTTTGCTTGCCGTCTTCCTCGCTCTCGCACGGAAACCTCTGCTCCGCATCAGTCGTGCAGGTCCACCACCAACCAAGATCATCGCGATCGACGGTGTAAACGGCGAACGGCATGGCTGCGATTGGACCGTCTGGCGTATCCACCCAGGCCAAGGGCTTGATGCGGCCAATCTCGAAAGCGGGTGCCGGTTCGGTGCTGTTCAACTGGTCAATGACTTCATCGAGGGTGGTCATGCTCTTTCCTTCGCTCGCTTTGGGAATGGCCTGCTCGGGATCGGCCGCGAAGGCATCTTCGCCTTCTTCTTTCGCCTGCGCTTCGCTGTAGCCGGATCGACGGGAATGATGACCAGCCCGTGCTCAACCCAGATCGTCCAAGTGCGCTGGAGCCCGCGAAGCCAATAGAAATACTCGTGCCACTTCTCAGGGAGCCGGTGCTGATCAAGCGCCTCATGGCAAGCGCTGCATCCGAACGCGGCGTGGTAGTCGTGGCTCTTGTTGCCGATGCCCTTCACCTCAGAAGGCGCATGGCACAGCACCACGGTTTCGGGGTTGTGATTGCAGACGCCTGGGATGGAAAATGAACAGTCCTGCCCGCACGCGCTGTTGCGGAGCTTCTGGGAAACAATGCCCATCACGCCACCTTTCCAGACAGCAGAGCCGTCATCGCCTTGCGCTTCTGCTCCGCGATGCTTCCGGCACCCTTCTTGTGGGATCGTCTGTAGGCGCGCTCCTGCCGGTCCAGATCAGCGAGGATAGGGCAGGCGCGGTGCAGTACCTTCCTCTGCCTCCAGTTCTGCCATGACAGGATGGCGCGGCGGATCAAGCGGGTGGAGATCATGCCTCCACCTCCGGCAGCTTGGCCTTCAGATATTCCTCTGCCTTGGCGCGCTCGGCTGGCTTCTCCGCGATCCGCAGAGCCGTGTCCTTGCACTTGTCGACAAAGGCGGTGTGATCCGGCAGTTCGTTGCACCATGCAGCGGCGAACTTCTCGACCTTCTCTTTCCGCTTCTCGACATCGCCACCGCTCGTGTCAGTGGCCGCACCGAGCAGCCGATCGATGCATTCGGTCATCGCCGCATAGGTCTGAGGATTGACGGCAGAGGAAGCACCCGCCTCGTCACCATGAGAGGCTTCAGGAGTGCTGGCCTGTTCTGTGGATGCTTCCTCTGCCTGGTCCGCCGCTTCAGCGGGTTCGGATTCGGTGGCGACGGTGCTGGGGGTTTCGGGGGCGGGGTCAGCACCGTCGCCTTCATCGGCCAGAGAGGGGGAAGCCGATGAAACTTGTTCTGCGTCTTCACTGGTGAGCGTTCCGGTCTCGCGGGTGATGTGATCGATGTCGAAGCCTTCGCCACGATCCATCTCGATCTGGGGCGTTGCAGAGGCGCGGAAACGGGCCATGACCGACTGGCGCGGTTCCGGTGCGCGGCTGAGGTCGTACATCTCATTGTCGCGCTGGATCAGATCGTGGATATCTGAGGATAGCGGCAGGCGCTTCGCCAGACGGCGGATAGCGGACTTCTTCGCCATCTCTTCCCACCAGTCTTTCCATGGGCCTTTCTCGCCACTGCGGGAGACTGATCTGATCTTCTCGATATCACGGGTGGTGAGCGCTTCGACGTAGAGCGTGCCATCCTTCGTCTTTGCCATCGCGAAGACCTGACGGATCACATTATGGTCGGGCTCCTCGGCTGGCTCGTACAGGACGTGCTCGCCTTCATCGTCAACCCAGGTCCGATACGTGTCACCGCCATAAACCACCTTGGCTGTGATCAGTGAGATATCGCCGGATTGGTGGATTTTCTTGATGATGCCGCCGATCATCGGCATCCACTGCACGCGGTTCTTGAACAGAACGAACGCGCCTTCGCGCTTGTCCGGCAGAAGACCATCCTGCGCGGCTCGCATGGTGGCTTCCATCAATGATTTGCGATCAGCAAAGAGGATGTTTGTATCCGTCATAACCGCCGTCGCAACCACGCGCTGAAATTTCTCGGGTGGTATGTTCGAGCCGATCAGCGCCTCGCAGAAGGCCTCGCTTTGACCTTTCATCTGCTGGCGAAATTTATCCTTCTCAGCAAGTTCACGCTGAGTGCTGGTTGCGATCTGGTTCATGGTCAAGCGGCCTCCTGCTGGGCGGTCTGTTCTTCGTGATCGAGAAATTCATCGAGGCGCGTCTTCGCCCATGGCTTGAGCTGGATCTGACGCTCGCCATTCGCGAACGGTCGCGCTCCTGGCCATTCGCCATCATCAAGGCACTGCCGGATGGTCTTCAGGCACCACCGAACCGCACGCTCGCCACGGTCGATGTCATGAACTGAAATCTCGACATGCGCGGTGTCTGGCACGTCATCATTCAGGACGTAGAACAGCACGAATGTCTCGAAGGGCAGTCCAAGCGCACGGCAAACCATGCGTGTCATCGCGGCCTGCAGGTAATAGCCAGCATCGAACAGTTGCCGCTCGAGGAAGTCTTCATCCAGCTTGGCGACGGTTTTCAGGTCCGAGAAGACACCATCAGCCGCGGGGATTACGTCAGGACGCGCCTTCAACCAGATGCCGGTTTCAGGGTCTTTGGCGAACATCGACCGTTCCACACGGCCATTCAGCGCGCCCATCTGCACCAGCGGATGCTTGGAAGCATCGTCAGCGATCCGCTTGATGCGCTCGATCTGCTCTTCCGAGATGATGGTCAGATGCTTGTGATCTTCCAGCCAAGCCTTGCAGTCGTTGGCATTGGCGTTCCACTTCCGGCGCTGGTCCGTTGGCAGCGCACCATCGTCTGGGCGATAGTCGGGCCGCACCGCGAATTTCTCCGAAAATACTTCATCGCCAAGCAGGAGCGCATGAGCCGCCTTGCCGAAATCCAGCGCCTTGGAGCCTTCTGGTTCAATGTGGTCGGGGTTCCACTTCCACCGGCCCCAGAACGCTTTCGGTGAGCCGCCATGAGCCGGCAGAAGCCATTTCAGGGCTGATTTGGAGACAGATGGACCATCAAGCAGATCAGGCTTGCCGTGATAGTCATCGAGGCTGACGCCGGAAAACACGCCATCGCTGTAGATGGTCTCCCCATCCCATGCGCGCTCTTTTGCCAAGCCGCCGACAATCCTGTTCGCCAGGTCGCCAATGGAGTCCATGCGGTCAAAGTCGAGGTCGGTCATGGCTGGAGTTCCTCGTTAGATGGGCGCTCTGCAAAAACCTCGGCCCATGGCCTTGGGTCGCGAGCTTCTTCATCCGTTGCGTTGAAGTATTTCTGGCGCCAGAAGACGCGGGTGCTTTCCAGCCTGCTGTCAACGTGACTGACCAAGTTCAGCATGAAGGCATACGCAAGCATCACTCGCCCTCCGGGAACATGGAGAGGAAGTTGGCGATCTCGCGCTCTCGGCTTTTCGTGCCATCGCGATATCCCAGTACGTAACCAAGTGCTTTCCTTACCTCCCCCCGCGTCGGTCCCTTCATGCGCTGGAGGATTTGGGTGCGGGTCTCGTCAGCCTCTTTGACCAGACTGCGGAACTCGTCATGACCTATCGCAGCCATTCGGGATGCGCTTACGCACTCGATCAGCGCCTTCAACAACCCTTCATCGCTCAACCGCCTCTGTGCTGGTGGGGCGACCTTGATGGACAAGCCTTTGGGGTTGAGGCCGATTGCTTCGACAACATCACCGTCCTCATTGAGGAAGCCGATTGGTTCCACGCCCAACTTCATCCACTCGCCGATGGTCTTGAACTGGCTCATATCCATGTCCTCTCGTGTCGTTGATCCGCGCTCAGGCCCCAAAGACGAGCGCGCAGAATGGGATTGCGAACGCGAGGGAGGCCATCAGCGCTGCAGCGGTCGGCGTCTCTGCCAAGGCGCGCTCCACGATCTCAGCCACACGGGCGAAGGTGTCGGCGCTCTTGCGCTCTTCCTCGGCTGCATCTGTTTCACCGGCATCAGCGCAGATCATCGCCCAGCGCATGTGCTTGGCTTCCTCGTGACGGGCGTAGGTCGGGCTGGGGTGGTTCATTTACGCGGCCTCCCTCAATTTGCGCACTGCATTCTTGCGGGACCACATCGATCTTGATCCAAGGCCTGCTGGCGATAGGAATTTCCCTTTCCAGCCAGGAACATCAGCGCCGACATCGAAGCGAGGATCGAAGAACTGGCCGGTATAGCCGCAGCGAACCAAAGGGTTCAGAAGATCAGCCAGCTCGCGGCATGTGCGAAGAGCGTCAGCCTTCACGCGATCAAGCGAATAGGAGTATCCAATCTCGCTGTCCCAAAGGTGCCCATAGTCGCATCCAACCCTGATCCACCTGCGCGTTCCGTCAACCTGAGCATACTTCTCATAGAACGTGATCCCGCCGTGGAAATCGCCTCCCTCAAGGACGCTGCCCCATGTGTCGTAAGAAGGCTCGTCGTGCCCATTGGATCGATGCCAGTGATTGGCGACAGGCAGCCATACCTTTTCCCAATCTTCGGGCCGCAACTGGTCTTCATGGATGATCACGTAATAGTTCCACATCCCTTTCCCGTCGCACATATTACCAACGCCCCAATGGGCGATCTCGAAGGCAAGTCCCTCGGGGCTGGTGCCGGTCCAGGTGTTTCTCTGAGACAGGTCGCTCATGACGCCCTCCGCTCTGCGATCTGCGCCTTGAGATCGGCAACGCGCTTGCGCCAATGAGCCTTTTCCCGAAAAGCCCGCTCGGTGTTGTCGATGTAATCAGCGCAGAAGAGCTCTCTTTCGGCGTGATGAAGCGATGCTTCCAGTTCGGCAAGCGACGGGCCATTCAGCGCCTTGGACAGCGCGGCTCCTGCGGCTTGGTAGGTCGATGTGGCTGGCATGGTCAGGCCCTCACCTTGACGGGGCGCTGCGTGCGCATCTGGTGGGCACAGAGGACGGCGAGCAGAAGCGCGAGCGTCGGCGTCGCGCCGTTGCATCTCACGTCATCCTTCGGTCCGCAAATATCCGCACGGCCAATGCGCTCGCATCCGATGGTCCGGTGCGCGACCTCAATATCGATCGGCCCATC
Source organism: Nitratireductor basaltis (assembly GCF_000733725.1). Lineage (NCBI taxonomy): Bacteria > Pseudomonadati > Pseudomonadota > Alphaproteobacteria > Hyphomicrobiales > Phyllobacteriaceae > Nitratireductor > Nitratireductor basaltis. The sequence goes on along the minus strand of NZ_JMQM01000001.1, from coordinate 1,420,840 downwards.
ATCAAGAAGGCGAACCGCCAGTGCCATTGCGCAGTGCAGATCGTCGGTGAACGGCGCGGGCTTCTGGTAAGTAACGTTGCCGATCTCGACCATGAAGCTTTCATCATCGATCTCGTCGCCAGCCCGATCCCAAAGACCTTGCAGGAATTCATCAACCTCGCGGTTGCGCTCCCTGCCACTGCTGGCCTCGATCTTCTCGATCACCTCTTGGAGTTCCATCTCTCATCCCTCTCAATCAGCCCCAGATCGGCGGTGTCGCTTCTTCGTGGGGCGGGTGGTTGTTGAGAGGAAGATTATGCACAAATGCATAGATAGTCAATGCACTTGCGCATAAAAATATTCGCGCATATGTTGCCTGCATGCGGAAACGCAAAAACCCCGGCGGCTTTGCGGGCCAACCGGGGTTGCAGATGTCAGGCATTCAACGGTTGTGAATTTACCCGCGTACACGCGGAAAAGCAACGTCTGGCTCTGTGGCTGTGACCGGGTGCAATTCCCGGCCGGAACAAGCAGCAGGCGCGGGGGTCGAAAGTCCTACGGTGCCACCGGAAACAGAGGACGGATAGCTGAAAGGCGTCCTGCCAGGCGAACGACCGATACGACGGTTCAAGTCATGGTATGCGGCCTCCCTACCTCTGGGGAACTTTGGTTCTCTGGGGGTAGGGGGGTCTTTACCTGCTCACTCCCTCCTCTCGGGTTCAAGGACTTGGTCAACAGGTAGAAGATAGCTTGAGATGTTTCAGATCTTGAGAGGTTGAAGATAATACTCAACCTATCAGAACTGTTGATGATTGAGCTTCATTCGCCATTTCGCTCGGGCAGCATTGAAATCGCAATCGCGCGAATGGTGCTGTCATCCGCTGTCAGCAGAAACCCGCATTGCTCATCGGTCAGCGTTGCCGCGATCCCGGCGATCGTTGCGCCTTCGCCATTCTCAGCGATAGATGCGGCGATTTGTGCTTCGTGACGGGTGCCTTTGGCTTCCTCAACCAGCACCGGAAAAACGCGATGGGCTGCCGCGCGACAACCGTCAGCCAAGGCTGGTGACGAGGCTGTGATAAGCAGAAGTGCAGCGATTGCGGCTCGCATGGTTTCTCCGGTCAGGTCGTGAAGCGTCCAATGAAGCGCCCGATGATGGTGATTTCATCAAGCGTCAGCTCGCGCTCAGGATGGCGGGGATTGTCGGATGATACCTTCACCACCACAACGTCATCAGAGGGCTTGGACACAACGTCGAGCCGTTTCACCACCACGCCCCCAAATTCATCGGCCAGAGCATAAACGCCCGGTGGCGAAGGCACGCGGTGTCGAGTGTCGATGAAGACGATATCGCCATCATCGAGCGTCGGTTCCATGCTGTCGCCCTGGACCGGAAACGCTGCGATGCTCGAAGCTTTCACACCCATTCGCGAAAGAGCCCAGTCGGGTATGCGCCAGTGATCGCGCACCACCTCCTTGGCGAAGGTGATTCCATTTCGGGCTGTCGACTCCAATGCGACCAGACCGCCGCCACCCAGCCCGCCGGTAACATCGATCTCGGGGATCGAGTTTTTGTCGACCGACACCGGCGCGTCAGTAAAGTTGATGATGTCGAGTTGTTGCGCGAGTTCAGTGATCTTGTCGCGGCTCACCACGTCGATGGTGCCACCCTTCAGCCAACGAGAGACGGAAGATTGGTTCACGCCTAGCATCTCTGCCAGTCGGGCCTGCTTGCCGCCTGCCTCTTCGAGCAGGGCCTTCAAGATCGCTAAGTAGTTCATGCTATTGCCGTTATCCAGCGTCGCCATGCATGTAAAATGCACGCATGCATAAAATTGTTGACAGCAAATGCACTTGCGCATAAGCATTGATGCATGAGCACGATCAAATTCATCCGAAAAGAGCTTCTGGGCGTCAGCCAATCCCACATGGCTGTGATCGCAGAAACGAACCAGGCCACCGTCAGCCGCTGGGAGAACGGGGACTCGTCTCCGAACCTCGAGCAGCTTGGCAAAATTCGTGCAGCCGTGAAGGCCGCTGGCAAGGACTGGAAGGATGAATGGTTCTTCCAAAGCCCGGAGGCTGCGGCATGAGCTGGAACTTCGACCTCAGCGCCGCACCGAAAGGCAAGCCGATCCAGCGCGAAGTGAAGCGCAAGGGTGAGGTGGTCTTGGTGGACGATTTTCAGCATCAGAAGATCATCGCTGCCGGTCGCTGTGGCGTGGTCACTGTTTCCCGCTGGCTGCCGGAAGAAGGCCGCTGGGAGATGTTCACGAAAGAGCACCCGCCGATTGCTTGGCAGCCTTGGCCGGAACATCCGGAAGCAGGAGCAGCCGCATGACCTCCTGCACAGACATGATCGGCTGGATCGACATCGCTGGCATGACTGCGATCTGCGTATTCGGCCATCTCTATCTCAAGGCGAGGTGGGGGTGATGGAAAACGCTTTGGACCTCGCAGACACCATCGTCATCGCGTTCCTCGTACTGGCTTACATTGAGTTCCTGAGGGCGCTGAAATGACCCTCCACGACATGAACACCAATAGCCGTGAACTCCTCCCCACGGCTGACCGCGCAGCAGGGGCGCCTGTGTCTCGCGTCCCTGCTGCCACCTCAACCCGCACTACCAGAACGAACAAGGTCCGGTCAGGTGCGAAGACGAACAAGCACCAGGTCATTGCGTATCTGCAAGCGCATGAAGGCGCGACGGCGCAGGACGTGGCCAAGGCGCTTGGAACGTCTGTGGAGTATGTTCGCGCCACAGCGACCCGCAATGGGCTCAAGCTGGGCCGCGCACGCTCGCAGAACGTCACCTTGAAGATCAGCGAAAGCGCATTCTTTGCGCTCGAAGAGGCGGCAGCCAAGCGCGAGATCACGTCTCTCCAGCTTGCACGCCAGATCCTGCAGACCGTGGCGACAGAGAACCTTGTCGATGCCGTTCTGGATGACGGGAGAGCGTAATGGCTTGGCATCTTGCTCTGTATCTCCTGCTGTCATCGTGCGTTGGCTTCGTTGCCGGTGCCTGGCTTGTACATTGGCAGATGACCCGTCGAGAACGGGCGCCATCCTGCCTGTGCCGAGACCTTCTTGTTTCTCCTGAAGATGCCGCGCGGCGCGGAGGTGGCCTGTGAACCACCCCGCATTGCGCAATCACCGAATAGATCAAGCTGCACGTTCTGATTTGCTTCCCGGCGCTTCTGACTGTGCATGTCTCGATCCCTTTCATCCTGTCTTGGACTTCACGCCGCCCGGCTGGGCGACCTCGTGGAGCAAGGAAATCCCCGTCTCCAACGCTTCTGAACGTAGCGAAGGGGGAATTCCCGATGAGAGAAAACCAGAGGCGCGACCGAGAAATTCCACGGCGCGAGACGGAAATCATGCGTGCTGAGTTGATTGCCGAGGAAATGGCCTCAGCCGTCCGCCTGCTTGGCGGGAACGGAACGGCCAAAGAGCAGAACTGGCGGGCTTCCCGCCTCACTGGCCTGTCGCAGACGGTCATCGAGCGTCTGCGGTGGAAGAAGATCAAGCGGATACCGGCTGATATTGCGGACACGGTTCGCGAGGCCGTCGAGAGCCACAACGAAGGAAGTCTTCAACGTGCGAAACACGAACTCTTCATGGCGCAACAGCGCAACGCGGTGCTGGCTGCGAAGCTGCGCGCAGTCGATCCAGATCGCTACCGGTCGGAGATTGATTGCCTGCGGGGGCCGGTTTCAGGCCTGGGGCGCAACGCTGATCTATCGAGTTGAGAAATCCCGAAAGGAGCGAGCATGACCGCCATCGGCCACAACAGCGACAAGGAAGCGCTGGCAGAGCAGACCTTCCTGAGCGTGTTCCGAGAGATCAAGGAGCGCAAGTCCGCCATCGGTGAGGAAATGGGTGAGATCAACGAGGCCTACAAGCGCCTGAAGGTCCACGGCTTCACCAAGGCTGACATCAAGTTCGCGATGGAGCTGGAAGAGAAGGATGCAGGCGACGTGATCGCCACGATGCAGCGCCGCATCCGCATCGCAAAGATGTTCGGTCACGGGCTCGCTCGCCAGTTCGACATGTTCGAGGAAGACCGGACGCCTCTCGAAGAGCGCGCCTATGAGGAAGGTCTTGCGGCCGGAAAGCTTCGCAAGGGGCAGGGTGCCAATCCCTATGACGCCACAAGCGCAGCAGGGCAGGCATGGCTGAAAGGCGAGGCAGAGGGCAACGCCTTCGCCAATGCCGATCTGTCGAGCGCGCTGGAGCAGGATGAACCGTTTCCTGACGAGACAGCAGAAGCAGCCGAGTAACCCGCGCGTGCCTTGCGCCGGGGCTATCGGCGCATCCCCTTAATTCGAGGATGGGATGCAGATAATCAGAAAACCGAAAAAGATGCTCGTTGCCGACCTGCTTTGTGGTGCCGGTGGCTCATCAACCGGAGCCGCACGCGCTCTAGACGAAATCGGCCTCGATATGGAACTGGTCTGCGTCAATCATTGGCCGACAGCAATCGACACGCATCAACGCAATCATCCAGAAGCACGCCATTATGTGCAGGATATTGCGACCGTCCGCCCACACCTTTTAGTGCCGGAAGGGTATCTCGATCTGCTGATGGCATCACCCACTTGCACGCATCACAGTGTTGCACGCGGGGGTAAGCCGACCAGCGACCAGCAGCGTTCCGATCCTTGGCACATCATTACCTGGCTCACCGAGCTCCGCGTGAAGCGGATCATTATTGAAAATGTCTGGGAGTTCACAAGCTGGGGGCCGGTGGATCGCCGCACAGGCAGGCCGATCAAGAGCCGCAAGGGCGAATATTTCCATGCGTGGATTGAGACGCTGAAGCGACTTGGCTTCGATCCGGAATGGCGAAAGCTGAACGCCGCTGACTATGGTGATGCCACTACTCGCCAGCGTTTCATCCTGATGGCGCGCTCGGACGGACGAAAGGTCCATTGGCCGATGCCGACGCATCGCAAGCGTTCTGAGGTGAAAGGCGAGCTGTTTTCTGACGCAAAGCCATGGCGCCCAGCTCGAGAAATCATTGACTGGTCGATCAAGGGCAAGTCGATTTTCAACAGAAAGAAAGCTCTCGCTCCCAAGACGCTCATGCGCATCCATGCAGGGGCGGTGAAGCACAAGTGGCCTGAGCCATTCATCGTTGTGCTTCGCAATCATATGGCCGCGCAGGGGATTGATGCTCCACTGCCTACGATTGCGGCCAACGGCCAACATATCGCGCTTGCGGAGCCCGTAATCATGAATGGGCGAAAGGGAAATCAGGCGAAGGCTGTCTCGACCGAGCCTGTCCCGACACTCGATACCAAGGGCGGTGTTTGGCTGGCGGAGCCCATGGTTCTTTCACAACACAACAGCGGAGCCGCGCGCTCGGCAAGCGATCCTTTGCCAACCATCACCACCGGTGGTGCCGGTACCGAATCCCGTCCTGGCTGCGCAAGACCAATGCTGGTCACAGTCGCGCATGGAACGGATGCCCGCGACAAAGATCCATACACTCGACGCGCACACGACATCGAAGACCCGTTGGGCACCGTGCATGGTGATGGCAGCTCATATGCAGTCGTTGAGCCGTTCGTGTTGTCGCAAGCATCTGGCGGTTCGCCGCGAGCGGTTTCTAAACCTCTCCCCACATCCACAACTGGCGGCGCTGGCGGGGCACATGCGCTGATCTCAGCCTACTACGGTGCTAACTCCAGCTGCACCAGTGAGGATGAACCGCTCCCAACAGTCACGACCAAAGATCGGTTCGGTGTCGTCGTTCCGGTCACGCATAGCCAAAGCGGGAATGGAAGCCGTTCCGTCGATGAGCCGATCCCCACCATCACGACAGCCAAAGGGGGCGAATTTGCACTAGCTGAGGCATTCGATGGGTACGACATCCTCTTCCGGATGCTGGAGCCGCACGAGCTGGCGTCAGCGATGGGGTTCAATACCGCGGACCAGCAGTATGAGTTCGCCGGCACCAAAACCGAGAAGATCAAGCAGATCGGCAATGCAGTCTCCGTCGCCAAGATGAAGGCCTGCGTAGGCGCTATCATGGCCGATGCTGCGCCTCGCCAAGCTGCGACCCTTTCCAGTGATTTTCTGGAGGCTGCGGAGTGAGCGAGAACCAACGCTTCATGGCTGTGATCTGGTTCATGGCTCTTATCGGCATCGGCCTCATGGCCTGGGCTTGGTAGGGAGGCGCGTGATGCATCTCTTCGATTGGCCATTCGGGGATCTGAACCCGCACTCATTCGACCTGATCATGGCAGACCCGCCATGGGCCTTTGAGCTGCGCTCCGACAAGGGCGAAGGCAAATCCGCACAGTCGCACTACAAGTGCCAGACGCTTGACGAGATCAAGGCGCTGCCGGTTCTCGATCTTGCTGCTCCTGACTGCCTTCTGTGGCTTTGGGCAACTAACCCGATGCTTCCGCAGGCCTTCGAGGTCATGGCCGCATGGGGATTCACCTTCAAGACCGCTGGTGCCTGGGGCAAGACCACCGTCAACGGCAAACTGGCATTCGGCACTGGATACATCTTCCGCAGCGCACATGAGCCGATTCTCATCGGCACCAGAGGCGAGCCGAGAACCACCAAGTCCGTCCGCTCGCTGATCATGGGGCAGGTGAGGGAGCATTCCCGCAAGCCTGAAGAGGCTTATGCCGCCGCTGAGAAGCTGATTCCCAATGCCCGCCGTCTTGAACTCTTCAGCCGCACAGATCGCGCTGGCTGGGAAGTCTGGGGCGATGAGGCCGGAAAATTCGGGGAGGCAGCCTGATGAAGATCATGGGCCTCGACCCGTCGCAGAGTTGCGGTTGGGCGATATACGACGATCAACTGCCCATCTCAGCCATGCTGTGCGGCGTTCTGAAGGTGAAGGGCGTCAGAGGCAAGTTCGAGCTCAATGCGGGCCAACTGGCACCCAAGCTTGTGGAACTGATCAAGGCGCAGGGGAAACCCGATTTCGCGGTAATCGAGCAGGCACCGCGGCGTCCATTCAGCGCAGGCAAGAACAGGGGGCCGGAGGGGCTTCTGGCTGGCATGGGTGTCGAGCAGGAGAGCGAAGCGGCTGGTGCGGCCATGGGAGGCCTTCAGGCGACCCTCTCGACCAATCAGATGGCAGCCACATGCGCTGCGGTCCTTGGGGCTTACAAGGTGCCGTTCATCACCATGACAGACGAAACATGGCGCAAGCTTTCCTACGGTTTTGGCCGAAACAAAGGCTGGGGCCGCGCTGAGTGGAAGAAGCACGCCCGTCAGAAGTGTGGGCAGGTCCGCATCACAGTCACCAACGATGACATGGCAGAGGCCTGCTGGATCGCGTTCGCAGGTGCATCGAGCCAAGAGTTCAAGATGCTCCAAATGCAGAGGCAGGCGGCATGAACGCGCAAACACCGATCCGCGAACTGCCGAACAATCAGGAAGCCGAGCAGGCGCTTCTGGGCGCGATCCTCGTCAACAACCAGTGTTTCGATCTGGTGGGCAGGATCGTCAGTGCCGAGCACTTCTTTGAGCCTCTGCATCGGGAAATCTTCACCGCCTGCGGAAAGCTGATCTCGCTGGGCAGGGCAGCCAATCCGATCACGCTGAAGGACTTCCTCAATGTCGAGGCCGAGGTCACGACAGACCTGAAGGTCAAGGAATACATCATCCGCCTCGCCACAGAGGCGGTTTCGCCAGTTTTGGCCCGCGATTACGCCATCGGCATCTATGAGGCTTGGCTGTCCCGGGAGGTGATCAGCACATGCACCGATCTTGTCGATGCACTCTTCGAGCGCGGGCCGGATACCGACCCTCTGGCAGAGGCGGCGCTTCTCGAAGACAGGCTTGCAAAGCTGAGGGCGGAACGTGTCGGCGCATCGGGCAAGGCAGCCCATGGCCGGCAGTATATCGACGCCATCACGCAAGCCATGCAGAACCGGAAAGTCAATGGCGTGCCGCTCTGCCTGCCGGAGATCGAGAAGGTGATCTCCGAGCCATGTCTTGAGGCAGGGAACCTCTATGGCCTGCTTTCCAGCTCCGGTGAGGGCAAGACCAGCCTGATGCTCCAGATGATCACCCATGCGCTGAGAAAGGGGCATCCAGTGATCTTCCTCAGCTATGACCAGACGGCGGAACAGTGCATCCGGCAGATGGCCGCACAGGAGCACTCCATTGAGGCCAGACGGCAGCGTGCAGGCGATCTGAGCGAACAGGAGATGGATAAACTCACCCGCTTCGCTCAGTGGATCGATGAGCAGCCTTTCGAGGTGGTCAAATGCGTCGATCATAGCGCTGGGCAGCTTGTCTCCTTCGCCCGCTCCTTCCTGAAGCGCCACGGCAACGGCAAGGTGCCTCTGGTGGTGGTCGATCACATCGGATCGGTGAAGCCGGAAGACCGCAGGGCGGATGAAGGCACCAAGGCCAAGGACATCAACAAGATATTCAAAGCCGGTGCAGAGCAGACCGGCGCGGCCTGGCTGATCCTGAACCAGCGCAACAGCTACGGCATGAAGCGCGACAATCCCCGCCCGATCTCAGCCGATCTGTTCGGTGGCGATCCAGCCAAGCAGGCCTATGACGCGATCTTCTATGTCTATCGCTATATGAAGTTCTTCGAGGAACGAAAGGCCGTGGCTGCCTCGGATAGCGACTGGAAGCGCATCCGCAAGGTCTTTCCGCAGGCGGTCATAGACGGCGAGCAGGACATCGCTCAGATCGGCGCCATCAAGGTCCGGTTCGGCAATCCCGGCATCAAGGAGAACCTGATCTTCGAGGCGCGCTTCACCCGATACCGCAGCGAGAACGAAGAACAACAGCCAGCCATGGAGAGCATGCTTTGAGCCTTCAGATGTACAATCCCTCATATGTGCGCAAGGTCTGGCGGAAGCGTGAGGCGGAAGAGAACCGCAAGCGCTTGGAGCAGGAACGTGCATTGGCTGAGCGCCGGAAACTGGCTGAAACCGCTCGCAAGTTCGAGATGGAGCGCAGAGTGGCGGAAGAGGCAGCCCAGATATCGCGCATCCTCAAAGCCCGCGTGGAGGAAGAGGGCGGTTCGCTCAAAGACCTCTCAAAGAACCAGATCCGTTCGCGGCGTGCATTCATCAGGCGCGAGCTTGCCGAGGGCAACATGTTTGAGCCGGTAAAGAACATCATTCAGCGCGTGGCAGAAGAGCACGGGCTTTGCATCGGCGATCTGGTAGGCCGGTCACGGTGCAGGAAGCTCGTTGCGGTGAGGCAGAAGGCTATACGCGAGGTTCATCAGACGCGGCCCGATCTCTCATATGTGCAGATCGGCAGGGCGTTCAACCGCGATCACACCACAGTGCTGCATGCGATCAGGAAAGGAGAAAAGTGATGCTCTGGATAGCTGCAATGACAGGAGGATGTGCGCTCTTTCTTCTGCTTTCTCTTGATCGCGCCATCAATGATGCGGACCTCACCGGTTGGCGGATGGAAAACATCATACCGCTGGCGATGATTGCGGCCATGTTCCTTGTCTGCATCGGCGGGTTCATGTGGTCAGCCAATGAATGTGTGGAAACCATTTGCTGGAGGCCAGTTGAATGAACTGCTTCGCAGCCTATCCCTGCCCTCTGCCTGGTGGCGGCTTCTGGGCCATGATACGGCTGGCACGGGATGCACGCCCTAAGCCGATCATGGGCAAAGGCGAGAAGCCGGTGATCTATTCGACCGAGCTTGAGGCACAGAAGGCCTGCACCAAACACCTGCTGGCCTACTTCAACGGCGATCTGCGCAGGGACGGCGAAACCATCAACGCGCGTCTCTCGGCTGCAGAAGCACTGTTCCCGGGCCTCACCAAGCCGACACTGGTCAGACAGAAGGGATCGAGCCGGTTGACGAGGGTCGAGACAGTGAGGAAGCGCGCATGACCATCGCCCCACCTCATATCGCGAAGATTTGCGACGAATACGGTGTTTCGATCATCCCGGCCAATCGTTATCCGGGCGTCGGTGAGACGCGGGCCGTTGGTGCCATGACTAAGATCGCAGCGCGACATGGGGAAGGGCATTTGCGCCTCGTGCTCACCACCTTGGCGGAAACATCAAACAATCATGCCTTCATCGATCGCGACACGCTCTGGTGCGTCTCTCACCTGATCCGCGCCTATCCGAACCTGATCGAGAACCAGATGAGCGACTGGCTTGCGGTCTTCGATGAAATGCCACTTGGCGAAATGGCCTTCCACAATGCCCGATCCCTGCGCGGCCATGTCAAGCTGCCACACTCTTTGGCTGGCATGGTGAATGAGCGTATATATCGCAAGTTGGGAGAGAAGGCGCTTGAACCTGATCTGTTCGATGACATGAGGGAAACGGGATGACAGATGGCGAAATTGCAGAGCTGTTCATCCGGGCAGCCGAGACGGAACGGAAGATGCCCCGCACCGGCACCAAGCCGAAAGGCTTCAGCGGCTGCGTGATCTCATACATCCACACAAGTGCAGACATCCAAGGATGGGGGAAGCAGCACGGCGATCATCTTGAGCCTGGCGACGATCCTCTGCACAAGGAATGGCGCTGGGGCTGGTTCGACAAGCTTTCCGAACTGCCGACGCGCGCAGACATCGAGAACTGGGAAAAATGCATCCGCTGGACGATGGACCTTCTCGACAACGAGGGACAGCGTAGGGCATTGTGGAATTGGGCTCATGCGAAGGCCGGTGGAAGACCGTTCAAGAAGTGGTGTTTCAAGGTCGAGCGCATCCACCCAGAGACTGGCAGCAGGCGGAAAAATCGCGCTTTGGCTGCTATTTCGGCAAGATTGGCCAGAGACGGTGCAGCGCATAACGGAACGGGCGGTTATGGGGTGTTGCGTGAAACCCGTGATTTCGGGCATGTTTCCTCTACGCTGGACAGTGATGCGGGCGAACGAAAAGACCCGAATTTCTGGGCTCCAGACGCAGCATTCAAATCCTTCATATCGGTCTATGACCAAAAGGCAGACGGTCGGATCAAAGCCGCTCCCACCGGCGCCACAGCCACCGAGCTTCGCAACTACATGCGAAGGAAGCGGGAGGCGATGAAGCGGAAGCAGGAGGCGGCATAGCTATCCCGCTTGCGGGTTGCGCCAGAGGCCAGTCATCAGGGTATAGATGGCTGGCCTCATTCGCATTCAGGTGTTGAGACATCTGGCGAAAGCAAGTAGATTGAGGTCGGTCCCTGCCCCTTCTGAAGCCTTACGTGTCACGTGAGAGATTATGTAGGATCGGGCGGGGACATTCCTCACCAATCAAATCAGCCACCGGCCCACCGAACAAGGTCCGATCAATGGTATCACGCACACTTCCAGCCGATGGCGCAAAGCCATGCCCTTTCTGCGGCGGAGCTGATCTGCATGTCGAAACTGACAGCGAGGCGGACAGCACGTTCCAGGTCGTGTGCGACAATGATCAGTGTGAGGCAGAAGGCCCAAATGGGGCGCGCCACCCGGCAGAAGCCGTCGCGCTATGGAACCAGCGGTATTAGGCACCGGCCCGCGTGCAGCTCCGGCTCATGCGGTAAGCGTTATCCCGGTGTCTCACCAGATCAGGACGGCGGGTTAATGCGAGCCTTCAGGCTGCGGGATACAAGGCGGTAAAGGTTCCGTCCCCGTCACGATCCGCGCCGCCCGTCCTGACCTTCATCGCCCCGGCCATGCGCTGGGGCTTTCCATTTTCAGGAGAGAGTGATGCAAAGCCCGATCGATTTGGTTATCTCACTGATTTCGCTGGTCTATGTGTTGCTCTTTGGGTTGATCATCACCGCGCCCTTCTGGGGCATTGGCCTTGTCTGCCTGTGGATCATTGGGTGGATCTGATGCACTGGCGACCGATCAGCGATCTGACTGATGACGAGTTCGAGATCGCGGTCAGAGACAGCCGTCTCGTGGTCGCCAACTCCTGCAACGGCCCGCATTTGGTGGACATGATCACCGATGGCTTCGTTGCTGATGCACTTAAGCATGACGGCATGTGGGACTGGTATTGCGTATTGCCGGAACTACCGGATGAAGCGAGTGGGTGAGTGATGGGAAGACTGAAGACCATCGCCTCACCGATCAAGAAGATGGCACCACGTCTCGGCTACGCATCAGGAGATGAAAAGGCCAGAGACAAGCAGAGGCGAGACACCCAACCATGGCGCTCCTGGTACAAAACAGCCAGATGGCAGCGCCTTCGCGAGAAGGTCTTCACCCGCGATCTCTACACCTGCCAACGTAGTGGCGAGATATGCGCAGGCAGAGGCAACCAGCCCAACGCTCCAGTCGCCAACCACAAGATACCGCACAATGGTGATCCGGTCCTGTTCTGGGATGAGAGCAACATCGAGACCGTGACCAAGCGAGTGCATGACAGTCTCATACAGAGCGAAGAGAAGCGGACGGGGTTGCGGTAGCAGAATTGGCTTGATGCCTTTCTGCGAGCAAGCATGAGCGACTGTGATGGCATCCCCATGGGGGGGTACATCAAAAGTCAAAAATCCTTGCCCCGAGCGGACCCGCGCCCCCCGCATTCAAATATTTTTTTGCTGAGGCGGAAATCAGACACATGTCGAAAAGAACAGGAAGGGGCCGGCCAGAGTTCGAGCCCTCTGATGAGCAGCGCGAAAAGGTGCGCGTTCTCAGGGCTTCCGGCATGTCGCAAGAAGAGATTGCAGAAGCGCTCGACATCTCAGTGCCGACATTGCGCAAGCACTTTTCTTTCGAGCTGAAGATCGGCTCTGCCAAGGTCACGGCTGATGTTCTGATGGCGCGCTACCGTTCGGCAATGGGCGGGAATGTCTCGGCACAGAACAAGATGCTGGAGCAGCTTGGCGCGGCCACAGCAGAGCAGAAGGTCAAGCAGCGGGAGACCAAGGCACCAAAGCTCGGCAAGAAGGAAGAGCAGCAGATCGCGGCGCAGAATGTGGGTGGCAAGTTCGCTCCACCGACACCGCCGAAACTGGTGGTCGATAACCGGTGATGCCGAAATGGTCGACCGCTTGCCTCGATTGGGAGCAGCGGATTGTTGAACGGCGGTCGCTGATACCGTTCGACCCGCTGTTTCCTGATGAAGCTGAGGCTGCGCTATCGGTCTTTAAGTCGCTGAAGATCGTTGATGTCGCTGGCCAGCCCACATTCGGAGAGGCTTGCGAGGAATATGTCTTCGATTTCGTGCGGGCGATTTTTGGTGCCTATGACCATGAGAACGCGCGTCGGCTGATCGAAGAGTTCTTCCTTCTGATCTCGAAGAAGAACATCAAGAGCACGATGGCCGCGGGGATCATGCTCACCGCGCTCATTCGGAACTGGAGGCATTCGCAAGAGCTTCTGATCCTGGCACCGACGCGAGAGGTGGCGGACAATTCGTTCAAGCCTGCTGCCGACATGGTGCGGGCTGATCCTGAGTTGTCGGATCTTCTGCATGTGCAGGACAACACCAAGGAGATCACCCACCGCGTCACGCGCGCGGTCCTGAAGGTGGTCTCTGCTGACTCCAGCACGGCGGCAGGCAAGAAGGCGGCATTCGTTCTCATCGAAGAGCTTTGGCTGTTCGGCAAAAAGTCAGGTGCCAGCGCCATGCTGCAGGAGGCGACAGGTGGTCTGATCTCGCGGCCTGAAGGCTTCGTGATCTACATCTCCACGCAATCCGATGAACCGCCGGCTGGCGTCTTCAAGGAGAAGCTGGACTATTTCAGGGACGTGCGGGACGGCAAGATTGACGATCCGCAAAGCCTGCCGGTGCTCTATGAGTTCCCGGATGAGATGATCAAGAGCAAGGCTTATCTGGAGCCTGAGAACTTCTACATCACCAACCCGAATATGGGCCGATCCGTTCGCCAGAACTGGCTTGAGCGGAAGATGGCCAAGGTCAAGACCGGTGATGATGAGGAAGGCGACACGATCCAGACCTTCCTTGCCAAGCATCTCAACGTCGAGATCGGAATGAACCTGCGGGCCAATCGCTGGCCTGGGGCAGAGTTCTGGGCCGCGCGTGAGGAAGACATCACCCTGCAGCGCCTTCTCGATGAATGCGAGGTGATTGTGGTTGGCCTCGACGGCGGCGGTCTCGATGACCTCTATGGCTTCAGCGCGCTGGGCCGTCACCGCGAAACCAAGGACTGGCTGTCGTGGTCACGGTCATGGTGTCACCGCAGCGTGCTGAGGCGGCGCAAGAAGATCGCTCCAATCCTCGAGAAAGCTGCTGCCGATGGCGAGCTGGTCATCGTGGATGATGAACTCGATGACATCTCCCAGATGGTCGATCTGATCCGCACGATCAAGGAAGCAGGTCTCCTTGCGGCGGTCGCGGCCGATCCGGCCGGACTTGGTGAAATGATCGATGCGCTGGCTGAGATCGATGTGACGCCCGAAAACAATGAACTGATTGGCGCGCCTCAAGGCTACGCGATGATGAACGCGATCAAGACCGCAGAGCGCAAGTTGTCCAATGGGACGTTGAGGCACTGCCAGTCAAAGCTGATGGCGTGGTGCGTCTCGAACCTGAAGATCGAACCAACGGCAACCGCGATCCGCGCGACCAAGCAGAATGCTGGTGATGCGAAGATCGACCCCGTGATGGCGCTGTTCGATGCGGTCACGGTGATGAGCCGCAATCCGGAACCCAAAGCTCAACCGAAGTATCAAATGCTCGTCTTCGGCTGATCACAGGAGAACATCATGAACAGGGCCTACAGTCTCCTTGAGGTCAAGGAGATGGATGATGACGCGCGCGTTATCCGCGGCATCGCATCCACACCTTCGCCAGATCGCATGGACGATGTGGTTTTGCCGGAAGGCGCATCCTTCAAGCTGCCGATCCCGCTTCTCTGGCAGCACAACCATGACCAGCCGATTGGTCATGTCACTGAAGCCACCGTGACCAAGAACGGCATCGAGATCGTTGCTGAGATCGCCAAAGGCGTGAGCGACGAGATCGATCGTGCTTGGAAGCTGATCAAGGCCGGTCTCGTGCGCGGTCTGTCGATTGGCTTCCGCGGGCTCAAGACTGAACAGATCCCCAACTCCTGGGGCGTGATCTATGAGGCGTGGGAATGGCTGGAGCTCTCAGCCGTGACCATCCCGGCACAGGCCGAGGCTTCGATCACCTCCATCAAGAAATTCGACATCGGCGCGCCTGCCGCGTCTGGCACCAAGTCTGCCGATGGCGATGCATCTCCCGGCGCTTCGGGAAAAACCAAGAAACCCGTCAATTTGCGCCCAAAGGAGGGCAATGACATGAAGACGCTCGCTGAGCAGATCACGGCTCTTGAAGCCAAGCGTGCGGCGAACTTCGCCCGCATGGAGGAAATCCAGTCCAAGGCTGCCGATGAAGGCCGCACCAAGGACGAGGCCGAGAAGGAAGAGTTCGGCACCCTCGCTGATGAGAATGACACCATTGACGAGGAACTGAAGGACTTGCGCCGCATGGAGCGTGCGAAGGCTATCGAAGCCAAGCCAGTAAACCGCGCGGAGAAGTCCGCACCAGTTGATACCGGTGCATCTCGTGCGGCTGTTACGGTGAAGGGGCCCAAGGCGGCGCCGGGCATCGAGTTCGCTCGTCTCGCAAAGGTCAAAGCACTGGCGTTCCTGAGCCAGGGCGAGCGCCGTCAGACCGAGATCGCCAAGCAGCTCTATGGTGAGAACTCAGCTGTTTACGGCATTGTGTCCAAAGCAAGTGTCGTTGCTGGTTCAAGCGTCGATGGCAATTGGGCATCGGAACTCGTTGGTGACGAAACCTCGGTCTATGCCGATTTCGTTGAGTTCCTTCGCCCGATGACCATCGTCGGCAAGTTCGGCCAGGGCGGCATCCCGTCGCTGCGCACGGTGCCGTTCCGCACGCCCCTGATCGGTCAGACCGGTGGTGGTCAGGCCTATTGGGTGGGCGAGGGCAAGCCCAAGCCGCTCACGGCATTTGACTTCAACCGCAACACCCTCGATGAACTGAAGGTCGCCACCATCAGCGTTGTCACCGAGGAACTGCTGCGCAAGTCGAGCCCTGCCGCTGACCAGCTGCTGCGCGATGCCCTTGCCGGTGCGGTTGCAGAGCGTGTGGATACCGATTTCATCGATCCATCGAAGTCGGCTTCTGCGGGCGTCTCCCCTGCATCCATCACCAACGGCGTCACTGCAATCACGTCGAGCGGCAACGACGCCGATGCGATCCGTGAAGACGTTCGTGCCCTGATGGCAACGTTCGTGGCAGCGAAGAACCCGCCGACCGCCGGTGTGTGGATCATGTCTTCGGCAACGGCACTCGCCTTGTCGCTCATGGTCAACCCGCTCGGTCAGTCGGAATTCCCAGGCATCAGCATGAACGGCGGCACCTTCATGGGCCTGCCGGTCATTGTCTCGGAATACTTCGCACCGGTCTCGGCAGGTGGCTACGTCGCTCTGGTCAATGCTTCCGACATCTACTTCGCTGACGAGGGCGGCGTCATGATCGACGTTTCCCGCGAAGCCTCGCTGCAGATGCTGGACAACCCGACCAACGACACGGTTACGCCGACTGCCACCTCCATGGTCTCCATGTGGCAGACCAACAGCGTGGCATTCCGTGCCGAACGCATCCTGAACTGGTCCAAGCGCCGTGCATCGGCGGTGGCCCTTCTGGATGAAGTCAATTGGGGTCTCCCGGCAGCTTCTGCCTAACCCCTTTCGATGACATCGCCGGTCGCGGGCAACTGCGGCCGGCATTCCTCCATCTGGAGAATATCCATGAAATCCAATTATCTCGACCGCGCCATGAAGGCTCGCGATCCGCGTTGTCGCAAGATCGCTGAGAGGCTTGGATATGGCCGCCGCGACATGCAGGCTGAAACACCTGCGCAGAAATCAGATCCACTTTCGGAAGCGCGTGAAGAATATCAGGCCGTGATCGGCAAACGCCCCTACCACGGTTGGGATGTCGAGACGCTGCGCGCGAAGATCGCAGAAGCAAAGGGCGAATAAATGCGCGTTCTAGGCCTGCCGATCCCGTTCACTGGCGAGCGGAAGAAAGACCTGTCGCCGGTCAACCAGAACCGGGGCGGCTGGTTTCGCGTGCTGGAAAGCTTTGCCGGTGCATGGCAGCAGAATGTTGAGGTCGATTTCAATTCGGTCCTCTCCTTCCATGCCGACTTTGCCTGCCGCACGCTGATCGCGTCCGACATCTCAAAGCTTCGCGTGAAGCTCGTGAAGAAGGACAAGGACGGCATTTGGGAAGAAGTGAACAGCCCTGCCTATTCGCCTGTCCTGCGCAAGCCGAACGACTTTCAGAACCGGATTCAGTTCTTCGAGAGTTGGGTGCTGTCAAAGCTTCAGCGCGGCAACACCTACGTTCTGAAGCAGCGCAACAATGCTGGCGTGGTCGCGAAGCTCTACGTTCTCGATCCAAGCCGCGTGCGCCCGCTCGTGGCTGACGATGGGTCGATCTTCTATGAGCTGCAGGCGGACAATCTCTCTGGCCTCACGGGGCCTCTGATCGTCCCGGCCCGCGAGATCATCCACGATCGGTTCAACTGCATGTTCCATCCGCTGGTCGGCATGTCCCCGATCTATGCGAGCGGATTGGCTGCCATGCAGGGTCTTTCGATCCAGAACGACAGCACCAAGTTCTTCCAGAATGGCGCGCGCCCTGGTGGCGTGCTCACCGCGCCTGCCGCAATCTCAGACGATACCGCGGCGCGCCTGAAGGAATATTGGGACAACAACTTCACCGGCGCGAACGCTGGCAAGGTTGCCGTTCTCGGTGATGGCCTGAAGTATGAGGCAATGCGTGAAAACGCTTCTGACGCTCAGCTGATCGAGCAGTTGAAGTGGTCGGCTGAGGTGGTCTGCTCCACCTATCACGTCCCGCCCTACAAGGTCGGTGTCGGTGCGATGCCGAGTTACAATAATGTTCAAGCTCTGAACACGGAATATTACTCGCAGTGCCTTCAGAAGCTGATCGAAGACATCGAACTGTGCCTTGATGAAGGGCTTGGTCTGTCGAGCGAGAAGATCGGCACCGAGTTCGATCTTGATGGCCTCCTTCGCATGGACAGCGTCACGCTGATGCAGATGCTCAAGGAAGGCATCAGTGCCGGGGTGCTGTCTCCTAACGAGGCCCGGCGCCGCATCGACCTGAAGAAGGTAACAGGCGGCGACACGCCTTATCTCCAGCAGCAGAATTATTCTCTCGAAGCGCTGGCCAAGCGGGACGCGCAGGCCGATCCATTCGGGCAGATGCCCGCGCCCCAGCCAGAAGCTATCCCTGCGCCAGAAGATGATAGCGAGGTGATGGAATCCGAGGCTCGCGCCGCGCTCGTGGAACTGTACAAAGGACTTCGCTGATGGCTTTCGATGGAAAATCTTTTGGCCGTGAAGTTGTCGGCGTGGTCAAGGAATATGTGAGCGATGCGCTTGCTCCTGTCATAGCTCGCCTTG
Organism: Nitratireductor basaltis; assembly: GCF_000733725.1. Classification (NCBI taxonomy): domain Bacteria; kingdom Pseudomonadati; phylum Pseudomonadota; class Alphaproteobacteria; order Hyphomicrobiales; family Phyllobacteriaceae; genus Nitratireductor; species Nitratireductor basaltis. The sequence goes on along the minus strand of NZ_JMQM01000001.1, from coordinate 1,402,512 downwards.
AGGCAATCGAAAAGCGGCACCCGGAGAAAGGTGATCGCGGTGAGAAGGGCGATCCTGGCGAACGTGGTCCCTCCGGTGCCGATGGTGCACCCGGCGCTCCCGGCGAGAAAGGCGAAAAGGGTGATCCGGGCGAACGCGGGCCAGCCGGCGAACCGGGCAAAGACGGTGCGGACGGCAAGGATGGGGCTGATGGCGTCGGTGTCGCCGGTGCCGTTATCGATCGGGGTGGCAACCTTGTTCTGACACTTACTGATGGCACAACGCGCGAGCTTGGCCTTGTGGTCGGGCGCGATGGAGAAAAGGGCGATCCCGGCAAGGATGGACGCGACGGGGCCGATGGCCTTGGCTTCGATGATCTTGAAGTGGAGCATGATGGGCTGCGCACAATCACCTTCCGCTTTGCCAAAGGCGATAGGGTGAAAGAGTTCCCGTTCACGCTGCCGGTGGTTCTGGATCGCGGCGTCTACAAGTCAGGTGATGCTTATTCCGCTGGCGACGGTGTTACCTGGGGTGGCTCGTTCTGGATCGCTCAGAAGGACACAGCCGACAAGCCCGGCGAGGGGGACGGCTGGCGGCTTGCGGTCAAGAAAGGCCGTGATGGCAGAGACGGCAGCGCGAAGGCTGAGAAGCAATCCGATCCGGTGAGGTTCAAGTAATGGTCGCGCTTGTCTCTCTGGATATGGTGAAGCGCGCACTGCGCATCGGTGATCTCGATGAAAACGGAGATCCTTTGCCGAGCGAAGATGACGTTCTGCTTGAGACCTACATCGCCGCGGCGTCTGCCGCCGTCATCAACTATCTGAAGGGACAGGCCGAGGCCGTCCTGAACCTCGACAGCAGCGGTGAGTTGCCATCCGGTGCCGAGGTGCCTTCAGAAGTGCAGATGGCTTGTATCCTTCTTGTCGGGCACTTCTATCGCGAGCCGGACGGTGACGCGGAAGACGCATTTGAGCATGGGTATCTTCCAAAGCCTGTCATCTCGCTCCTGTATCCGCTGCGCGATCCTGCGTTGAAATGACCAAGCCAGACTGGTGGCCTTCGTGGGAAGGCGACACTGTGGTGATCATTGCCTCCGGGCCAAGTGCAAAGGATGTTCCGCTGGACAAGGCGCGGGGCAAGGCACGGTTCATCGCAATCAACACGAGCTGGAAGCTTTGCCCGGATGCAGACATTCTCTTTGCATGTGATGATGCATGGTGGAGAAAGCATCATCATGAACTTGATGGCTTTGCCGGGCTGAAGCTGACGGTTGATCAAAACGCAGCCAAGCGGTTCGAAGATGTGAACCTTGTCGATTGCCGCAAGCCGGATGATCGCCTTGTCTTGGAGCCGATCAACACAGTCGGATGGGGTGGCAACTCAGGATTCCACGCGCTGAATTTGGCGGTGCAGTTCGGCTGCCGGAAGATCATCCTGGTTGGATACGACATGAACCTTCTGGGTGGCCTGCACTGGCATGGCGCGCACCCTGAAGGTTTGAACAATCCAAAGGCTGGCAATGTGGAGCGCTGGCGCCGTGCGGTCGATAACGCATGGAAGGTGATCGAGCCGCTTGGCATTCAGGTGATCAATTGCAGCCCTGTCAGCTCCTTGCGGAATTATCCCAAGATGAAACTGCATGAGGCGCTGGCGGCATGATCCATCCTCTCGCGCATGTCGAAGGCTCGGCAGTGTCCGAGTTCGCGACGGTCTGGCAGTTCGCCTCGGTGATCCGCGGGGCAATGGTGGAGCGTGAGACGGTCATAGGTGCTGGTGCGATGGTCGATGGCGTCAGGATTGGCCGGAACTGCCGGATCGGTCACAACGCCTCGCTGCATCCCGGCACATCAATCGGGGAAGCCTGCTTCATCGGCCCCGGTGCCATCGTCTGCAATGACCAATGGCCCGCCGTGAGCCGTGACGGCTTCGACATGGAAGCGCTGCTCGAAGGTGAGCGGAAGACGGTCATCATCGAGGATGGGGCAAGCATCGGGGCAGGGGCGATCATCCTTCCCGGCATCAGGATCGGGGCAGGCGCGGTTGTGGCTGCCGGTGCCGTGGTCGAGCGCGATGTGACGCCTGGGTGTGTCTATCGCCGGAACGGTTATCAATCATTCGTGCCAGCGGATCGGCATGAGAAGCGCATGAGGTTCGCGAAGTGCTGACCGCCTGCTCGATCATCTGGGACGCGAACGGGAAGTCACGCAACTTCTCGAAGATGTATGACGAGAGTTGGGTGGTGAAGCTGTTCAACGGCTTTGATCGCCACCTCACGCTTGAGCATCGGAATGTTCTCTACACCGACCGCAAGCGCGATCTGCCCGATACGATTGAGCAAGTGGTGGTGCCGGGGCTTGGCCGGCGCGGATATGCCGAATGCATCCGTCCTTTCGAGATGGGCTGCCCGATGATCTTTGTGGGGCTGGATACCATCATCACCGGCAACATCGACAAGCTCGGCAAGTGGTGTCTCGAAAAGAAAGTGATGTGCCTGCCGCGCGATCCATACAATCCGCATCAGGCGATCAATGGCGTCTGCCTGATCCCTGAAGGTTATCAGCGGGTGGCGCGGGAGCATCGTGGCGAGAACGACATGGTTCACGTCAGAAAGTACCGACACCGGTTCATTGATGATGAACTGCCTGGCTACGTCCGGTCATACAAGGGCCATGTCGAGAAGCACGGGTTGGGTGATACCCGCATCGTCTATTTCCACGGTCTGAAGAAGCCACATGAACTGCAGCACGTTGAGTGGATCAAGGAGCACTGGCAATGAGCATCAGCGCCGGAAAGCTTGACCGCAAGATCACGATCCAGCGGTTCACCGAGACCACCAACGAATACAACGAGCCGATCCAGACTTGGGCGGATTTCATCTCGGTCCGTGCTCAGCGCAAGGATGTCTCGGACGGTGAGAAGTTCGCAGCCGGTCAGGTGGGATCGACGCTGATGGCGCGATTCACGACCCGCTCTTCAGAGCAGAGCCGTACGATCAAGCCGACTGACCGGATCAGCCATGAGGGCGCGATCTGGCAGATCATTGGGCTGAAGGAAGCGGGCGAAGGGCGGCGCCGGTTTATCGAGATCACGGCGCAACGGGATATGGACTGATGGCCACCCGCGTTTCGGTGGATGGCCTCAGAGAGCTTGAGAAGGCGCTCGAGGAACTTCCCAAGGCCACAGGCAAGAACGTCCTCCGGCGCGTGCTGAGGAAGGCTGCAGAGCCAATTGCAGACGATATGCGGGCCAAGGCTCCAGACGATCCGGTGACGCAGGGCAACGATCTGCGCTCATCGATCGGGATCGGCACGAAACTCGGCAAGCGTCAGGGCAAGCTTCATCGGAAGATGTTCAAGAACGACAAGGCTGCCGTTGAGATGTTCGTCGGTGCCGGTGTGATCCCGCACAGTCACTTGCAGGAGTTCGGGAGCACGATCCACGGGCCTCAGCCCTTCGCGAGACCCGCATGGGACGCGAACAAGAATCACGCTCTGAACATCGTGGCCAAGGAACTCGGCACCGAGATCACCAAGGCGGCTGAACGTCTGGCACGGAAGCAGGCAAAGGCCGCGAAAGGCTGACCATCATGGAAGCGTTGATCACTCAGCTCCTGGCATCCGTTGCCGGGGGGCGGCGCTATTGGAACATGGCACCGCAGGGCATCAAGGTCAGCGGCACCACCTCTGATAACTACGGCGGTCCCGGTCCTTACATCGTGCTGTACCGCGTCGATGGCGTGCCTGGCTACACCTATCAGGGCCGCGATGGTCTCGTGACATCCCGTGTGCAGGCGAACTGCTACGGCGCGACCTATTCAGCGGCAAAGGCAACCGCGAACGATTTGATCGCTGCGCTCGACACCTACCGGGGCGGATCGATCCAGTTGATCACCGTCGACAGTGAAGGGCGCGACCTCACCGACACCAATCCTTCCACTTCCGAGCGGGTCTTTGCCGTCTCGGTCGATCTGATCATTCACCACACATCATCCTGACAGGAGCAGAACGATGACTGATGCAAGCATCGGGTACGGCACAAAGTACCGTATCTGGGACACGGGCACGTCTCCCGCCGATTATTTCCAGATCGGTGAGGTGATCAACGTCACTCCCGGTGAAGCAACGGCTGACCGGATCGACGCCACCCACATGCTGAGCCCGAACCGCCGTCGCGAGTACATCGCCGGTCTGATCGACAATGGCGAAGCCAGCTTCGAGATCAATTGGGTTCCCGGCAATGACACCGATGTCTTCCTTCGCGAACTCTTCGAGAGCGGCGAGACCCGCGATCATCAGGTCGAGTTCCCGAATGGCGCCATCGTCACCTTCGAGGCCAGCATCATTGGCTACTCCAAGGCTGTACCGATCGATGACCGCATGACCGCAACCGTGACCGTTGCCGTCTCCGGTGCTGAAACCTGGACGCAGGCGAGCAGCTAATGGCGAATGCAGAACGTGGCGCGGTAGCGCTGGAAGCAGGCGGCAAGGTCTACTCGCTGCGCTTCTCAACCAACGCGATCTGCGAGGTCGAAGATCATTTCGGCAAGCCGATCATGAAGATCGTGGAAGATCTTCAGGACGAGACCAACGTCAGCATGAAGATGGTGCGGGCGCTGGTCTGGGGTGCACTTCTCGAAGAGCATCCCGCAATACAGCCCTCTCAGGCAGGCTATCTGCTTGACGAGGTGGGCGTGCCGGTCATGACGGAGAAGATCGGGCTCGCTCTGCAGCGCTTCTTCCCGGAGGCAGAAGGCAAGGCAAACCCTCCCAAGGCGAAAGCCGGGTAGACTGGCTTTCGCTGCTTAGATCATGGGTAGAAGCAGGGCAGGAGCCGTCCCTGTTTTGGCGGCTCACGTTGCGCGAAATAAGCGTCATCCTCGAAGGCGCAAGCAATCGCCTGAAGCGAGAGCAGAATGCCAATGCGTGGCTTGCCTGGCACACAGCGGCGCTCTCGCGGATCACACCAAAGAAGTTCCCGAAACTCAAAGACATGATGAGCGAAGCGGGCAAGCCGTCCGGTCGGCAGATGACGCCTGAGCAGATCCAAGAGGTCATGCGCGGCATCTTCGCCTCACGAAAGCAGAAGGGGTAGGTCATGGCGAATAGCGTGATTGGCGCTCTGCGCGTCAACCTCGGCATCGACACTGCCGCTTTCTCAAACGGGCTGAAGAACGCTCAATCCGGTCTGAAGAAGTTCGGGAAGTTCGCGAAGACTGGTCTGCTGGCTGCTGGTGCAGCGGCAACCGCGGCGGCTGGGGCAATGGCCGTCGCGGTCAAGGGCACGATCAATGCAGCCGATGACATGGCCAAGGCCAGCCGGAGTTTCGGTGTTCCGATTGAGGAACTGTCGAGGCTGAAATATGCGGCCGATCTGTCTGGCGTCTCGTTCGGATCGCTCGGCAATGCGCTGCGCACGCTGAACAAGAACGTCTATGACACCTCGAAGGGTACGGGCGCGGCCAAGGATGCTTTTGCGGAGCTCGGCATCTCGGTCCAGAATGCAGACGGCAGTCTTAAGGGCTCCACCCAGATCATGGGTGAGGTCGCGGACGCGCTGCAGGGGATCGATGACGAGACCCGCAAGGCTGCCATTTCCGGCAAGATATTCGGTGAGCGGTACGGGCCACAGCTTGCCTCACTGCTTGCAGGCGGTTCCGAGGGGATCAACAAGCTCACGTCTGAGGCCAGTCAGTTCTCCCAGGTCTTCACCGAGGAAATGGGTGCCAGTGCCGAGGCGTTCAACGATAATATGGCGCGCCTCAAGGGATCGTTCGGTTCTATCGCTGCCGAGATCACCCAGCGCGTTCTCCCGTATCTTGAGCAGTTCTCACATTGGCTGGTCGAGAATGCGCCGGCTATCGCTGACTTCGTGGTCAGGATGGTGGAGATGGGCGCTGCCTTCATTCAATGGGGGCAGGAAGTCGGTGCAGCCGTCAATGGCGTGATCAATCGGATTGTCGAGCTTGACCGCGCGGTGATGGATTGGGCGCGTCGGTTCGATGCTGCCGCGCTGGAACTGCTCGAAGCCTTCAAGGCTATCCCAGGCCAGATGTACCAGATCGGCGCTGACATCATGTCTGGCCTCTGGAACGGCATCAAATCCAAGTGGGAAGGCGTGAAGTCGAGCATCACCGGCATTGCGTCCGATGTTGCCGAGAGGTTCCGCTCAGCGCTTGGCATCCACTCACCATCCCGCGTGATGGCTGAAATCGGCACCTATGCCATGCAGGGCCTTGAGCAAGGCATGCAGAGCATGAGGGGCAATGTCGAGGGGCTGGCAGGCGACATCACCTCGGCAATGACGAATGCCTTCAAGGGCGTCATCACCGGCACTCAGGACGTGAAGGATGCGCTCAAGGGGCTTCTGTCTCAGCTCGCCTCTGTCTTCGCGGATCGCGCGTTCCAGATGCTGTTCTCTGGCGGGGCTGGTGGAGGCGGCGGCTTCTTTGGTGGCCTCTTTGGAGGCATCGGGAAGCTTTTCGGATTCGCCAATGGTGGCCAGTTTCAGGTTGGCGGTGCCGGTGGCATCGATAGCCAGGTGGTCGCCTTCAGGGCTTCTCCGAATGAAACCGTCACCGTTACCAAGCCGGGGCAGGATTTCGGCGGCGGGGCAACTGAGGTCACGGTCAGGGGTGTCTTTGTCGATGACAACGGGGTCATCAAGGCTGAAGTCACTCAGATGGGGCAGCAGGCCGCACAGGCAGGCGCGGCGCTTGGCGTCCGACAGGTCCAGCAAGGGCTGCCCTCAATGATCGCGGATGCGCAATCGAGGAAGATGTAATGGCTTCAACCATTGTCTGGCCTCTTGAGGTTCTGCCGCCGCGCGAGATCATGGCAGAGATCGCACCTCGGTCTCTTGCCGGTCCCTCAAGCATTTCTGGCGTCACTCAGGTGGTGGCGACGGATGCGGGGATCTGGAAAGTCAGCTTTGTCGGTGTGCCCGTTGTCGATCAGCAGAAGGTGCTGGCATGGCGCGGGATCAACAGCATCCTCGAAGGGCGCATGACGCCTGTCATCGTGCCGCTCTCGCGATGGTATCAGCCTGTGCCTGATGGTCAGGATCATCTGTATGGACCGGTGCCGCACAGCGACAGCAGCCCATTCAGCGACGGCTCCAAGTATCAGGGGCAGGTGATCGACGTCACGCTCGCCAGCAATGTTCCGGTCCGGGGCACCACGGCAACCATCGACATCAACAATGCAGGTTTGATCCAGCCAGGGCAGCGGTTCTCGATTGGTGAACGGCTCTATCAGGTCAAGACGATCTCTTACTCGTCCGATGAACAGGCCACCATCACCTTCAGGCCACCCGCACGCGAGGCAGCAAGCATTGGAGATCGACTGAACTTCGATTTTCCAGTCTGTAAGATGCGCCTTGTCAGCGACAGTTCGATGGACATGGGCCTCGACTATGGCCGCTGGAGCTTCCCCACCGTCTCATTCATCGAGGATGTCTGATGGACTTCTTCACGCCGGACCAGATTGAGGCGCTGTCGGCAACAACGGTGCGCTGCGATCTCCTTGTCGAGATGCGCTTCAAATCTGAAACCTTCTACATGTGGAACGGCAACACGGAGCTTGAGACCGGCGGCAAGACCTATCTGCCGATGTACGGCTATGGCTCCATTGATGGGCTCGGAGCATCATCAAATCAGGCATCGGAAACCGTCAACTTCGCGCTCAATGGCATTCCCGATCAGGTGCCGGACTTCCTGAGCAAAGTGCTGGGTGAGACAGACGAGGTTGATCAGCGGCTCGTTATCGTATCGCTCCAGCTCTTTGATGCGGAATGGCAGCCGGTGGGATCGCCCGCGCCTCTGTGGTGGGGCTTCATGCAGCCGCCACGAGTTTCGAGAACCGAGATGCAGGGTGTGGAAGGTGCAGTTCAGACTGTCTCCATGACCGCTGAGAACGCCTTCTTCAATCGTTCCCGTCCGCCCTATGGCCGATACACGGACCGAGATCAGCAGAAGAGATATCCGGGAGACAAGTTCTTCCAGTACATGGCGAAGCTCCTGCACGCGGTATTCACCTACCCGGACTACTGACCATGACAATCGAAGAGTTTATGACCGCCGAGGCTGCCAAGCCTTTCCGGTGGGGTAAGACCGATTGCGCGTCAACCGCTGACAGGTGGGTGCGGATAGTCACCGGCTTCTCACCGATGTCCGTATTCGGTCGACAGCACCAAACGGAAGAGGAAGCCCGTCAGTGGCTTCGAGAGCCCGGGAGCATTGCGGTGGCCGTCAACCGCGTCATGCGTGCCAGCGGCTTCAGGAAGACGAAAGAACCGGCATCCGGCGATGTCGGCCTGATCATCCATGACGGCAAGCTCTGCATGGCCATCCATACCGGCTCGATCTGGTTCTCGCGTGACGAGAACGGCCTGATCGGCGCACCTCTCAATTCTGTCTGGAAAGCTTGGAGGATCGAATGCCTGTAGCGCTCTCCGGGCTCATCGCGGCCACCCTTGGCACCTCGGCCATTGGTGTTGCGCTCCAGGGCGCAGTTGCTCTTGCGGGTCTGGCCAGCACCACCTTCCTCGGCAGCGCACTTGGCTATCTGGCTCTATCGATCGGTGCCTCATATCTGAGCTCGATCTTGTTCCGGCCACCGCAGCCGAAACCTGAAGACGTGCAGCAGTCCTATCGCCAATCCACAGCACCGCGCGTGCGGCATTATGGGCGCGTGAAGGTGTCGGGTGCGTGGGTCTATGCAAACGCGAAGGCAGGCAATTTTCACAAGGTACTCGCCTTGGGCCAAGGGCCGATTGATGCGGTCGAAGAGTTCTGGATCGATGACACCAACGTCACCGCCTATCGCGATGCGAACGGGCGTATCCAGACGAGCCCCTGGACGGGGAGCGGTCACGACTCGCTCCTGCGAATCCACTACCGTCTGGGGCTCTCGACCGAGACGGCCTATTCCGATCTGGCTGCAGAGTTCCCGGAATGGACTTCAGCGCATCGCGGGGATGGTGTCGCGAGCCTGTACGCAACACAGTTCGCCTCGGCGCAGGACTGGTATCTTGAGCGCTTCCCCAACGGCATCAACACCAATTACCGACTGGTGATCAGGGCTGCCAAGGTCAAGAACCCGCTGACCGGCACAGTGGCATGGAACGACAATGCTGCTGCCGTGATCCGCGATTATGTCACTCATGCAGACGGAATGCGCTTTCCTGAGAGCATGGTGTCGACACTGCAGGCACAGGCCGGCTGGGTGGAAGCTTATAATCGCGCTGCAGAGGCCATTGGCTTGAAGGGCGGCGGCACAGAGCCTCGTTATCGTCTCTGGGGCTCCTATCGCCTCGATGAGCGTCCAGCAGACGTTGTGGGGCGAATGCTTCAATGCTGTGACGGTCGGCTCGTACCGACGCCAGATGGTGGCCTCACGCTTGATATCGGCGAATGGGAGAACCCCACCGTCACGATCAATGAGGATGCCATCACGGGCTTCTCCGAGGTCGGCAAGGGCAGGGACATCATGTCCACCGCCAATACCATTCGTGCCACCTTCCTCGATCCCGATCAGGACTATCAGGCAGCCGATGCAGATCCATGGGTTGATGCTGACGATGTTTCCGAGCGTGGCGAGATCGGGCAAGACCTGCAGTTCAACATGGCGCCATCACACAGCCAGTGCCGACGCCTGATGAAGCTTGCGGCCTATCGGGCCAATCCGAATTGGGTGGGGACATTCCAGTGCAATCTGCGCGCCCTGGCTGCATTCGGGAAACGGTTCATCCGCATCTCCTATCCGCCTTTTGGCATCAACTCGGTCTTCGAGGTGCAGGATTTCAAGTTCATCATCGGGCAGGGCGGCATACTGCAGGGTGTGACGCTGCAGGTCCAGTCTATGCCGCAAGCTGCCTATCAGTGGGATGCGGCACAGGAAGAGGGCGACGCACCTGTTTCCGAGGACGTGAGCGATCAGGACGGCATTCCGACGCCCGCTGCACCGACACTGAATTGGGCGACGGGACCGGTCGCAGAACTGACCTTCTCGCCATCGCCCTCCGTTCTGCTGTTCTACATGGTGCGCTTCAAGAAGACCGCCGACAGCGATTGGACCGAGGCAGGACCGCTTGCCAATGATGCGACGAGTTACACCACCGGCGCTCTCGCAGAGGGCGAGGAATACGAGTTCCAAACTGCTTATCAGACTGAGAAAGGCCGCTTGGGTGACTGGAGCACCAGCACCACGGGCATAGCCACCGAACCCTCAGCCTGACCATCCGAACAATCTGAAACGATCACAGCCCTGCCATCCGGCGGGGCTTTTTGCATGGAGCATTGAGCATGGCGCTTAGTACCACCGCCAATCAGATCTGGCGCGACTTCGTGACCGATGGTGTCCCTGCCTCTGGAGCGCATGAGCCCCGCAAGCCCGACATCCGTGAATGGGGCACGGTCCTTGAAAGCATCATTCAGGCCGGGCTGCTATCCGATGCGGTCTGGAAGGCCACCAAGGCGAACCTGACGGCCGATCTCGCTCATGCCGCAGATACCCTTGGCGTAGTCTATGCCGACAGCACGTCTGCGAACAATGGCCTCTACAAGAAGAACGGCGGTTCTGGCTCCGGCTCCTGGACGCAGATCACCACGTTCCTGCCGGGTTATCAGTTCGTCAAAGCGAGCAACACCGACAGCGGTGATCCGAACGCGATTACGGCTTCGACTTCGCCGCGTCTGCCAGTTGGTGATGGAGTGGCGCTGGTTCGGCTGAACATCGTCGAAGCGAATACGTCTGAAGATGTAACGGTTTCGTTCGATGGTGGTGCATCTCTCACGGTGAAAACCGTATCTGATGAAAAACCTGTCGTCGGGGGTCTGAAGGCGGGCACGGCTGTTCTCGGCATAGTGGAGAACAGCGGCACTGTCTTCCGCCTCGCAAGTGATGCTGCGGTGGAGATTACATGGCGCGGCGCTTGGGCTGATGGCACCACATACTCCCGCAAGGATGCGGTGAAGCGTGGTGGCACATCATATATCGCGACGGCTGGGCATGTCGCTTCCAGCGCCACAGAGCCGGGCGTCGGCGCGAACTGGCAGACAGTCTGGGATACGCTCGCACAGAAGGGGGACAGCGGGGTTGGAGAGCCACTTCCCTCAGTGGCTCTCAAGATGATCCGTCGCAACGCCACCAATACTGCCTACGAAGTGGTAGGCGGTGACGAAGCGCTAGAAGCGCTGGGCGAATTCACGCCATCTTACCCGGGCGCGGCACCACGAACATTGCGGTCGAAGATTGAGGAGTTCGTAACCGTTGAGGATTTTGGTGCCGCCGGGGATGGCATCACTGATGACTATGCGGCGCTTCAAGCGGCAATCGACAGCGGCGCAAAGCGCATTTTCTTTGGCCCCAAGACCTACGGCGTACTATCTACGCTCAAGCCCGTTGATAATCAGGAATGGGTTGGGTTCAAAGGAGTTTCAAGGCTGAAGGTGCTAGCCGGCGCTCCTGACCCCACTGATTTGTTTGAGCGGAATCAAGATGGTACGGAGGGCGCACTTCAGAACTGGAGTGCTTCTGGCATCATCTTTGATGGGGGCGGGAAGGAGTCGGCGTGGGTTGTCTACGGATGTAATAACATCCGCGCAACTGACTGCCTATTCACCGGTGCGCAGACCTACGGCATGGGGTTCCAAGCCCGTCCCGAGTACGTGATTGACCTGCCACAAGATGACATCATTCTAACCCGTTGCGGCTTTGTTGATAATGGAGTGGCGTCTAATTGGGATGGCCTCGATATCAAGTATTGCACCAATACCAAGCTTATCGGCTGCTGGTCGAGCGGCAACACTGATGCTGGCATTAACGTTCGAGGTGAATGTGAACTTATCGGCTGTCATTCTCTGGGGGATGCAACTGATGGCATCCTTCTTCAGGCGGCTGAGAACCCGACCGCTCCGAACACTCATCCTTCCTATTTCGTGGTGGCGGGTTGTTCTGCACGCGGCTCCACGGCGGGTAACGGACTTCGCGTTCAGGCAAATACGAACAATCCCACCTATATCGAGGTGACTGGCTTTCAGGCGGAGGGAAATGCGTTGAACGGTGTCGAATTCTCCGGGTCTGGAAAGATCGCGGGGTCGATGACCGGATTTTCCTCCTTCGGGAATACACAGGACGGGCTTAAAATCACCGGCGACTACATTGAACAGTTTATCTTCAGCGCCGGTCGGTGCACCGACAACGGCGGTGATGGCGTTGACACTGCGGGCAAGAATGCCGTGTTCAACGCCATGACGATGACTGGGAACGGCGGAACCGGATATCGCGAGCAGGCAGGTGCTGCAAACAACTACCTTATGCCCAATTGCGTGATCGACGGCAACGGGATCGATATCGGCACCCGCGTGGGCGCAGAGACTTCGGACGGTTTCATGTCCGTACGGACAAAGCACTCCTTGCGCGTGTTTCCTGGCATTGCTTCCGGCTTGGAATTGCAGACCGATTCAGGCGGCACCTATTCTAATGTCATGTCGGTGGGAGATGCCGCCACCGTCGACTTGCGTCTCACTGCCAAAGGCAATGGTAACATCGATGGTTACGCTGGGGGCGGAACGCGGCAACTGTTTTCGTTTCGCGAGCAGGGCAGCGGAATTGTGAATTACCCTGACTTTATCGCATCCGTAACAGGAAACCCGCTGATTATCCAGGCGTCAGGCGCTGATAGCAACATCGACTTGCAGCTGAATCCGAAGGGGAGCGGCAGGGTGCGGTTCGGATCACATGCCGCGCTTAGCGGCGAGACGGTGACCGGATACATCACCATCAAGGACGCAAGCGGGAATGACCGCAAACTTGCGGTGGTATCGTAGCCTAGAGCGCGGCTATCAATTGATCGCGCCACTGCGCCGCAACTTTGCGCCCTTCGTCGCCAAGCTCTCCTGCATACTCCGCGTCGATAATTGCATGGGCGAGCATGAGAAAAACCTTCACACGCTTGCTGAATAGCGGGCAAAGGCTTTTGAAGAATGGCTGATCGATCAGGAACCGAAATGCACTGGCGTGGTATGGCGCAATCGACCAATCAGGCTCACCTACTTTCCCTCTTGGTCTTCTGTTCGGGCTGAGGTGGATGCCATGAAGAGGGCGGAATTTATCCGAAATCTCTGGTAGGGCAGATCGCTTGGAAACAATCTCAAACAGAAGGTGTTCGTCATTCCCACGCGAAAGGTCAAAGTTATCGGGCGGGCTGATTGGATAAAATGCCTCTGATCGCGTGAAGTGCAGTCCTGAGAGTTTCCCACCCTCTGAACGCAGCACATTGCTGTAAGGAAGCCCCGTCTTCTCCATATGTTTGAGGTGCATGGGTGTTATCCGCTCAAGCACAAGTATGTCAATGTCACCGAAATAAACGTATTCTGTCGGGACTTGCGGTCTTTCCAAGAAACGGACGCTATTTGCGACGACATTGTCAAACAAGCCCGACCTCAGTAGAAGACGGCCCGGAAAATACTCTTCAAGTATTTCTAGTGGTTGTTGATTTTGTAAGTAGAAACGCCGGGGGTCTTCAATACAGATTTCGACCCTAGCCTCTTTGTTAAACCGAAGTGCAGAGGCGGCGTAGGGGATAACAAAATCTTCGTATTTGCGATCAGCAGCCGCAAAGAAAGTTGTTTCGATCATAGGTCCGCTAATCTCCATACGCCTATCGCTTTGTCTGCGTAGGGGTCGTTAGGTGTCGTAGGTCGATCAAAGACAATTCTTTCGGGTGGCGGGAAATCGAACGGTTTGATCTGTAGATTTAGAGGTCGCCACGGGCCGATTGTGGTGTCCTTGTTTTCCTCCAGATGAGTAAAAGTGGTTGTAAGCAAATAGGTCGAACCGCTGGCCTTGAAATTTTCAATTGCTTTTAGTCCCGCCTCGAACGGCAGATGCACAAGGCAATCACGACAGAAGATGGCATCCGCTTGGGGTGGGACATCAGAGACTATATCAAGAACCGAGAAGGTGTGGTTGTTGCGCTTGACCCGAGCTTTAGCCGCTTCCACCAGGTCAGGTACAATGTCGGAACCATGATACCAGTCGAGATCATTTGTAATCGTTGTAATCCATTCGGCTGTGCCACATGGCACATCGACTAAGGTGCGTATCCCTAGCGTATAGAACAAGTTCGGCAACTCGGCTCGCAACCTAGCTGTGGCCGACAATGTACTTCCTGGCCCTGATTTAGAAGAACTTTGCCATGCAGATGAATCGTGTATCTGCTTGAAAACCGTTGTTGCTTCCTCGCGAAAGTTCACCGACCGCCTCCCATTCGTTGCGACGAGTTATAACAGCTTCGCCTTATAGTGGAAGATGGAATGAAACGCACTCTCGGCCATCTCTCCCGGCTCTGACCCGCTGACGCTCTAACCCACATCTGAAACGGAGAAATCCAATGCGCGTTGATTTCAACGTGGCCATGGAAGTGGCCGCGCACGAGGCGCTTGTGCGTCAAGCGTACAAGGACGTGAAGGGCGTTCTGACTTGGTGTGTTGGCATGACCAATGCCACCGGCCATCGCGTAGAGCGGTACATCGGCAAGCGCGCCACTCTCCAGCACTGCATGAACGTCTATGTCTGGGCTCTGACCAACTATGCAGAGCAGGTGAAAGAGGTCTTCAAGGATCATCCGCTGACCCAGGCACAGTTTGCCGCGGCGGTATCCTTTCATTGGAATACCGGCGCTATCCGTAGCGCGACATGGGTGACGCACTTCAAAGCGGGTGACATGAAAAGGGCACGCGAAGCGTTCCTGCAGTGGCGCATCCCGGCGGCGATCATCGAACGGCGTGAGAAAGAGGCGAGGCTACTTTTTGATGGCATCTGGTCAAATGATGGCACGATGCTGGAGTTTACCCGCGTGCGTCCGAACCTGAGCATTGACTGGTCCAGCGGACGGAAGACCAGTGTGCGCGAAGAGATCCGCTTGGCATTCGAGAAGATGGATCGGCCGGAACTGGATCAGGTTCCGCAGCCCTATGCGAAGCCAGAACAACCGACCCTCTCAGCCGACGAGATCGCGAAGATCGAGAAGCCGACCGTGCCGCCTCAGGTCGAGGATGAAGTCAAGAAGAAGACCGGGCGCTGGGGCTGGTTGACGGGCCTTGCCACGGGAGCAGGCGCGGGCATTTCCCGCGTCTTTGATGCCGACTGGTCCACAGTGCTGGCCATCGGCGGCGTCGGGCTTGCTGTCCTTGCCGGTGGCGTCCTGATGCGCAAGCAGATCATCGCCGCGGTGCGCGAAATCCGTGATGCGGTGGAGGGCACCTGATGCCTAGCCTATCCATTGGCGCATGGCTCCGCGCTGGTGCTGTTCTGGCTGTGGTGGGGCTTCTGACCTTCACCCACTGGAACGCTTACCAGCGTGGCCGCACGGCGGTTCTGCAGCGCCTTCAATCCGACCGCATCACCATCCTGAAAGATGGAAAGGAGATAGACCATGAAGTGCTTGAGGCTGATGACCTTGATCTTTGCCGGATGCTCGGCGGCTGCCTGCCAGAGCACGAGCCTCGCTGAGCCATGTGACGTTCTCGTGCCGATCAATCCCCAGCCGTCAACCAATGCCTATCTGGTGCAGAACGATCGACCGGCAGCCGTGGCCATTGCTCAGCATCGTGGCCGGTATCAGAAATATGGGTGCCGCCCATGATCCTCGCGCACATCAAGCAGTCTCTTCGAGAGACCTTTCCAGTCCGGGCATCGGAATGGGCGCTTGCCCTGATGCTCCTGAACTGGTCGCTGATCCTTGTCCTCAATCCCGATCTTTTTTCAGACGGTGCCAGCTATCGGCCTCTTGCTGCTCTGATGAAGCAGGATACCTGGGCGCTGCTTTGTCTGGTGGCCGGGGCAGGGCGTCTGATCTTTCTTGCCATCAACGGGGCGTGGCGGCGATCCCCGCATCTGAGGGCGCTGGGGGCTTTCATTGCCTGCCTGTTCTGGTTTCAGATCACGGTGGGCTTCGCGCAGGCCGGCACATGGAGCACTGGCCTTGCGGTCTATCCGGTCCTGCTCCTGCTCGACAGCTACAATGTAATGCGCGCTGTCACCGATGCCGCCGCAAGCGATCAACGTCATCAGGAGCGGGCGCGTGTTGGGAATAGACACTGATATCTGGGTGGTCGCGGTCTGGGGGCTCATTGTGGTATTCGCCGCTGCAGGGCGATATGTGAGCCAGAGGAAGCAGCCACCACCGCGCGATGACGCCTATGTCACCGCTGCCTCTTTCGGCTTCATCGAGAAGGACATAGCCCGCCGACTGGTCGAGGCAGCCGAGGGCATCAACGCCTCCATGAGCATACTTGCCGACCGGAAGCAGAACGAATTGCAGGAGACGCTTGATAAGCTGGTGCAGACGCTGACAAAGCGCCCGCCATGACACATCAGATCCATTGATGATCGATCCGCCCCGCTGGCCTTCATCGGCTGGTGGGGCGGCTTTTCTGCGTTTACGGGCCTGCTCCGATCCGATATCAGCCCAGGCTATGAGCATGTCGGTGAGAACCCTGCAGGACTGCCTTGATCTGGATGTTGGCATCTGGGGGCACTGCACGCGACCGAACTGCGGGAACAGCGTGCGTCTCGACATCCACAATCTCATCGAGCGGTATGGAGCCGATTACAGCTATATCGGTGATGACAGGCTGAGGAATGCCTTGCGGTGCAATCGATGCGGTCACAAGGGCGGGTCGATCACCATTTCGCAGATGTATTCAGCTAGTGCAGGCCGGTAGGGCTCTTGGCGCTGTGATCGCCCATCACGCGCCTGAGTTCTTCAGCAGCCTTCCGAGCTTCTTCACGTTCCCCGTCTGTGAGCTCATTCCATTTCCTGCCAGGATAGAGCGCGAGCGCCATATATCGGGCTCCATCATCGCCAAGCCGATTGCTCATCCCTCACACCACCTCGCCTTGTATCCCGGTCGCCACCGTACCGCGTAGCCATCGCGAAGCAACACCTCTCCGGCAGTCTCGCCATTCGGCATCTTGACCTTCACCAATGGTCTGCCCCAGCGATCTCTGACGCCGCTGTCTTCGATCTCGACATCCTGCCTCAGCAGTTCCTTCAGGCGAAGCGTGGCCTGATCTCCCAGAAGCTTCTCCTTGGCGCATTTCGCGTTGCGTGTCTCGGGCGTGTCTATCCCCTCGACATTCGGCGCTCCTGGTCCGAGCAGGCGCATGTTCTGGCCATCGCACTTGATGGTATCACCATCAACCGCAAGCAGTGAGGCGCAGGTGATCAGGGTATAGGTGAGGGCGGTCATATCGGCTTATCCACACGGGTCGATTTCTGTGGAGGATATTCCGTGAACGGGCGTGGGACACCCATTCTGTAACCTATTGATCTGCAATGCCCACAAGAATGACCGCGTGGGACACCTAAAGCTCGCATTTCTGCGGATTTCAGCGTTTCTCCGAGTCTTCTCGACCGCACCAACACTCTCCAAGATCATATGCACTTGAAGCGCTTGGCGCGGTCTTGTGGTTGCGCGAGGCCTTACTCGGCCGGCCGCATTGCCGCCGGAACGCTTGCGCTCTCGCTTCTGAACAGAACCGCTGCAAAGACAAGCGCTGCCGCCAGAAGCGTAAGCGACGCTATGGCTGTCACCGGTTCGATGGCCGCATATCCCAGATAAAGCAGATAGAGTGCGGGTGTGAGGAGCACCAGACCGACCACCCAGAGCCAGAAATGCGCTCCGGCAAGGCGGGTCTGTGCTTTGGCCGGGTTGAGTGCGTAATATGTGCCGAACAGGGCGCTCGTCACCCAACCGAGCAGATTGGTATGCGCGTGCGGTCCGATGACATTGTGATTACCGGACATTGCCATCTGCAGCCCCATCCCGATGCCCAGGATGAGGAATACAATGGCGATCTTGAAGAAACGGCTGGCAAGTACAGGCATTTTCGCTCCCCCTATGGATTTCATGCCGGGAAGATTTTGCACCTGAATACGCGAAAAGGAAATAACCTTAGGGAAGTAAACCGTTTCGCCTGTGGCTGCGTCTTTGGGCGAGCGTCGTTGCAATAAACAATATGCAGGCAAAACCGGTTGCTGCAGGAAACAGAAGAGTGGTGACGGAGAAATTTTCGAGTGCAGCCATCGCCATGATGTTGCGCGCGACGGTGAAGGCATAGAAACCCAGATCCTCGTCGAATGGCTGCAGGAACGTCTTTCGCAGGGTCGGCAGGAAGCCCACCAGATCGATCGACGTCAGGATGACGACAGCCCAGAGCGGATCGGATGTGAGCGCCCATGCGGGCAGGGCGCTGAGGCCTGTCAGGAGAAAGAACCAGTCTGTGCGCGTGATCGAGATGTTTCCCCGGCGTGTATAGGCAAGCACAGCCACGTAAAGGGTAACGATGCCCGCCAGTCCAATGGGCCAGGCGCCTGCGCCGCCGCCATCGACCACCTGTGCGAGGAACACGACAAAGGTTGTCGAGCCCCACAAGGCCCACGAGAAGACATGAGGTCGCGTTCGCCCTGCATGGATCGAGCGGATATAGGGCAGAAAGGCAGCGAAGGTCAGAACCATCGCGACTGCGCTCAGTATCTCTCGCCACCAGGTCATGCTCGTGCCACTCCTCGCGGATAAGTTGGGCACAGCCATAACTTGTGCGACAAGTGCAGGATGCGTTTCTTCAGTACGCATTCCTGTTGCTGATGGGCTTTCTAATCGGCTAGAGGGCGCTAAGCTTGTAGAGTGACAAGCTGCCGCCGCAGCCAAATCAGCCGTCAGTGGAGCATGCCCTTGAGCGACAATCAGCCGGAAACAGAAGAAGCCACCGGGGTTGAGGAAACCGGCATCTATGATGCGGACGGCGTTATTTCTTCGGATTTTCTGGCCCATATCGGTGCGGCCATCGCCGACCGGGCAACGCTGACGCTCAAACAGGATGTAAGTTCACTCCACCAGTCCGAGATCGGCGATCTTCTCGAAGCGCTTCTTCCAGAGCAGCGGCGCGCCCTTGTGGAACTGATGGGCGATGACTTCGACTTCACTGCGCTCACGGAAGTGGATGAGGCGATTCGCCTGGATATTGTCGAGAGCCTGCCAAATGCGCAGATCGCTCAGGCAGTCCAGCAGCTTGATTCCGATGACGCGGTTTACATTCTCGAAGATCTCGAGACTGAGGATCAGGACGAGATCCTGGCGCAGTTGCCCTTCACCGAGCGCATCCGTCTGCGGCGCTCGCTTGGCTATCCGGAAGAGACGGCCGGTCGACGCATGCAGACCGAGTTTGTCGCCGTACCGCCTTTCTGGACGGTCGGCCAGACCATCGACTACATGCGCGACGACCAGAACCTGCCGGAAAACTTCTCCCAGGTATTCGTCATCGATCCCGGCTTCCGGCTGGTTGGTGCTGTCGATCTCGATCGCATACTTCGCTCGAAGCGCAATGTGCGCATCGAAGATGTGATGCGCGAAACGCGCCACGCCATTCCAGCCACGATGGATCAGGAAGAAGCCGCCCAGATCTTTGAGCAATACGACCTCTTGTCTGCGGCCGTCGTGGACGAGAACGAGCGCCTTGTCGGTGTTCTGACAATCGATGACGTGGTGGATGTCATCCAGCAGGAGGCGGAAGAGGATCTCTTGCGCATGGGCGGCGTGGGCGACGAGGAGCTTTCCGATAGCGTGATGACCGCCGCGCGCTCTCGCGTGCCCTGGCTGCTTGTCAATCTGATTACCGCGTTCCTTGCAGCCTCGGTGATAGGCCTCTTCGACGCTACCATTCAGCAGATTGTCGCGCTGGCAGTCCTGATGCCGATCGTCGCGGGTATGGGCGGCAATGCCGGGTCCCAGACCATGACCGTCACCGTTCGCGCGCTGGCGACACGCGACCTCGATATCTACAATGCCGGGCGCATCATCCGGCGTGAGATGGGAGTGGGGCTCCTGAACGGAGCGATATTCGCCACGCTGATCGGTCTTGTGGCGGCACTTTGGTTTCGTGATCCGGATATCGGCGGAATAATCGCAACCGCGATGGTCATAAACATGTTCGTCGCGGCATTGGGCGGCATTCTCATCCCGCTTCTGCTCGACAAGGTCGGCGCCGACCCTGCGGTCGCGTCGTCTGTTTTCGTGACGGCCGTTACCGATGTCGTGGGCTTCTTCGCCTTCCTGGGACTGGCGACCTGGTGGTTTGGCTTTCTCTGAGCGTGGGATCCGATGAAATCGTGGTGCCCGACACGATTGCGGACACCAGGTGGAGCGCCCAGGCTGCAACTTTCGTGCAGAACCGACTGCACGACACGGGTCTGAATTGACTTTTACGTAAATCAGGTGGCACTGTCGTCCCTGCAAGAGGGAAAAAGGGCAGGGCATGCGTGAATATTACACGATTACCGAGCTGACACGCGAATTCGGTATCTCGACGCGTACACTGCGCTTCTATGAAGACGAGGGTCTGATTCACCCTGTGCGCCGGGGTCGCACCCGTCTTTATCGTCCGTCGGACCGTCACCTGGTGCGACAAATACTGCGGGGGCGCCGGATAGGATTCTCGATAAACGAGATTCGTGAGATCATACAGGTATACAAGAGCCCTCCCGGAGAGGTGGCGCAGCTGAACCTTATGGTCCGGCGTATCGAGGAGAAGCGCGAGACGCTTCGCCAGAAGCGTCGTGACCTTGAGGACACGCTTTCGGAGCTGGACCAGGCGGAAGAGGCGGTCGTCGAGCGTCTGGCGGAGCTCGGTGTCAAAACCTGACCTTCAGGGATCCTGCACGTAGCAGTGGATAAGCCGATCTGGGCCGACAACTGGGGTTAACCCGGCATTAGGCAGTCTATACTAAGGTTTACCTAAGGGAAGCGAGGTGCGGCCACTTTGTCGGCTGCGTTAATTCGCGGGTTTTGCGAGCCGTCGGGACACGGTTCGCATCGTGGGGGTAGTGCAGAATATGCTGCAAGCAGCAAGCGCACGTGAGGGTAAACCGGATATCGCGACCATGATTGCGGCGCGCATGCGCCAGATGGGCGTGACGGGGTTGCCGCGCAACTATGAGATCTTTTACGCGGTTGAGACCGGTACCAGCGAAGAGCTCTCCCGGGAATTCGGCCAGTTGGGCGACCGACCGTCCCAGCGTGCTCTTGATGAGCTGTCGCGCAAATACTTCACCTCCAACAATCGAGACCAGATAGTGCAGTCTGCGCAGGAGCAGGTGTCCGAGAGCACGACCGATATCCTGGCACTGATGCAGCGCGAACAGAATTCGATCGAGAAGTTCTGCACCATACTCGACAAGACATCCGGTGGCCTGGAGGGGCCAAATGCCCTTTCAAGGGATGTGCTGCAGAAGGTGGTCGGCATCATGGCTGCAGCCACGCATACCACTCTGGAGCAGGGGCGTACCATTTCCAGGGCGATGCAGGAAAAGACTGCAGAGCTTGATGAGATGAAGACGAAGCTGGCGCGCTACAAGCGGCTGGCCGAAACCGATCCCCTCACGCGTGTCTGGAACCGTCGCGCCTTCGATCGCCGCATGGCCGAGATCTACAACGACGGGCGCGAGGTCATGTTCAATGCCCTGATCCTGGCCGATATCGACGGCTTCAAGGCATTCAACGACCGTCATGGCCATCCTGTCGGTGACAAGGTTCTGCAGATGGTAGCGCATCTGATCTCCCAGAAATCCGGCCAATGCGGCTTCGTCGCGCGCACAGGTGGAGAAGAATTCGCAATCATCGTCGACGGGAAGAGCGAGGACGGCGTATACGAACTGGCAGAACATGCCCGCACCGCCATCGCGCAGGCCGAGTTTTCGATCGGGCCGACCGCCCAGCAATTCGGCCCGCTCTCCATATCGCTTGGCATCTGCATGGCATCAGAGGCAAGTGATGCGGAAGATCTGTACGCCAAGGCCGACCGCGCCCTTTATGCATCGAAGAGCGATGGGCGAAACCGCACGAGCCGGTTCTCGAAGATCACGAAGGGCGGATTTGCGAAGAACTGGCTGCTCTACAAGGGTGAGTAGCGCTCTTCTTCTTCATTGAGGCCCTCCGTTCAGCTTTTTGCCCCATTTGTGATAGAAGGCGCGTGAGAGAGGGCAATTTGTCGCCCCGAATCGCAGGAGAGGAATTCCCCATATGCTCAAGAAAGCCGTTGCCGTAGCTCTGATTGCAGGTTTTTCTGCCGGCTGCGTGACCTCGACAGACCCCTATACGGGTCAGCAGAAGATCTCCAACACCGCAGGCGGCGCAGCCCTTGGCGCGCTGGCCGGTGCGGGCGTGGGCCTTCTGGCCGGTGGCGATGACCGCCGCAACGCCCTGATCGGTGCTGGTATCGGTGCACTGGCAGGCGGTTCCGTCGGCGCCTATATGGATCAGCAGGAAGCGCAGCTTCGCGGTCAGCTTCAGGGCACCGGCGTCAGCGTTACGCGTCAGGGCAACAACATCATCCTGAACATGCCTTCCAACATCACCTTCAATACGGATCAGGCAGACATTCAACCGGCCTTCTATCCGACGCTGAATTCGGTCGCACTGGTCCTCAAGAAGTACAATCAGACGCTTGTTGACGTGATCGGCCACACCGATTCCACCGGTGATGACGGCTACAACATGGATCTGTCGCGCCGCCGCGCGTCCTCGGTTGCAAACTATCTGATGGCACAGGGTGCAGCTTCGCAGCGCTTCGAGGTGATCGGCATGGGTGAAACGCAGCCGGTGGCCTCCAACGCCACGCCGGAAGGCCGTGCGCAGAATCGCCGCGTGGAAATCCAGCTGGTTCCCGTTACCCAGTAGGGGCCGAACGAGCGAAAAACGACAATGGCCCGGCAATGCTGGGCCATTTCTTTTTGCAGCAAGCGGGTCGTGCTTCAGAAGCCCGCCGCGATCTTGGCTGCGAGGCGGGCATTGTTTTCCACCAGGGCGATATTCGTCGCCAGGCTCCGGCCGCCGGTGATTTCGAGAAGTCGACCGAGCAGGTAAGGCGTGACCTCCTTGCCCGAAATCTTGAGACGTACCGCATCATCCTGCGCCTGGGAGATGAAGCCTGCCATCTCGTCTGCGGGGATTTCATCCTTCTCCGGCACCGGATTGGCCACCAGCATGCCACCGCCAAGCTCCAGTTCCTGACGCATGGCATGGAAGCGCGCGATGGCTTGCGGCTCATCGAGGCGAAGTGGCGCGGGCAGGGGAGACTGGCGCGACCAGAAGGCGGGAACGACATCGCTCTGATAGCACACCACCGGCACGCCATTGGTTTCCAGAACCTCGAGCGTCTTGGCGCCATCGAGAATGGCCTTTGGTCCTGCCGAGACCACGATGACCGGCGTGCGCGCCAGTTCAGGAAGATCGGCTGAAATGTCGAAGCTTGTTTCGGCACCCTTGTGAACGCCGCCGATGCCGCCGGTAGCGAATACCTTTATGCCGGCCCAGGCTGCCGCAATCATCGTGGCTGCCACGGTCGTGCCGCCATCGCGACCCTCGGCCAATGCAAAGGCGAGATCGGCACGCGAAAGCTTCATCGCGCCTTTCGTCTGCGCAAGTTCCTTGCGCTCTTGCTCGGACAGACCGATTTTCAGCCGCCCCTTGATGACCGCGATTGTGGCCGGCACGGCACCTTCCTCGCGAATGATCGCCTCGACCTTTCCGGCCATGGCATCGTTTTCCGGCCATGGCATGCCATGGGTGATGATCGTGCTTTCGAGCGCCACGACCGGGCGACCGGCCTTGATGGCTTCTGCGACTTCCGGGTGAATATCCATCAATGCCTTGGCTTGCGCCATTCTAGTGCTCCTTCATGTCTGCAATGAATTGCGCTTGGCCGATCTCTCTCACCATCTGCGCGAACTCGTCCGGTCGGAAACGGGCAACGGCCTTGCTGCTCAGTATCGTAAGGGCGGAGGCAGCCAACCCCTCGCGCAATGCGTCCTCCAAGTTCAGGCCGCGCATTCGAGCCGCTATCGTGGCTCCTGCAAGGGCGTCACCTGCGCCCGTGACATCGGCAATCTGGCTGATCTGTGGAGGGACGAGGCTGAACAGCCTGTCGCTTTCAAACCCGAAAAGCGCTCGACCGCCATCGCTTATCACGCCACCGTAAAGGCCCGCCTTGGCCAGTTTTCGGCAAAGCACTTCACCATCCGGATTTTCGTCCTGAGCCATGCCCAAAAGTGCTTTGGCTTCACGTCGGTTCATGAACAGGACCGACAGGTGCTGGGAAATGACATTCAAGCGCAGCACCTTCGCCGGAGAAATCGCGATGGCGAAGAGCGGTTGGTCCGCAACTTGTTCGGCAAGTGTTGCCAATGCCGCCTCAGGCAGATTGGCGTCGCACAGCACGGCGTCGCTGGTTGCAATTGCTTCACGCAATTTGCGCCTGCGCAGATTGCGCTGGAGGCAGTTCTCATAGATCGCCATGTCGGCAAGTGCGGTTACGAGGTCGCCCTTCTCGTCGAGAATGGCGGTATAGCTTGCTGTCTGCCGGTCGAGATGCGTTGCCGACAGATCTTCAAGGCCTGCTTCCTCGATCGCGCGCGCAACGGCCTCGCCACCGCTGTCTCCACCGCGCGTGGAGAAGAAGCGCACCTCACATCCGCGCCGCGCAATTGCGCAACTGGCGTTGAATGCACCGCCGCCGACTTCTTCTTCCATCACACCCGGATTGGAGGCCTCGGGAACGTGAATGCCGCTGACCCGCCCGCGCCGGTCGATATGGGCGCCGCCGGTGGCGAATATGATGGGGGATGGCACGGAACACAGGCCTCCAGGCCGGCTCGATTCGAAGTCGCTGGTGGACCTACTATGAAGAGGCTGACAAATCCATAGGGGACAAGTTCGATTGATTCCATTGCCGCACCTGCCCGCATCATTGCGGTACAGGAAGAGAACAAATGTGAGAAATTGAGCAATATCAGTGTTTTGGCTGCTATTGCCAAAAGAGAACAAAAGAGGTACGAATAACCAACTGAACCGATCGGCCGCAAAGGCCTCCATTGACGGGCAAGAGGTGTTGTATCATGGCTCAGAATTCATTGCGGCTTGTAGAGGACAATTCGGTGGACAAATCCAAGGCATTGGACGCTGCCCTCTCGCAGATCGAGCGCTCCTTCGGCAAGGGCTCCATCATGCGTCTGGGGAGCAATGACCAGGTGGTCGAGATCGAGACGGTTCCCACCGGCTCTCTTGGCCTTGATATCGCGCTCGGCGTCGGCGGTTTGCCGCGTGGCCGCATCATTGAGGTTTACGGGCCTGAAAGCTCGGGCAAGACGACGCTTGCTCTCCACACTGTTGCTGAAGCCCAGAAAAAGGGCGGCATCTGCGGCTTCATTGATGCCGAGCATGCGCTGGACCCGGTCTATGCCCGCAAGCTGGGCGTTGACCTGGAAAATCTCCTGATTTCGCAGCCCGACACCGGCGAGCAGGCACTTGAGATCTGTGACACGCTTGTGCGTTCCGGTGCGCTGGATGTGATCGTGGTCGATTCCGTTGCGGCACTCACGCCGCGTGCGGAAATCGAGGGCGAGATGGGTGACTCGCTGCCGGGCATGCAGGCCCGCCTGATGAGCCAGGCGCTGCGCAAGCTCACCGCTTCGATCTCGCGCTCGAAGACCATGGTGATCTTCATCAACCAGATCCGCATGAAGATCGGCGTCATGTTCGGCTCTCCCGAAACCACCACCGGCGGCAATGCGCTGAAATTCTATGCCTCGGTGCGTCTCGACATCCGCCGTATCGGCTCCGTCAAGGATCGTGACGAGGTCGTGGGCAACCAGACCCGCGTGAAGGTTGTCAAGAACAAGCTGGCACCACCCTTCAAGCAGATCGAATTCGACATCATGTATGGCGAGGGCGTTTCCAAGCTCGGCGAGCTGATCGATCTGGGCGTGAAGGCTGGCATCGTCGAGAAATCGGGTGCCTGGTTCAGCTACAATTCCCAGCGTCTGGGGCAGGGGCGTGAGAATGCGAAGAACTTCCTTCGGGAAAACCCTGCGGTCGCAGAGGAAGTCGAACTGGCGCTGCGCCAGAATGCGGGCCTGATTGCCGAGAAATTCCTCGATGATGCGCGCAAGGATGAAGGTCTGGACGACGCAGCCGAGGGCTGATCCGGGTCGCGCCATCAACCGGTTCTTGAAAGAAGGCACCGCTGCACCACCAGCGGTGCCTTCTTTTGTCTGGAACAGTGGTCTCCACCGCGGATTTCTGGACAGTGGAATGCGCAGCCGCTAAAAGGCGGCTTCCAGTTCTGCCGTATTCCGGCAAGGTCTCTCGCAAAGGCAAATTCATGAGTGGCGTCAACGACATCCGGTCGACTTTTCTAGACTATTTCGCGAAGAACGGACACGAGATCGTTTCCTCCGGTCCACTCGTTCCGCGCAATGATCCGACCCTCATGTTCACCAATGCGGGAATGGTGCCCTTCAAGAACGTGTTCACGGGTCTGGAGACGCGTCCCTATTCGACCGCTGTTTCCGCGCAGAAATGCGTTCGCGCCGGCGGCAAGCACAACGATCTCGACAATGTCGGCTACACTGCGCGCCATCACACCTTCTTCGAGATGATGGGCAATTTCTCCTTCGGCGACTACTTCAAGGAGCGCGCCATCGAGCTGGCCTGGAACCTCGTGACGAAGGAGTTCGGGCTGGATGCCAAGCGCCTGCTCGTCACCGTCTATCACACCGACGACGAGGCAGCCTCGTTCTGGAAAAAGATCGCGGGCCTCTCGGATGACCGCATCATCCGCATTCCGACCAATGACAATTTCTGGGCCATGGGCGACACCGGTCCCTGCGGCCCGTGTTCCGAAATTTTCTACGATCACGGCGAAGGCATTCCCGGCGGTCCACCCGGAAGCCCCGATGAAGACGGCGACCGATTCATCGAGATCTGGAACCTCGTTTTCATGCAGTTCGAGCAGCTTTCGCCTGATGAGCGCGTGAACCTGCCGCGCCCGTCCATCGATACAGGCATGGGCATCGAGCGCGTGGCCGCCGTCCTTCAGGGGGTTCATGACAATTACGAGATCGACCTGTTCAAGGCGCTGATCCGCGCCTCGGTGGAGGCAACGGGCGTCGAGGCTGCCGGCAAGAGCCATGCCAGCCACAAGGTTATCGCCGACCATCTGCGCGCATCATCCTTCCTCATTGCCGATGGTGTGCTGCCTTCCAACGAAGGTCGCGGCTATGTTCTGCGTCGTATCATGCGCCGCGCCATGCGCCACGCGCAGCTTCTGGGTGCCGACGAACCGCTGATGTGGAAGCTCGTGCCCGCACTCGTGCGCGAAATGGGTCAGGCCTATCCGGAACTGGTGCGCGGTGAAGCGCTTATCACGGAAACGCTGAAGCTGGAGGAAACCCGCTTCCGCAAGACGCTCGCGCGCGGCCTCAACCTTCTTTCCGATGCTACGAATGACATGAGCGAGGGTGCCGAGCTCGACGGCGAGACTGCCTTCAAGCTGTATGACACCTACGGCTTTCCCCTCGACCTGACGCAGGATGCATTGCGCCAGCGCAACATCAAGGTCGATCTTGAAGGCTTCAACGCTGCCATGGAGCGCCAGAAGGCCGAGGCGCGCGCCAATTGGGCGGGTTCGGGCGAAGCGGCCACCGAGGCTGTCTGGTTCGCCGTGAAGGACGACGCAGGCGCCAGCGACTTCCTGGGCTATGAGACGGAGGAAGCAGAGGGCGTGGTCACCGCAATCGTCGTGGACGGCGCGCAGGCCCGCGAGGCCGAAGCCGGGCAGGACGTGGCGCTCGTCACCAATCAGACGCCATTCTACGCCGAATCCGGTGGCCAGATCGGCGATACGGGCGTGGTTTCTGGCGAAGGTTTCCGCATTGAGATCACCGATACGCAGCGCAAGGGCGACGGCCTGATCGTGCATTTCGGCAAGATTGCCGAAGGCAAGGTCAGTGTGGGTGACGAGGTCGAACTGAAGGTCGATGCCGCGCGCCGCAAGCGCATTCGCGCCAACCACTCCGCTACCCACCTCCTGCATGAGGCGCTGCGCGAGGTGCTGGGCGATCACGTGGCACAGAAGGGCTCACTCGTCGCGCCCGACCGCCTGCGTTTCGACTTCTCGCATCCCAAGCCGATCACCGATGAGGAACTTTCCCGCATCGAGGATCGCGCAAACGAGATCGTCTTGCAGAACGACAAGGTGGTTACGCGCCTGATGGCAGTCGACGACGCCATTGCCGAAGGCGCGCGCGCGCTGTTCGGCGAAAAATATGGCGACGAGGTCCGTGTCGTTTCCATGGGCCTCTGCGACAGTGGCGAGCGCGCCGGCAAGAGCTGGTCCATCGAGCTTTGCGGCGGCACCCATGTGCGCGCCACAGGCGATATCGGCCTTGTTCGCATCGTCTCGGAAGGTGCTGTCGCATCGGGCGTACGCCGCATCGAGGCGCTGACCGGTCCTGCCGCTCGCGCCCATCTCGACGAGCAGGAGCGCCGGCTGAAGGAAGCAGCAAGCCTCTTGAAGGTTTCTCCTGCCGATGTGGCCGCCCGGGTTTCGTCTCTCGTCGAAGAGCGCCGCAAGCTCGAGCGTGAGCTGAACGAAACGAAGCGCAAGCTTGCCCTTGGCGGTGGCGGCGCGCAGACCGGAGGCAGCGAGCGGGAGGATGTCGCCGGCGTCGGCTTCCTTGGCCGCGTTGTGGAAGGCATTTCCGGAAAGGATCTCAAGCCGCTCGCCGATGAAGGCAAGCAGTCGCTGGGCTCCGGTGTCGTGACATTCGTCGGCACCTCCGAAGACGGCAAGGCAAGCGTGGTCGTGGGCGTGACCGATGATCTGACGGACCGTTTCTCCGCAGTCGATCTCGTGCGCGCAGCCTCGGCCGCCATTGGCGGCAAGGGTGGCGGCGGCCGTCCCGACATGGCCCAGGCCGGCGGCCCCGATGGCTCCCAGGCTCAGGCCGCCATCGACGCGGTCAAGGCCGCCTTGGCCAGCTGAACAGGCAAGGGCGCCGCATCGGCGCCCGCCTTTCTAGACGAAGAAAAGAAAAGGCCGCGGATCGCTCCGCGGCCTTTTCTGTTTGAGTGAGCCGGTTGAGGCTTATGCCATGGCCTTCTGCAGGTTCTCGTCGATCTTGTCGAGGAACCCGGTCGTGGAGAGCCATGGCTGATCCGGACCGATGAGAAGTGCCAGATCCTTGGTCATGAAGCCGGATTCGACCGTGTCGATGCAGACCTTTTCCAGCGTGTTGGCGAATTTCGCCAGTTCCGCATTGTCGTCGAGCTTCGCACGGTGGGCGAGGCCACGCGTCCAGGCGAAGATCGAGGCGATGGAGTTGGTGGAGGTCTCTTCGCCCTTCTGGTGCTGGCGATAGTGGCGCGTCACGGTGCCGTGTGCGGCTTCCGCCTCGACCGTCTTGCCATCCGGCGTCATCAGGACCGAGGTCATGAGGCCGAGCGAACCGAAGCCCTGTGCAACCGTGTCGGACTGAACGTCACCGTCATAGTTCTTGCACGCCCAGACATAGCCGCCGGACCACTTCAGTGCGGAAGCGACCATGTCGTCGATCAGGCGATGCTCGTACCAGATCTTGGCTTCCTCGTACTTTTCCTTGAATTCGGTCTCGTAGACTTCCTGGAAGATGTCCTTGAAGCGGCCATCATAGACCTTCATGATGGTGTTCTTGGTCGACAGGTAGCACGGCACCTTGCGCATCAGCGCGTAATTCATCGAGGCGCGGGCGAAGTCGCGGATGGAGTCGTCGAGATTGTACATGGCCATGGCAACGCCCGCGGACGGTGCGTCATAGACTTCGTGCTCGATCTCCTGGCCATCCTCACCGACGAACTTGATCGTAAGCTTGCCCTTGCCGGGGAACTTGAAGTCGGTCGCACGGTACTGGTCGCCAAATGCGTGGCGGCCAACAATGATCGGCTGCGTCCAGCCGGGAACCAGGCGCGGCACGTTCTTCATGATGATCGGTTCGCGGAAGATCACGCCGCCCAGAATGTTGCGGATCGTGCCGTTGGGCGAACGATACATCTTCTTCAGGCCGAATTCCTCGACGCGCGCTTCATCCGGTGTGATGGTGGCGCACTTTACGCCCACACCGTGTTCCTTGATGGCATTGGCTGCATCAATCGTGATCTGGTCGTCGGTGGCATCACGCGACTCGATCCCCAGGTCAAAATATTTCAGGTCGATATCCAGATAGGGGTGGATCAGCTTTTCCTTGATGAACTGCCAGATGATGCGGGTCATCTCGTCGCCGTCGAGTTCGACGACCGGGTTCGCGACCTTGATTTTGCCCATGAAAAAGCTCCACGCTTGCAAATGTTGAGGAAATCCCGAAGTGCCCCCCGGGTAGGTATCGGCGCCCCTATACCATTCTGCCGCTAAAGCGCAAAGCATCGAGCGCTAGGCCAATAGTCGGTCCCTGGCTTTGTCCTCAACGGAAACGGGCTGTTGCTGGTTCAATATCAGGCTGACGCCCCCAGAGCTGCAGGCGAGGAGTTCGTCCTGTTGTTTTTCAGACCCGATTTTGCCTGTTCCCGCGCAAGCACGCTTTTTGCGTCCAGGCTTTTGATGGTGACATTCCGGTCGGCGGGAATTTCACCCTCAATCTGCAGCGCCAGATAGCGCCCGCAGCACACGCGCAGAAACGAGGCGAAATTATCCAGATCATGCCCTTCATCAAGCGATTCCGCATAAAGGCGCTGCAAAAGCTGGCTGACTGTCAGATGGTCACGCTCGGCAATATCCAGAAGCACCGTCCAGAAAAAGCGCTCCAGCCGAACACTGGTCGCCATGCCGGAAAGCCTGAGCGATCGGGTTTCGTTCTCCCAGAGCGTTGGATCGGCTCCCACGAACAGATGGCACATGACATTCCCTCCCAGGGACGGGCGCGAAGGGCCACGCCCGTCATTTGTAGCAGCCTCTATTCAGCCGCTGCCCGTGCACCGCTTTCCTCACCATGGCTGATGCGCGTGCCCATTACCTCCAGGAACTGCGCAAGCCAGGCGGGATGCGCAGGCCAGGCCGGTGCTGTGACGAGGTTACCATCGGTCACGGCACCATCAACCAGAATATCCTGATAGTCGCCACCGGCCAGTTCCACTTCCGGTGCGCATGCGGGGTAGGCGGAGCATTTGCGCCCTTCCAGAACCCGTGCGGCTGCCAGAAGCTGCGCACCGTGGCAGATGGCGGCCACAGGCTTTTCAGCTTCGAAGAAGTGTTGAACGACCTTGATGACATCCGGATTGAGCCGCAGATATTCCGGCGCGCGTCCCCCCGGAATTATCAGCGCGTCGTAATCGGTGGCATTCACGGCCTCAAAGCTCGCATTCAGCGTGAAATTGTGCACGCGCTTTTCCGAATAGGTCTGGTCGCCCTCGAAATCGTGGATCGAGGTCGCGATCTGGTCGCCGGACTTCTTGTCCGGACAGACCGCGTCAACCTTGTGGCCGACCGCAAGCAGCGCCTGAAACGGCACCATCAGTTCGTAATCCTCGACAAAATCGCCGCAGATCATGAGTATCTTCTTGCCCGTCATCTCATCCTCCCTGGTTTCCGACAGGCTCGCATTCTTCCACGGGGAAGGGGGCTGGTGGTGTTAGCGGGTTACTACATCAAAAGAAGCAGCAAAGCCGCAGGCTCCCGCTTGTCGTGAGCGGAAGAAGCCGCTAACAGCTTGCCCCCATGGCAGGTACAGACAAACAACGCGAAATGCTTTGCGAAGGCCCGACAATCATCCTTGTCGAGCCACAGCTTGGTGAAAATATCGGCATGGTGGCACGCGCCATGGCCAATTTCGGCCTGGGCGAATTGCGTCTGGTCAATCCGCGCGACGGATGGCCGAACGAAAAGGCACGCGCGGCGGCAAGCCGAGCTGACCACATCATTGACGGTGTGGCGGTTTTCGCGAGCCTTGCCGACGCCATTGCCGACCTCAATTTCGTCTTTGCGACGACCGCCCGCCCGCGCGATAACTTCAAGCCCGTGCGCGGTCCGACGGAAGCCGCGCAGGCGCTTCACGGTCGTTTTGCGCGCGGTGAGAAGACCGGCATTCTCTTCGGCCGCGAGCGCTGGGGGCTGACCAATGAGGAAGTGGCGCTGGCAGACGAGATCGTGACCTTCCCCGTCAATCCGGCCTTTGCCTCTCTCAACATCGCGCAGGCCGTGCTCCTGATGTCCTATGAATGGATGCAGCAGACCGGGGCAGGCGTCAAACCGCCTGAACACGATCTGACACCAGCCACCAAGCAGCATCTTGAAAGTCTGATCTCCTATCTGGACGAGGTACTGGAAGCGCGCGGTTATTTCCGCCCAGCCGACAAGAAGCCCAGAATGCTCGAAAATCTGCGCGCGCTCTTCACCCGCCCGCGCTTTACCGTGGAAGAGCTGGGTGTTTTGCGCGGGGTTCTGGCTTCCCTGGAACGCTTCTCGCCGAAGAACCCGCGCGGGGCAGGGGCGCCGGAAGAGCGCACGAGACCAGGTGAGCAAGACTGATGAACCCCAAGGGCCCGATCCTCTTCTTTGATTCAGGCGTGGGCGGGCTTTCGGTGGTCAAGGAAGCGCGCATCCTGATGCCGGATCGCGCATATGTCTATGTGGCCGATGACGCCGCTTTTCCCTATGGCGACTGGCAGGAAGACGCGCTGCGGGCGCGTCTGATCGCGCTTTTCGGCGAGCTGATCGAGCGTTTTGCGCCCTCCATGATCGTCATCCCCTGCAATACGGCGTCAACGCTTGTCATCAGCGATCTGCGCGAGGCCTATCCGGAAGAGACATTTGTCGGCACGGTTCCCGCCATCAAGCCTGCAGCCGAGCGCACGCGTTCCGGCCTAGTCTCCGTTCTGGCCACACCCGGCACCGTGCGGCGCCAATACACATTCGATCTCATCCGCGACTATGCCTCGCGCTGCGAGGTCAATCTGGTCGGTAGTGAACATCTGGCGCGCCTTGCGGAACAATATATGCGCGAAGGCCATGTCGAAGAGGCTGATGTCGCGCGCGAAATTGTCCCATGTTTTCAGGAGCAGGACGGGCGGCGTACGGACATCGTCGTGCTGGCCTGCACGCATTATCCCTTTCTGGTCAACCGAATGCGCAAGATGGCACCATGGCCGGTGGACTGGATCGATACGTCCGAAGCCATCGCGCGCCGCGCCCTCCTGCTGGCCTCCGCATTGCCACTGCCTGACGCACAGCCACAGGGTCGTGATGTGGCAATCGTCACCTCCGGCAATGTCACCAAGCCGCTGGCGCGCCTGATGACAGGTTTCGGCTTCGCGCTTCAGGCGTGAAAAGCTTGGTTTTCGGGCGTTTGCGCGTTGACTCAAGTGCGATTCCAGCCTATTCACCCGCCAGCGCGATGGCCAACCGGTTGTCGCGTTGTTTATTGACGTGTCCCGTGGGGATTGCCTGAAGCGTTAGGCAATGCCCTGTCAGGCTCTCCAAAACGGGGGCCAGAGGAGGGCGCGTTTCCTTCACCCGGTACTTGAAGTGCCGGGCGCAAACACTTGAAAGGGAATGCGATGAGCAAGCGCCATTCAGCCAAGTACAAGCTCGACCGCCGTCTTGGCGAAAATATCTGGGGCCGTCCGAAGTCCCCGGTCAACAAGCGTGAATACGGCCCCGGCCAGCACGGCCAGCGCCGCAAGGGCAAGCTTTCCGACTTCGGTCAGCAGCTCCGCGCAAAGCAGAAGCTCAAGGGTCACTACGGTGACATCTCCGAGAAGCAGTTCCGCAAGATTTACGAGGAAGCCGACCGCCGCAAGGGCGAGACGACCGAGAACCTGATCGGTCTTCTGGAGTCGCGCCTCGACGCACTCGTCTACCGCGCGAAGTTCGTTCCCACGATCTTCGCCGCCCGCCAGTTCGTCAACCACGGCCATGTCATGGTCAATGGTCGCCGCGTGAACATTCCGTCCTTCCGTTGCCGTCCGGGCGATGTGATCGAGGTTCGCGAGAAGTCCAAGCAGATGGCGCTGGTTCTGGAAGCCGTTCAGCTCGCTGAGCGCGAAGTTCCCGAATATGTCGAAGCCGACCACAACAAGATGACCGCGAAATTCGTCCGCGTCCCGGCTCTCGCCGACGTGCCCTTCGCAGTCCAGATGGAACCGAACCTGGTCATCGAGTACTACTCGCGCTGATCGGGTCCGATTTTACGATTTCTGGAAAAGGCCGCCCTGTGCGGCCTTTTTCTTTTGGTGCGGACGGATTAAGGGAAAGCCATGATGACCATGCACCAGACGATCGAGACGGACGGCGGGGATGCCGGCCTTCACCCGCTATTTCGCGAGGCGCCTTCGAGCGTGGAGTTCAACAAGCTGCGCAAGCGGCTGCTGCGGCTGACGCGACAGGCGATTGAGGATTATGGAATGGTGCGCCCCGGCGACCGCTGGCTTGTGGCGCTTTCGGGCGGCAAGGATTCCTACGGTCTTCTGACCATTCTGCTCGACCTGAAATGGCGCGGGCTTCTTCCGGTGGAGCTTCTGGCCTGCAATCTCGATCAGGGTCAACCGAACTTTCCCAAGCACATCCTGCCCGAATATCTCCAGTCGCTCGGCGTGCCGCACCGTATCGAGTATCAGGACACCTACTCGATCGTCACCGACAAGATCCCGGAAAACCGCACCTATTGCTCGCTCTGCTCTCGCCTGCGCCGCGGTCATCTCTACCGCATCGCGCGGGAGGAGGGCTGTTCGTCACTTGTGCTCGGCCATCACCGCGACGACATTCTCGAAACCTTCTTCATGAATCTCTTTCATGGTGGAAGGCTTGCGGCCATGCCGCCGAAGCTCATCAATGACGAGGGTGACGTGAACGTGCTGCGCCCCTTGAGCTTCTGCGCGGAAAGCGATCTCGCGCGCTTTGCCGATGCCATGAAGTTTCCCATCATCCCATGCGACCTGTGCGGCAGCCAGGACGGGCTGCAGCGCAATGCGATGAAGGATATGCTCTCGGACATCGAGAAACGCATGCCAGGCCGCAAGGACACGATGATCCGGGCACTTGCCAATGCCCGCCCATCCCATCTGCTGGACCGCGAGCTTTTCGACTTCGCAAGCCTGATGCCTGAAACGGCTGGCAATCCGGCTACACAGCCGGATTGACCACCTGAAAGAGCTTTCCGCGCTCGGCAATCAGCACGAAAATCAGACCCACGGTCGAGACGATGAAATAGCCGCCGGCAAGCGGTGTCAGCGTTCCGTCGAAGGCCTGTCCGATCATCGCGCCGAGAAGCGCGCCGCCCAGGGTGGTGGTAAAGCCCTGCACCGCGGCCGCCGTGCCCGCCACATGCCCTAGTGGTTCCATGGCGATCGAATTGAAGTTCGGGCCGATCCAGCCGAACATGAACATCGAGCCCGAGAACAGCAGGAAGAAGAGCGGGAAGGGCACCGGTCCCGCCAGCGATATCACGAACCAGAGCGCATTGATCGCGATGAATGTCACGAGCGCTGTATGCGACAGGCGGCGCATGCCAAAGCGTCCAACGAAGCGAGAATTCGTGAAGGATGACAGCGCCATCAGGCCTGCACCCACCGCAAACAGGATCGGAAACAGGTCACCCATCCCGTAGATGTCGACATAGATCTGTTGCGCGGAATTGATGAAACCGAACAGCGCGCCGAAGATAGCAGTCGTGGCAAGCGTGTAGAACAGCGCGACACGGCTGGTGACGACATAGCGAAAGCCTTGCAGGACAGTCGAAAAGACCAGCGGCCGCCGGTCCGCCTCGTCGAGTGTCTCCGGCAGGCGCAGATAGGCCCACACCGCTATGGCAAAGGCAAGTCCGGCCATAAGCATGAAGATTTCAGGCCAGGCGCCGAACATCATGACGAGCTGGCCGAGGCTCGGAGCGATGACGGGTATGGCCATGAAGACCATCATCACCATGGAAAGCACTTCAGCCATCTGGCGTCCGCCGAAAACGTCGCGAATCGCGGACACGGCGATGACGCGGGTTGCCGCGGCACCCAGGCCCTGGATCATTCTGAGCCCCAGAAGGACGGCGAAACTCGGTGCGAAGATGGCAGCAGAGGCGGCAAGAATATACAGAGCAAGCCCGAACAGAAGCGGCCCGCGGCGACCGAACCGGTCGGTGAGGGGACCATAGATCAATTGCCCGCCGCCAAATCCGATGAGGTAGGCTGAAATGACGAACTGCCGGTCATTTTCGGCAACGACATCGAGTGCGGCACCGATCTGTTGCAGGGCTGGCAGCATGATGTCGATCGCCAGCGCGTTGAGCGCCATGAGGGCGGCTGCAAGCGTGATGAATTCCGCGCGCCCGATACGCATCTTCGCCTGCATATCAGGATGAATGGATGGCTGTGCCATGAAATTTGTGCTCCAAAGACCTGGAAGCGTCGCAAGGCCCCTGGGAGGGAAGGCCGTGCAGGCGCACTAGACGAATCTTGAAAGGCATGCGCCGAGAGGAAAATTCATGATCCCGACGAAAACGGCGCGGCCATAGGGCCACGCCGCAGGAATATATAAGTACTCCGAACCAAATTTAAAGTGTCGGTTCGATGGAGCGTGGTGGATGCCCGTTCGCCAACTCAGGCCGCGTTCTGGACGCTGATGCCCTTCTCGGCCAGAAAGTCCTTCAACTCGCTGGCCTGGAACATCTCACGGATGATATCGCAACCGCCAACAAACTCACCCTTCACGTAAAGCTGCGGAATGGTCGGCCAGTTCGAAAATTCCTTGATGCCCTGGCGCAGTTCGTCCGACGTCAGCACATTCACGCCGTGATAGTCGACGCCGAGATAATCGAGGATCTGCACGACCTGCCCGGAGAAGCCGCATTGCGGAAAATCCGGCGTACCCTTCATGAAGAGCACGACATCGTTCGACTTGATCTCGTTTGCGATGAATTCGCTGATACCGCTCATCCTCTGTCCTTTCTCGTCCGGGTTAAAGGCCCGGCAGTGGATTGTCTGATTTTTCAGACCCTATCTATTGTAGCGCGCGCCAAGGTGCAATGCATGAGGCCGGAACGCCTTGATTGTCAGGACGGAACGCTCGTCTGCAGCGCCAGCGCATGGAGCGCACCACCCATATTTCCCTTCAGCGCGTCATAGACCATCTGGTGCTGCTGCACGCGTGACTTGCCACGGAAGGATTCGGAGACGACTTCGGCGGCATAATGGTCACCATCACCGGCAAGATCGCGTATTGTCACCTGCGCATCCGGAATGCCTTCCTTGATCAAACGCTCGATTTCGGCAGCCTGCATTGCCATGGGTGACTCTACTCCTGAAATAATTGCTTCCTCAGATATGGCGGCTCGGCAAGCCAAGGTCAATCGAGAGCGCCGGTTTGGCGCGCATCGTCACAGGCTTGTGCATGACCATGCGTGAAGTCTGGCTTCAGGCATCACCCATGAAGTCCGGGAACCAGCTTTCATGTGCGGTTTTCAGCGCGCCCACCTGCACCGGCTCGGTTGCTCCCAGTTTCAGTGCATCGCCGCCTGTTCGGCCAATACGAACTGCCGACACGCCCGCAGCCTTCGCCGTTTCGAGAATGGTCTCGGCCTTGTCTGCGGACACGGTCACGACATAGCGGCCCTGATCCTCGCCATAGAAGGCTTCGACTAAGCTTCCTGCCGGTGCATCGATCTCTGCGCCAATACCAGAAGCCATGGCCATTTCGGCCAGTGCGAGTGCCAGGCCGCCGTCCGAGCAGTCGTGGACAGCAGTTACATCACCGGAGCGGATGAGGCCGCGCACGAGGTCGCCATTGCGCTTTTCAGCATCGAGGTCGACCGGAGGTGGCGCGCCTTCCGCACGACCCAGAATGTCGCGTAGATATATGCTTTGGCCGAGATGCGAACCCCAGTTCTCCGGCGCGCCCAGGAGAAGGATGACATCACCTTCACCTGCAAACGCGATGCGTCCCATGCGCTGCCAGTCGGGGATAAGCCCTACGCCGCCTATGGTTGGGGTCGGCAGAATGGCTTCACCAAGCGTCTCGTTATAGAGCGAGACATTGCCGGACACGATCGGGAAGGAAAGCGTGCGGCAGGCTTCGCCAACGCCTTGGATGGCACGAACGAGCTGCCCCATGATTTCAGGGCGTTCCGGATTGCCGAAATTCAGATTGTCGGTCGCTGCCAGCGGCTCCGCGCCAGTGGCCGAGATATTCCGCCAGCACTCCGCCACCGCCTGCTTGCCGCCCTCGAAGGGATCAGCTTCGCAATAGCGCGGCGTCACGTCGGAGGAGAAGGCCAGCGCCTTGGTCTCATGGCCTTCCACGCGCACTACGCCTGCATCACCACCGGGGATCTGCAGCGAATTGCCCTGGATCAGCGTGTCATATTGCTCCCAGACCCAGCGGCGGGAGGAAAGGTCGGGCGAAGCGACAAGCTTCATCAACGCGTCAGCGACATCTGCTTCAGGAACCTCGCCAAGCGGCGCAGGGGATGCGGGCACGACCCACGGACGGTCATACTCCGGTGCCTCGTCGCCCAATTCCTTGATCGGAAGATTGGCAACTTCCTCACCCTGATGCATCACGCGGAAGCGCAGGTCGTCGGTGGTCTTGCCAACTACGGCGAAGTCGAGCCCCCATTTGCGGAAGATCGCCTCGGCCTGATCACGCTTTTCGGGCCGCAGAACCATGAGCATGCGCTCCTGGCTTTCAGACAGCATCATCTCATAGGCGCTCATGCGCTCCTCGCGCACCGGCACCTGATCGAGATCAAGTTCGATGCCCAGATCGCCCTTGGCGCCCATCTCGACTGCAGAGCAGGTGAGGCCCGCTGCACCCATGTCCTGAATGGCGATGACGGCGCCCGTCTCCATCAGCTCAAGGCATGCTTCTAGCAGGCACTTTTCGGTGAATGGATCGCCCACCTGAACAGTGGGGCGCTTTTCGTCGATGTCGGCATCGAACTCGGCGGAAGCCATGGTCGCACCGCCCACGCCGTCACGGCCCGTCTTGGCGCCAAGATAGACGACCGGAAGGCCCACACCTTCGGCCTTGGAATAGAAGATAGCGTCGGTTCGCGCGAGACCGGCCGCAAAAGCGTTCACGAGGCAGTTGCCATTGTAGCGCTTGTCGAAATTCACTTCGCCGCCAACGGTCGGCACACCGAAGGAATTGCCGTAGCCGCCAACGCCAGCGACCACGCCGGAAACGATGTGGCGCGTCTTGGGGTGGTCCGGCTCGCCAAAGCGCAGCGCGTTCATCGCCGCGATCGGACGTGCGCCCATGGTGAAAACGTCACGCAGAATGCCGCCGACACCAGTCGCAGCACCCTGGTAAGGTTCGATATAGGAAGGGTGATTGTGGCTCTCCATCTTGAAGACCACGCATTGACCGTCGCCGATATCCACAATGCCGGCGTTCTCACCCGGTCCCTGGATGACCTTTTCGCCGTCGGTGGGCAGCGTGCGCAGCCACTTCTTCGAGCTCTTGTAGGAGCAATGCTCGTTCCACATGGCCGAGAAGATGCCAAGCTCTGTGAATGACGGTTCACGCCCGATCAGGTCCAGAATGCGCTGATACTCGTCAGGCTTCAGGCCGTGCGCGGCAATCAGGTCTTCGGTGATCGGAATGCTGTTGGGAATGGACATGATCTCAGGACTCTACGGCTTCAGGCATTGACGACGGCACGGCTTCGCCGCCGTCCGACAAGGTAATCATAGGCGAGGAAGACAACTCCCACCGCGATGAAGAGAAGGGCGATCGCTGCGATCGCGAGCAGCACGCGCGGAAAGCCGATGACGGCAGCATCAAGGAACGGGTAGGGCACTTCTCCGGCTATGGGGGCGCGCGCGAGCGCGTAAACCGCATAGCCAACCGGCCAGACGAGCCACCAGAAGAGATGCCGCCAGCCAAGGCTGCCATCGGCGGTCATCATCCACCAAAGCACGAAGAGTGCAGGCGTCACGTAGTGGAGCGCCACGTCGCAGACATAGAAGAGGCCCTCGGGCTTCCACAGATCAGCAAGCAGAATATGATAGACGAGAAATACAACAGCAATGGCGACAGCGATGCCGCCGCGCCATGTGGAGCGAGCGAACGCCTCCGGTCGCCCCGTCAGTGCGTTCAGGTGAACCAGAACGGCGAGGATGTTCGTCAGGATGGTGAAAAAGGAGAAGAAGTAGACGACAGAGCCCGGCAGGCTGCGCCCGGCTTCCATGGAGGCTGGCACGGTGATCGAAAATTGCAGCACCAGCGCAGCGATGCCGATCACTGCCCCTGCAATATTCACCAGCCGCACCATGTTCACCTCAGGCCTTGCAGTCTTTTGCGCCGGCTGACCAACGCATGATATCTGCATTGATCTGCGCGCCTGCACCCGTGGAGGCGAGGGGCCCATAGGTCTCGATCTTCACCGGACTGCCAGCAGCTTCGATGACGAGCTGGGGCAGGCCCTGCATGCTCTTTTTCGACAGAACGAGAAGACGCGGGCGCCCCACACGCGTATCGAGCTCCGGCATCAGCCGCAATTCCGAGAAGTCTCTTCCGCCCGATTTGATCCAGCAACGCTGGCCGTTCTCATTGATATGCTGCAGCGCCTTTACCGGGTCATTGGCCTCCACTGTCAGCGCCAGCGGCCCGCCGACAGGTTCGCTCTTGCAGCCGGGCAGAGCAAGGGCGGTGATCGCAAGAAGCGCCACCGTAAGCAAGGGCTGGTGGCGGGCAGACTTCACGCCGCGCGCTCCAGTACGCCCGCAAAGATGCCTCGCCCGTCATCACCACCATGGGCAGCTTCGATCAGGTTCTCCGGATGCGGCATGAGACCGAGCACATTGCCTGCGTCATTGATAATGCCCGCAATGTCGTTGATCGAGCCGTTCGGATTTGTGCCCTCGGCATAACGGAAGACCACCTGACCTTCGCCCTCGATGCGCTTCAGCGTTTCGCTATCGGCTTGGAAATTGCCGTCATGATGGGCAACCGGGCAGCGAATGATCTGGCCCTGGGAATAAGTGGAGGTGAAGGCGGTGGAGGCGTTCGCTACCTCAAGCTTCACTTCGCGGCATACGAATTTCAGCGATGCATTGCGCATCAGTGCGCCCGGAAGAAGCCCCGCCTCAAGAAGGATCTGGAAGCCATTGCAGACGCCGATCACCTTCACGCCCCTGGCTGCCTTTTCCGCAACCGCGCGCATGACCGGCATGCGAGCAGCAATCGCCCCGCAACGCAGATAGTCGCCATAGGAAAAGCCGCCGGGAATGGCAATCAGATCGACATCGGGGATTTCCGTCTCGGTCTGCCAGACAACCGTCGGCGCCTTGCCGGAAATCTTCGTCAGCGCCGCGATCATGTCGCGGTCGCGGTTAAGGCCGGGGAGTTGAATGATGGCTGATTTCATGGCGACGGTTCGTATGGCTCCTGAGGGCGTTCTGCCAGTTCTCACAGTTCGAGGCGACGCTCGATCTTGTCGAGCCGACCATCCTGGCGCGAAAGCATTCCGTATATGTTCGACGTGTCCTGGTTGATGGAGATGAGCTGGCCGCGGATGGAGATCAGCTCCTGTCTCACCTCATTCTGCCCGTCCCTCAGATTGCGGATTTCCTGCTGAACCTGCTTCAGAACTTCATAAACAAGCTCGGTGCTTACATCCGCCATCTGAGCATCCTTCCACAACCTCAGGTTATGTCGATACTATAGTCTTCGATCACCGTATTCGCCAGAAGCTTCTCGCACATGGCTTTCAGCTCGCTCTCGGCTGCAGCCTTGTCAGAAGTGGTCAGTTCGACGTCGAAAACCTTGCCCTGGCGCACGCTGTCGACGCCATCAAAGCCGAGCCCCCCAAGGGCTGACTGGATGGCTTTCCCCTGCGGGTCCAGCACGCCGTTCTTGAGGGTGACAGTTACGCGGGCTTTCATCTGAACGGCGCTCTCTTCGTATTAGTGGCGGGTTTCGTCGTCGGGCTTGGAGGAAACGAGCACGGGGCCGGATGGCTTGGCCGGCTCGTTCTCGTTCATGATGCCGAGGCGGCGGGCAACTTCCTGATAGGCTTCGACCAGACCGCCGAGATCGCGGCGGAAGACGTCCTTGTCGAGCTTGTCCTTGGAAGCGACATCCCACAGGCGGCAGGAGTCGGGCGAGATTTCGTCGGCAACGACGATCCGCATCATGTCGCCTTCGAAAAGGCGGCCACACTCGATCTTGAAGTCGACGAGCTGGATGCCGACGCCGAGGAAAAGGCCGGACAGGAAGTCGTTGACGCGGATGGCAAGCGCCATCATGTCGTCGATCTCCTGCGGGCTTGCCCAGCCGAAGGCCGTGATATGCTCTTCGGAAACCATCGGGTCGTCCAGCGCATCGGCCTTGTAGTAGAATTCGATGATGGAGCGGGGGAGGACGGTGCCTTCCTCGATTCCAAGACGTTTCGCAAGCGAGCCTGCAGCCACGTTGCGCACGACGATCTCGAGCGGAATGATTTCCACTTCCTTGATCAGCTGCTCGCGCATGTTGAGGCGGCGAATGAAATGCGTCGGAATGCCGATGCGGTTCAGATGCTCGAAAATATACTCCGAGATCCGGTTGTTGAGCACGCCCTTGCCGTCGACGATTTCGTGCTTCTTCTTGTTGAATGCAGTCGCATCGTCCTTGAAGAACTGGATTAGCGTACCGGGTTCTGGCCCTTCATAAAGGATCTTGGCCTTGCCCTCATAGATGCGGCGGCGACGGTTCATGAGCTTCTCTGATCTAAAAGGCGCCGGTTCGATCACGATCCTGAACATGCCGGCGCGGCTGAAAGAAAGGCCCCAGTGGCTTTAACGGGGTCTCTAGCGCAACTCGCGCTCTTTCTCAATCGCCATTTCCCGAAGTCAACCGGAAATGAGATCTGTCACGAAACCGCGCCATAATGACCTTGATCAGCCTCGCAGATAGGCCGAATATCCCACTAGTGGTGGGATTCTGCCGTTGAAGAAGCTGCAGACCAACAAGAAGGATAGGAGCTATGGGCAGCATGGAAGAACGCGAACGGGCTTTTGAAAACAAATTTGTCCGCGACGAGGAGACCAAGTTCCGCGCCATGGCCCGGCGCAACAAGCTCCTCGGGCTTTGGGTCGCCGAGAAAATCGGCAAGAAGGACGAAGAGGCGGAAGCCTATGCGCGTGATGTCGTGAAGGCGGATTTCGAGGAAGCCGGCGACGAGGATGTTTTCCGCAAGGTGCGGGCTGACCTGGACGCATCCGGTGCAAGCATCTCGGACGCGGATCTGCGCGCGGAAATGGTGCGTCTGCTCGAAGTTGCAATCGATCAGGTGAAGAGCTGACCGCATGATTTTGCCTACCCTTGCGCAGCGACTTCGTGCCGGCAATACCGTCCTGTCGTCCTGGTCCTGCATTCCCGAAGCCTTGACGGTGGAGGCGATCTCTCGGCTTGGCTTCGAGGCCATCACGCTGGACATGCAGCATGGCGGCCACAGCGACGACAGCGTCATCCGTTCCCTTGGCGCCGTCAACCGTCGCATATGCCATCCGGTTGTTCGTATTCCGGTCGGGCGGTTCGACATGGCCAGCCGCGCACTGGATTTCGGTGCCGAGGCCGTCATCGCGCCGATGATCAACAATGTCGAGGATGCCAGGGCTTTTGCCAGGGCGACGAAATATCCCCCCCTCGGTCAGCGTTCCTGGGGGCCGGTCTTCGCCATGCCCCGCGCGGACGCAAGCGACGGCCAGGAATGGCTTGAGCAACAGAACCACGAGACCATCTCGTATGCGATGATCGAAACACGTGAAGCCTATGAGGCGGTCGACGAAATTCTCGCGGTTGAAGGCATCGATGGTGTTTTCGTCGGTCCTGCCGATTTCTCGATCGCCTGGAGCTCCGGACGAAAGCTCGATCCTTCACTGGACGACATGATGGAGGCAATCGAACTGATCGCCACCAAGGCAATCAACGCGGGCAAACTTGCAGCGCTTTATTGCCCTGACCCGCGCGAAGTGGGCAAGTATCACCGGATGGGCTATCGCTTCTTCGCGCTCGGCAGCGATTTCGGCTATCTGGCCAGGGGTGCGGAAAGCTTCATCGCGACCGCTCATGGCAGCATCCGCTGATGCTGCACGGCCTCTCCCGTATTCGAACGGGGGAGGCGTGCCTAGAGATGCGCCAGAAACTTGGCGAAGGTCATGGAGCCTTCCGGCCAGGGTCCGAATCCCGCTTCAGTATTGATATGGCCTGCTTCGCCCGCATCCATGAGCAGCGCGCCCCAGGCAGACGCGATATCTTCCGTCGCTTCATAGCTTGAGAAATGATCATTGCGGCTGGCAATGACCATGGTTGGGAAGGGTAGCCTTTCGCGCGGATAGGGACCGAAGGTCATCAGATGCTTCGGACGGATTCTGGGATTGGCAACATCGGGCGGCGCCACGAAAAACGCCCCGGCAACCGGTTTCCTGAACTGGGGGATCGCCTGAACAGCCGTGGCCACACCCAGCGAATGCGCCACAAGCACCACCGGCTTCTCCGCCTCGTTCACTGCTTCGGCGACCTTGGTCACCCAATCGTCACGCACGGGTTTCGACCATTCGGCCTGCTCCACGCGCCGCGCGGTTTCGATGCGCTTCTCCCACCGGCTCTGCCAGTGCTCCGGCCCGGAATTGGTGTAACCGGGAATGATGAGGATATCTGCGTCCTTGGCTTTCATGGCGCCGCATTTAGCCAGTGAAAACCGCCCATGCAACCCATTTGCAAAGCGGTGGTGCCGCGGATGGTGAACAGCCTGTCTCCTGTTTGGGCAATTGTGCGCGACGCGCTCAAGCCGCATCTTCTCAATTGAACAACGGCTTGAATCGTGACGCGAAGCACCGGAATCGATTTCTTCGCTTTGCAGTCCAGGAGATTGATATGACTCGTAAATCCTTCGCAGCAACAACCCCGCTGCATATCGGCGAAGTGGGCTTGAATGCGCGTGATGCGAACGCGCTCGCCGACTTCTACAAGAACCTCCTGGGTCTCACCGAAACCGAAACGCAGGCG
Source organism: Nitratireductor basaltis (assembly GCF_000733725.1). Classification (NCBI taxonomy): domain Bacteria; kingdom Pseudomonadati; phylum Pseudomonadota; class Alphaproteobacteria; order Hyphomicrobiales; family Phyllobacteriaceae; genus Nitratireductor; species Nitratireductor basaltis. The sequence goes on along the minus strand of NZ_JMQM01000001.1, from coordinate 1,357,690 downwards.
GGTGAAATTAGGCTCGGTGTGGCCGGAACGACCTTGCTCGTCATCAGGGATACGCCCGATGCGTTGCGAGATGATGCACGCGAGGCCGGCCTGTTTCATACCGCCTTCCTGCTACCGGAGCGACGTGATCTCGCCCGATGGCTGCAATTCGCCTTGTCGCAAGGGCTGCGCCTTGAAGGCGCGTCGGACCATCTGGTCAGCGAGGCCGTCTATCTGTCAGATCCCGAAGGAAATGGCATCGAGATCTATGTTGACCGTCCTGCCGAGGATTGGCCCCGGAAAGGTCAGGAGATCGACATGAAGACCTTGCCGCTGGACGTGGATGCGCTCATGGCCACATTGTCAGCCGACGATGCCGGCTGGTCAGGGGCGCCCGAAGGCACGGTGATCGGCCATATCCATCTGCGCGTCGGCGATCCGGCACGGGCTGGACAATGGTGGAACGAGGTCGTCGGGCTGGAAACCATGGCGCGCTATGGCAGCCAGGCCGAATTTCTGGCCTCGGGAGGCTATCACCATCATGTCGGCGTCAACAATTGGCGAAGCGCTGGCGCTGGCCCGCGCGACAGGAAGCGCGCCGGCCTCTCTTATGTGCTTTTCACGGGCGAGGGGGCCGGTGAGGCCCGCTCCATTCATGATCCGTGGGGCACGGAGATCAGGTTCGCCTGACCTCCACCCGATCCAGTCTCAGCCGAAAACCCGGTTGAAGATCGTGTCCACATGCTTGGTGTGGTAGCCAAGGTCGAACTTCTCGCGGATCTGCTCCTCGGAAAGTGCCGCACGCACATCCTTGTCACCGAGCAGTTCCTCAAGGAAGTCCGCACCCTGTTCCCACACCTTCATCGCATTGCGCTGGACGAGCTTGTAGGAATCCTCGCGGCTCACACCGGCCTGCGTAAGTGCCAGTAGCACGCGCTGGGAGTGCACGAGGCCGCGGAACTTGTTGAGATTCTTCTCCATGGTCTCGGGATATACCACGAGCTTTTCCATCATGCCCGTGAGGCGCTGCAAGGCAAAGTCCAGCGTGACGGTGGCGTCGGGGCCGATCATGCGTTCCACGGATGAATGCGAGATATCGCGTTCGTGCCACAGCGCCACATTTTCTAGCGCGGGCGTTACGTAAGCACGCACCATGCGCGCCAGACCCGTCAGGTTTTCCGACAGCACCGGATTGCGCTTGTGCGGCATGGCCGACGAGCCTTTCTGGCCCGGGGAGAAATATTCCTCCGCTTCCAGAACTTCCGTGCGCTGCAGATGGCGCACTTCCGTTGCCAATCGCTCGATGGAGGAGGCGATGACACCAAGCGTTGCAAAATACATGGCATGGCGGTCACGCGGGATGACCTGCGTGGAAACCGGCTCGGGCTTCAGGCCAAGTTTTTCGGCCACATGCGCCTCAACGCTCGGGTCGATATTGGCGAAGGTGCCGACAGCACCGGAAATCGCGCAGGTGGCAATTTCCTCGCGGGCATTGACGAGACGCTCGCGGCAGCGCTCGAACTCCGCATAGGCCTGCGCCAGCTTCACACCGAACGTGGTCGGCTCGGCATGGATGCCGTGGCTGCGGCCAATGGTGATCGTATCCTTGTGCTCATAGGCGCGCTTCTTCAAAGCTTCCAACAGCCGGTCGAGATCGGCCAGAAGAATGTCGGTCGCCTTGACGAGTTGCACGTTGAAGCAGGTGTCGAGCACATCCGAAGACGTCATGCCCTGATGCACGAAGCGTGCTTCGGGGCCGACGATTTCAGCAAGATGCGTCAGGAACGCGATGACATCATGCTTCGTCTCGCGCTCGATCTCGTCGATGCGGTCGATGTCGAACTCCGCTTTGCCGGCCTTGTCCCAGATGGTCCTGGCCGCTTCCTTGGGCACGATGCCAAGCTCGGCCATGGCGTCGGCCGCATGCGCCTCGATTTCGAACCAGATGCGGAACTTGGATTCCGGCGACCAGATGGCCGCCATCTCGGGGCGCGAATAGCGAGGGATCATGTCGTTTAGCCTGCCTTAGGGGAAATGTTGCGCTGTCTCGTAGCAGAGGAGGCAGGAAGGCTCAATGTGAAGCACCACGCAAACCACAGGCTGAAGGCGAACAGGCCGACAAAACCCCAGGGGAAATAGCATCGCAGGCCTGTTGTCGCGAACTGGTAGAGCGCGCTGGCCGTCGTGAAGATGAGTTGCAGAAACCAGACATAGCTGAATGTATCGGCATGCCAGGCCGCATAATAGCTGCGATAGACAAGCGCGAAAATGAGGCTGGTTGTACCGATGGTCATGACGGTAAGACAGACGAAAAAGGCTGCAAATTGCTGCGACTTGCTGCTCCCACGGCGCAGAACAAGCCAGGCACCGGCACAGGCTGCTGGGAGTGCTACGAGACCACCAGCGGAGAAAATCACGACAACCACCTGCCGCAATTCCTCGGTCTGCCAATGGCTGAGACTTGTCCAGGCGCTCAAGCCGCAAAGCGCGGCCCATGACAAGGTGGCCATCATGATGCTGGCCATGGGGAGATGAGGACGGCCTGCCAATTTCACAGCCTGTGGGGCGTGGGGCATGGCTGGCCGCGACATTGCTCAGTAGGTGGCCGTTACCGCCATGAAGCGGTAGTCCGGGCCTTCGAAACCAAGCTTGCGCACCGCAAGCATGACAGCGAAAACGGGCTTCGCTCCGTCTCCATCGAAGAGGTGCACGCTGTGCAGGCGATAGCCCAGCGCACAGCCGCGGCTTGTCGGAATGGATTTGTCCTCATGAACAAGCCGCGTTTCCTCGCCGGGCTTTTGGGCGACCTGCAACAGGCGGAAGCCCTGCGCTTCGCCCATCCCGTGGCAGGAGCCATTGTCCATCGGCAGTTCCTCCACGCGGAACTCCATGGCTTCGGCACCCGAAAGCGCATAGGCATTGGGCAGAACAACCATGCGGTGCGGGTCGGCGGAAAGCTCGGTCACCATGTTGCTGCCGGCCAGGAAGCCGGTGTTCCTGGCCAGGACGGTGTCTTCAATGATGGTTTCGCCAAGCGCCTTCACCTTGCCCCGGACATCCTCGACAGATGCGCCATCTTCCTCAAGTCGCGCGCGGAAGGGCGTCTCCGGAAGATAGGTGTCGGAATGCGTGTCGATGTAATACCGGTTGGCATAGGGAAAGCCCGAGCCGTCCTGAATGCCATATTCCTCGAAGGCAAAAATCCTGCCGTCCGGGCTGAAGCCCAGCACTTCGAGCGTGGCCGTGTCACCGGCACGTGCAGCGCCGGTGGAGTAAGTTGCAATAATCAATACAGCCGCGAGAGCTGCCAAAATGCGGTTGAAAAACATGAAACAGTTCCTTTTCCCGCCCCACAGGATACCGTCAGCTCTCATAAGGTGAACAATGGTTAAATTGTGTTACCCATCGCCACGTGCCTGGCCCAAATGGTCGCAGACGAGCCGGAACTCTGCAATCACGCGCCGTGCCTTTGATGCCAGCTGGGCATGATATCACCCTTTTCATGCTGTGCCTCGAAAACACCCCGTGCAATCGCGCGAGTCATGGTGGCACCGGCGGCTGCGTAGAGTTCAATCACTTCGGCGAGATCGGGCTTTTGCGTTGCGCTGCCGGTCGCCAAGGAAAAGACAAGATCGCCATCAAGTGGCGTGTGCGCAGGCCATAGGGCGCGCGCAAAACCGTCATGGGCGGCAATTGCCAGGCGCTTCGCCTCCGCCTTTGTGAGGGCCGCATCTGTGGCGATGACCGCGATGGTCGTGTTCGCCCCGGGTTCCGGCGCGGTTCCCTGCATGGTGAACTTCGTCAGCGGACGCTGGGCATCCTCGGGATAGGGGGAGGGTTGGCCGTACCCGCCGAATTCCTCATTGAGCTCGAACGGGGCTGCCCAGAAATGACGAGATGAGCCGATCGTGGCGCTGCCCAGTGCATTGACTGCGACCAGTGCACCAAGCGTGAAGCCGCTTTCAAGGCGGGTCGATGCGGTGCCAAGCCCCCCTTTGAGGCCTGCCGTCGTTGCGCCCTTTCCGGCGCCTGCCGTTCCGATAGCGAACTCAGCCGAGGCACTGCCAGCTGCCTCGAAGCCGAGTTCGCGGTAGGGGGCGTAACGTCCCCACTCCTTGTTGCCGCCATTGGCGAGGTCGAACAGGATTGCACCCGGCACGATTGGCACACGCTGGCCCGCGACCTCGAAGCCGCGCCCCTGTTCGCGCAGATAGGCCTGAACGCCGCTGGCCGCATCCAGCCCGAAGGCCGACCCGCCCGAAAGCACAAGCCCGTCCACCGCTTCAACCAGATTGTGTGGCTCAAGAAGATCCGTTTCCCGTGTTCCCGGCGCTCCGCCGAGCACCTGAACGGCGGCGACGCTGGGTGTTTCGCAGATCAGGGCGGTGACGCCGGATTTGAGCGCATCATCAGCCGCATTCCCGACCGTCAGACCTTTAATATCGGTAATGCTGTTTCGCCGCCCCGCCCGCATCGTCTCTATTCAACCTCCTGGAAAGCTTGTCCGTCATAACGGTGAAGCCGATAGATCTGCTGCTCGCGATCCCCTTTGTCATCGAAGGAAACCGTCCCGATCACGGTCCTGAAACTGCCTTTCGTCAGCGCTTCAATCAGGCTGTTCTCCCCGGACTGCATCTGTTCATGCGCAGCCAATAATACCTCGATCGAGGCGAAGCCCGGCAGAACATAGCCATCCGGTACGATCTTCTGCGCTTCAAGTGCCTCAAGAGCTTCAGGTGTTGCGGTCTCTTCCCAAAGCGGCGGCGCAATCATCAGAACGCCTTCGCGAAGCTGGACGCCGCTGCTTTCCGCGCGCAACGCCTCGCCCCCGGCTATCGTCAGCGTTATCCCAAGTTCTGCAGCATCCCGGGCGATGATGGCGATATCGGAGCGGTCTCCGCCAACCATGACATGGGTTGCCCCTGCACGGCGCAGGCGTCCGACCAGTCCGATCTGGTTGTCGAGCTGCGGACGATAGGTATCGACATAGACCGGCTCGAGTTCCGCCTCTTCCGCACTTGCCCGGAAGCTTTCAGCCAGTTCGCGGCCATAGATCGTGCCGTCATCCACGATTGCAAAAAAATCCTCGCGCCAACGCGCCGTGAGAATTTCGGCGAGGGCCGCGCGTTCTTCGTCAGCCCGTGGACCGATGCGGAATACGGGCCAGCCGGTTTGACTGCGCTGGTCCGTCAGGCCCGTCGAGCGGATTGCGGTGACGAGAGGTATTGCGGCCTCTGTCAGCGCGGGCAAAGCGGCTGTTGCAACGGGCGTGCACAGAAATCCGGCGACAGCGGTGACGCCGCTTTCCACTATGCGCTGGCCAAGGTCTACCGCATCTTCCTCGTCGCAGCCGCTATCGAAAACCTCGAGCTCGACGCCCTCATGCATCCTGGCGGCGGCCAAGGCACCATCGACCCATTGCTGCCCGAGCCGTGCGAAACTGCCGCTGGTGGGTGCCACGACGCCCAACCTCAAATCCTGGGCAGAAACAGGCAGGGAGAAGACGACAAGGCTGACAAGAAGTGCCGCAATGCGCATGATATGTCGGCTATGCTCCGGCTTGAAAGGGGCGTGAAATCTGAACGCAGCCAGTGGTAAAGGCTGGCTCGTCCGCGTGCAACACGCTATTGCGCGCATATACCTGCCTTGCAGCGCAGGCGCGCAGACCTATATCGCAATTGCGAGGATGAGCAGTGCTGAAAACAAACGACGTAGGACCCCAGCTTTACCGTGACGCCATGGCGCAGTTCGCCGGCGCGGTTCATGTCATCACCACCGATGGCAAGGCTGGGCGACGCGGCGTGACCATCATCGCAGCCTGCTCCGTCTCTGACAGTCCGCCCACCATCCTTGCCTGCCTCAATCGCGAAAATCCGCAGAACGACGTGTTCCGCGACAATGGTGTCTTCGCGCTCAATACGCTCGGTGCGGAGCACGAACAGCTTTCCAATACCTTTGCGGGCTTTGACGGAAAGTCGCAGGACGAGCGCTTTGCCCAGGCGGAATGGGATGTGCTTTCAAGCGGTGCGCCCACTTTGAAGAACGCGTTGGCTGTCTTCGACTGCCGCCTGGTGGAAGCCAGGGACATGGCCACGCACCGCATCTATTTCGGTGAGGTGACAGGCCTGCGCATCGGCGATAACGTGAAGCCGCTTCTTTATCACAATCGCGGCTACAAGGTGCTTTGAAGCTCCTGCCTGGCCGCCAGAGCCGGAGCAGCAATGCCTGACCAGACGCCACGCCCGCTTCCTCGCTCCATCGATGAAACGCTGACCCTTCTGACCGAAGGTGACTATGTGGCTGACCGTGCGCTTGCCACGGTTTTGTATCTGAGCCTCACCATGCAGCGTCCGCTCTTCCTCGAGGGCGAGGCCGGTGTCGGAAAGACCGAGATCGCCAAGGTGCTGAGCACCGCGCTCGGTCGCCGTCTCATCCGTCTGCAGTGCTACGAAGGGCTCGATGTCTCGTCGGCGGTCTATGAGTGGAACTATGCCGCCCAGATGATCGAGATCCGCATGGAAGAAGCGGCAGGCAGCGCTGACCGCAAGACGATGGAACGCAACGTCTTCTCCGAGCGCCACCTTATCCGCAGGCCCGTATTGGAAGCCATTTCCGGCGAGGCCGGGGCTGCGCCCGTCTTCCTGATCGATGAGCTCGACCGCACCGACGAGGCATTCGAAGCCTTCCTCTTGGAAGTTCTCTCCGACTATCAGGTCACCATCCCCGAGCTTGGAACGGTGAAGGCGGCAGAGCCGCCCATCGTCATCATCACAACGAACCGCACCCGCGAGATCCATGACGCGCTGAAGCGCCGTTGCCTCTATCATTGGGTGGATTATCCCGATGCCGCGCGTGAGCTGGAAATCGTCAGCCGCAAGGTGCCGGATGCAAGCGCGCGGCTTTCGGGGGAAGTCGTGGCCTATGTGCAGCGCCTGCGCCAGATGGACCTGTTCAAGGTGCCCGGTGTGGCCGAATCGATCGATTGGGCGACCGCTCTGACCGAGCTTGATCGGCTCGCCCTCGACCCGCAGACCATTTCCGACACGCTGGGCGTGCTCCTGAAATATCAGGATGACATCGCGCGTCTGGGCGAGGGGGAAAGCGCGCGTCTTCTCGAGGAAGTGCGCTCGGAACTCGCCACGGCGGATTGAGGTTTGCATGGCCCGTCCCGAAGAGATGGCTGATACCCGTGAGCCGGAAGGTCGGCTTGGCGAGAACATCGTCCATTTTGCCCGTTCCCTTCGCAAGGCGGGGCTCAATGTCGGACCGGCTTCCGTCACCGATGCGATTAATGCGGTTTTGGCCGCTGGCATTGGCAGCCGGGAAGATTTCTACTGGACACTTCATGCCGTTCTCGTGAAGCGGCATGAGGATCATGCGGTCTTCGACGAGGCATTCCGCCTGTTCTGGCGCTCGCGCGAACTGGTCGAGAAAATGCTCGCGATGCTTTCACCCGTTGCACCGGCAGGTGCGCAGCGCGAAAAACCGCGCAGCGGCGAGAAACGCGCCTCCGAAGCGCTGGCAAAGCCACCCGAACGTGAGCGCAAACAGGAACCGGATACCGAGATCGAGATCGACGCGCGCTTCAGCCTGTCGGCCAGCGAGGTACTGCGTAGCCGCGACTTTGCGCAGATGAGCGCCGCGGAGCTAGAACTTGCCCGCCGTGCCATGCGCAAGATGATCATGCCCCACGACCGGGTGAAGACGCGCCGCCATCAGCCTGTCGCAAGCGGTCGGCGCTTGGACCCGCGGGCGATGATGCGGCACGGCCTTCGAACGGGAGGCGATCTCATCCTGCCCCGCTTTACCGCGCCGCGCTCAGTGCAACCGCCGCTGGTCGTGCTGGCCGATATCTCCGGGTCCATGAGCCAGTATTCGCGTATCTTCCTGCATTTTCTGCATGTGTTGAGCGAAAGGCGCAGGCATGTTCACAGCTTCGTCTTTGGCACGCGCCTGACGAACCTCACCCGTCAGCTTCGCCACCGGGACCCTGACGAGGCATTGGCCGAATGCACGAAGGCGGTGGAAGACTGGTCAGGCGGTACGCGTATCGGAGAGGCACTGCATGTCTTCAACATGGATTGGTCGCGTCGCGTGCTGGGGCAGGGCGCGACCGTCATCCTTATGACCGACGGGCTGGAGCGGGATCGTATTGATCTGCTTGAGCGTGAGACCGAACGCCTCTCCAAGTCATGCCGCCGGTTGATCTGGGTCAACCCGCTCCTGCGTTTCGACGGTTTCGAGCCGAAGGCACGCGGGGTGCGGGCAATGCTGCCTCATGTTGACGAGTTACGGCCCGTCCACTCGCTTGAAGCCATTTCCGATCTTTGCGACGCGCTTTCAGGGGCCGATCGAAAAGCGTGGAAACCCTTGGCAAAACCTCATGCCACGGCCCATACTGCAGGTCCCGGAGGAGCCCATGGCAGAGCCTGAAAATCCGATGAAGAAGCAGGACCCGCTGGCAACGGCGGAAGCCTGGATGGCATCCGGTCGTGATGTTGCCATCGCCACAGTCATTGAAACCTGGGGCTCTGCACCGCGCCCGACCGGCAGCCATCTCGTGATTGACGCCGACGGCAATTTCGAGGGCTCTGTGTCCGGTGGTTGCGTGGAAGGCGCAGTCATCGCCGAGGCTGCAGAGGTGCTGGAAACGGGCGAGCCGCGGATGCTTGAATTTGGCGTGGCTGATGAGACCGCCTGGCGCGTCGGCCTCTCCTGCGGCGGTCGCATCCGTGTATACGTGGAGCGTCTGGGCTAGATGGACCCCTACAGCCTCAAGAAACTCAATGCCTTGCGCATGAATCGTCAAGCCGCGGTTCACGTCACCGACCTGGGTGACGGACGCGATCGCGTGATTGAGGAAAGCGATGTGGTCGCTGGTCTTCTGGGCAAGGCGGTGCTGCGCGCCTTTCGCCAGGGCAAGGCATTTACCGCGGAGGTCGACGGGCGAACCTTCTTCCTCAATCCCCATTTGCCGCCACCGCGTCTGGTGGTTATCGGGGCGGTTCATATCAGCCAGGCGCTGGCGCCCATGGCGCGGCTTTCCGGCTTCGACCTCCACATCGTCGATCCGCGCACGGCCTTTTCAACGCCTGAGCGTTTCCCTGATACAAGACTGAGCGCCGACTGGCCGGAAACGGTACTCGCGCAGGAACCGCTTGATCCCTATACGGCAGTCGCAGCACTGACCCATGATCCCAAGATCGATGACCATGCGCTCATAGCCGCCCTCAAGGCCGATTGCTTCTATGTGGGTGCGCTGGGGAGCCGAAAGACGCACGCAGCGCGCATTGAGCGCCTGAAGCAGGCGGGATTGAGCGACAAGCAGATCGCCCGCATCCACGCGCCCATCGGTCTGGATATCGGAGCGGCGAACCCGCCGGAGATTGCGGTTGCGACACTCGCACAGATCATCGAGGCATTGCGCAAGCGCGGACTGCAAGTTGCCGGAGCGCGCGCGGCGTGAAGTTCGGTCCACTTCCTCTGGACGAAGCTGAAGGTGCGGTGCTCGCGCATACGCTCACCGTGGGCGATCGCCGGTTCAGGAAAGCGCATAGGCTCGATGCCGACGATATTGTCCGTCTGCGTGACGCAGGCGTGGAAACGGTCATCGCCGCCTTGCTGGAAGAGGCGGACATTCCTGAAGACGATGCGGCTCGCATGCTGGCCGAACCGCTTGTTTCGGCTGCCATCGAAGCCCGCGCTCCTTCCACCGGACGCGTGAACCTGCACGCCAGCATGGCCGGTGTGCTGCGCGTGGAGCGGACTGTCGTCGACCGGATGAATGCGGTTGATCCGGCACTGACACTCGCAACACTGCCGGATTACTCGAACGTCCAGATCGGCCAGATGGTGGCGACGGTGAAGATCATACCCTTCGCTTCATCGAGACGGGCGCTGGAGACGGCTCTCGAGACGCTCAAGACCACGGCCCTGCAGCTTTTCCCGTTCCGCGCCTTGCAGGTGGGACTGATCCAGACGGATTTGCCCGGGACAAAAGGCAGTGTTCTGGACAAGACGAGCGCCGTAACGGCAGAGCGGCTTGCACGTTCGAAAAGCCGGATAATTCGCGAATTGCGACCGGCTCATGATGAGCTGGCACTGGCCGAGGCCATCGACAGCATCAGAGGTGCAAGCGATCTGATCATCATTTTTGGCGCCTCGGCAGTATGTGACGAGAACGATGTTCTGCCCGCCGCCATAAGGCAGGCCGGTGGAACGGTGGAGCGTGTTGGCATGCCGGTCGATCCGGGCAATCTGCTTGTGCTTGGTTCGCTGGATGGCAAGGTCGTGCTTGGTGCACCGGGATGCGCCCGCAGTCCGAAACTCAATGGCTTTGACTGGGTCCTTGACCGGATCACCGCGGATATTCCTGTGCAGGCAGCAGACATTGCGGCCATGGGGGTGGGTGGATTGTTGAGCGAAATCGCGTCGCGTCCCCATCCGCGCGAGAAGGCAAGCAGCAGGGGCAGGGCGCTCAAGGTCCACGGCCTGCTCCTTGCAGCGGGGCAATCGCGCCGCATGGGCCCCTCGAACAAGCTGTTGGCGCGAATGAAAGGCAAAAGCCTGGTGCGCGGGTGTGCGGAAATGCTGCAACAAGCCGCCCTTTCGGGCGTGAGCGTGGTGCTGGGCCATGAAGCATCGATGATCCGCGAGGAACTGGGCGATCTTCCGATAAACTTCTGCGAAAACCGTCTCTACGCCACCGGTCTAGCCTCGTCCCTGAAAGCGGGCCTCCGTTACATGCCTGAGGGAACGGACGCAGTGCTGGTCATGCTGGCCGACATGCCGCGTATAGCTGCAACGCATGTGGATCGCATGATCGACGCATTTCGCGATGCCGGGGGAACCGCCATCATCCGCGCCACCCATGCCGGCAAGCGCGGAAATCCCGTTATTCTCCCACGTGCGCTTTTCCCCGAGATCGAGAAGCTGGAGGGAGACACCGGTGCGCGGCATATCGTCGAAAGTGCAGCCCTTCCCGTGATCGATGTGGAGATTGGCAGCGCCGCCCATCTTGACCTCGACACGCCAGAGGCGCTCAAAGCTGCAGGCGGAACGTTTGAATAGGGATTTTCGGATGATCTTTCGCCTGCTGGCCGGTATCCTGCTGTTCTCCTTCAGTGCCGAGGCGGCCGAAATACGTCCCTACAAGGACCAGCTCTTCGCCTATCCCGGCATCATCGAGAGCCGCGATGGTGGCGCCTATCGCGTCGTCGACTACAACGAAATGCGTGACATCAATGGTCGCGACGCCATACCGGAGCGTCGCGCCGAGCGGCGCTATCTGGACACGGGCGTGCGTCGCCAGCAGCGCGATCTGTCACTCAGGACAAGCCTTGGCACGATCCGCCACTTCGTCATCGGCAAGGAAACCGGTGCACGGTTCATGGTCCTTTACCTGCACGGGCAGGGTGGCAGCCGCAAGCAGGGTGCGGATGACTTCACCTTTGGCGGAAACTTCAATCGTCTGAAGAACCTGGCGACCCGCAATGGCGGATTGTATCTCGTCCCCGATTTCACCGATTTCGGTGATCGTGGCGCGGCTGAGATCACGGCACTGGTCAGCCATTATGCGACCCGCTCTCCACGCGCTCCCGTCATCATTGCATGTGGCTCCATGGGTGGGGCGCTGTGCTGGCGGCTGGCGCATAAAGCCGAGCTTGTCACCAGGCTAGGCGGCCTGGTTCTGCTGGGCTCGATGTGGGATGACGGCTTCGACAACACACCCGCATTCACGGCCAATGTGCCGGTCATGCTGGCGCATGGCAGCCGTGATCCGGTCTTTTCAGTGCAGCAGGTGGAGAAGTTCTACACGCGTCTGAAGGCCAGGCGTCATCCCGTTCGCATGGTCCGGTTCGAAACCGGCAACCACGGCACACCCATCCGCATGATCGATTGGCGCGACACGCTCAACTGGATGCTCGGCGGCGGCTGAAGTCAGGGGCCGGTGAAATAGTCGAGCAACAATTCCGGATTGCTCTCGCCGTCATAGGACGCATCGACCGAATATTGCACAAGGTGGAATTCGCCCTCCCTGAAAAGCCAGATCCCGCTGGATGATGCGTCACCGAGGCCGCGCCATTTCGCAAATGTGGTGATCGTCTGCTCCTGCGGATCGAACTCGGAATTCACCATCATGTCCTGAGCGCCATAGCCGGTGATGCGGATTTCCTCGACTTCACCTTCGGGATCGCCATTTTCGTAGTCCACCACGATATCCGGAGACGCGAAGCGAAGTGGAACCACCCCGCCCAGTTCGCTTTCGGCGAGATAGACATGGGTCTCGTTATAGGCGCCCCTGTCGCAAAAGAAGCGGAACAGGCGCTTCTCCCGCTTCGGCTGGTCCGCCGAGTCATAGGGCAGGATATAGCTGATCGTATATTCATCGGGCTCGACCAGGCCTTCTTCGCGGGCGCGCAGACACGCCTCGCCATAGACCGTGGTGAAGACGTCGCGCGCCGACTGCGCGAGACTGTCCGTCTCGACCACTTCGCCTTCGACAGCGCAATCTTCGGGAACGGCGCCTTCCAGAACCTCAGCGTCACTCGTCGTGAACTGCGTGGAGGTGATCCGCAGAGGCTGGAAGTTCTCGCCTTCACTGGCAGCGGCAATCTCATAGCACCCCGCAAACAGGCGGCTCGAACCGTCTTCCTGATGTGCGGCGATGGCGGCTGGCAGATGATATATGCGGGTGCCGTCTTTCTCGGCAATCACCGCTTTGCCAGTGTGCAGGTCAACGCGCTCTGTGCCCTCGAAACCTTGAGCGTAGGTCTGGAAATCTGCTGCCGGCGGCGTCTCGAAATAGCTGAAGGCGCGCGAATATTCCCGCCGGTTGATCGCATTGTAGAGCGATTCGACCAGCGTCTGCGGTGTGGAACGATTGTCTAGAAACGGCGGGGTCTGCGCATGAGCAACGGAAACGACCGCAAGGCTGGCGAGCGAAAGGCATAGGCGTTTCATGAGACCCCCGGATTCGCATTGTGAAGCGCTGCGGCAATCTAGCAGTTCGAATATGTCTTTCCACTGGCAGGATTGTGAAAAATCATTTCGATGATTGCATCCAAATGCGGCCAACGCCGTTCAACATTCATAAACTTCAGGACCTTAGGTTCGCCCGTTGAATCGGTTCCTTCGGGAATTTCAGTAAAGGATCATGCAGAATGGTGGCCAGCAGCAGTCCGAATTTCGCGGATTTGCTCGATGAGATGATGGCTGAGGCCGGTCGTGAGCATGATGGTGCTTCGCTTCAGCCGACGCTCGACTATCTGGCTGTCGCAGAAGAATTGCACTCCGGCCGCATCACCATCGACGCCAAGCGCGCAGCTTCTGCTTACGGGGAATACCTGGAAGAGAGGAAGGCGGCAGAACCTGAGCCGATGCCTTCCATAGAGCCTGATGATATTGCGCGCGAACTTGGCCTGAAGCAGCGTCAGCGCGCCGAGGAACTGGACCGCGCGCGCCGAGAATTTGCCAAGCACAACCACCCGGACCGCGTGCCCGAGCATCTGCGCGCACGCGCAATCATTCGCATGCAGGTCGCCAACATGCTGATTGATGAGGCGAAGAACCGCAGGGTCAAGCCGCAAAAGGTATGAGTGCGTCGCGCTTCAGCCAGCGGCTGATAAGCAGAACCGCCACGATCGCCAGACCCGTGAACAACCCGATCCAGATGCCCACTCCACCATATCCAAGCGGGAAGGCGAGGATGACACCGAGTGGCAGGCCAAGGCCCCAATATCCGATTGCCGCATAGATCATCGGCACGGTCGTGTCATGCAGTCCGCGCAGCATGCCTGCTCCCACGGCCTGCGCGCCGTCGACGATCTGGAAGAGAGCGGCCAGTGCAAGGAAGGTCACCGCGACCTGGATCACGACTGCATTCTCCGGATCGTTCAGGTTGAGAAATGCGCCGATCAGCAGATGTGGTGCGCCATACATCAGCAGCGCCATCAGGCTCATGAAGCCGACGCCCATTGCGAATGCGGTCCAGCCGGCCCGCGTGATGCCCTCGGAATTGCGGGCACCATACGCACGGCCCACCCGCACGGTCACCGCTTGGCTTAGCCCAAGCGGAATCATGAAGGAAACCGAGGCAATTTGTATGGCAATGGCATGAGCGGCCAGCGACACCGCATCGATCAGACCCATCAGGAAGGCCGCGGCGTTGAATATCGACACTTCGAAGGTGAGGATCGCGGCCACCGGCATGCCGAGCCTCATCAAGCCGAAGAACCGCGGCCAGTCCGGTCTCCAGAAGCGGCCGAAAAGCTGGTAGCGCCGAAAATTCCGGTCAATGACAACCACAATCACCAACCCCAGAAACAGGAAGATGCTGGAGAGCGTGGTCGCAAGGCCGGAACCGACAATGCCAAGGGCGGGAAAGCCCCAGTTGCCGAACATCAGGCACCAATTGGCCAGAACGTTGAAGGCGACGGTCGCGAAGGCAATGACCAAAGCCCATCCCGGTCGTTCCAGAGCTGAGATGAAGGAACGCAGCACGATATAGCCGAAAAAGGGAAGTACGGCCCATTGCAGCGCCCGCACATAATCACCCGCGAGCGCCGACAGTTTCGCCGACTGCCCCATGGCAAGCATTACCGACTCGGTATGCCAGAGCAGAAACCAGATCGGGATCGAGAGGGCGATGGCTGCCCACAATCCCTGGCGCACCGTGCGTCTGACATCGCGCAAGGAGCGCTGCTTGCGACCGAGCGCGCTTGCCATCATGGGCGATGTTGCCGTCAACAGCCCGATGCCGAATATCACCGGCAGGAAATAGAAATTGTGGCCAAGCGTGCCTGCGGCAAGCGTGTCGGGGGAGAGGCGGCCCATCATCATGACATCGGTCGCCGTCATCGCCGTTTGCGCAAGATTGGTCAGCACCATCGGCCAGGCGAGGACAAGCATCGCCCGTGCTTCGCGAATCCATGGATTGACCGGTGGCGCGCCCGCGCCCGTTGCCAGCGCTGTCATTTGAAACTCTCATGTTCTGAGGCGACCGGAATATGAAATTCCGATGGAAAAGGGCAGGGGCCGCCAGGCTGCCGCGAATGGTTGTAGTCATTGCTGTGGCAGAAACAAGACAAATGGCTTGAGCCAGCAGGGGCGTACCGCTCTATGCGCTGCAGACTTTGCCTTCTGCGCATCAGCCATTATATCGGTGCCGTGTCATTCCTGCGCGCATCTCCTTCGCGCGCCTCATCCCGGAGAAGCCCGATGGAAAAGCGCCAGCTTGGTCGCACAGACCTCCACGTCTCGAAAATCTGCCTCGGCACCATGACCTGGGGCGAACAGAACACCGAGGCCGAAGGCCACGAGCAGATGGATTATGCGTTGGAGCGCGGTATCAATTTCTTCGATACCGCCGAGCTCTACTCCATCCCGCCCAAGCCCGAGACGCAGGGCAGCACCGAGAGCATCATAGGCAGCTGGTTCAAGAAGACCGGCAAGCGTTCGGATGTGGTGCTCGCCTCCAAGGTCGTCGGTCGTACTGCGAACGAGTGGTTCCGTGGGGGCCGCCCCTCCAGGCTCGTGCGCGCGGACATCATGGATGCGATCGACAAGTCGCTGAAACGTTTGCAGACCGACTATATCGATCTCTACCAGATCCATTGGCCCGACCGGGAAATCAAGTTCGGCGCCAACCCCAACCGCCTGAACGAGGTTCCCGCGCCTCTGGAAGACGCGACGCCCATCGCCGAAACACTGGCTGTCTTCGACGAACTCGTTAAGGCCGGGAAGATACGCCATCTCGGCCTGTCCAATGAGAGCAGCTGGGGAGTGATGCGGTATCTCGCCGAATCCGACAAGGGCGTCGGTCCGCGTGTTCAGTCGATCCAGAATGCCTACAATCTGGTCAATCGTCTGTTCGAGGTGAACCTGGCAGAAGCCTGTACCCGCGAAGACGTTTCGCTTCTCGCCTATTCTCCGCTCGCACAGGGCTATCTGACGGGCAAATATGATGGCGGCGCATTGCCGGAAGGCTCGCGCAAGCAGTTGTTCAACCGGCTGCAGCGCTACGAGACCGCCGGAGCTGCGGAGGCATTCCTCGCCTACAACAATCTTGCACGATCCTTCGGCATGGCGCCGGCACTTTTCGCCAACGCTTTTGTCACCTCGCGTTCCTTCGTCACGTCCAACATCATCGGGGCCACAACGATGGACCAGCTCAAGGAGGCCATCGATTCCGCCGACGTGACATGGACGGAGGAGATGCAGAAGGCGGTAGACGAGATCCACCAGAAGGTAGGCAATCCCTGCCCGTAGCGGCCGATCTGGGGGCGGCGTCACACGCGCCGCTCCATTCACCTTAAATTGTCATGACATCTTCGGTGCTCTTCTGGAAGATTGTCCTGCAGGCCCTACTTCAGTTGCAGGATGCACCAGGAGGCTTTCATGAAACTCAATCGCAGACACACAATCGCGCTTGGCGTATCGGCACTTGCCGCTGCCAAGCTTGGTTTTCCTTCGATCGCCGCCGCACAGACCGATGGCGGCGATGCCTATGCTCTGGAAACCGGGCAGGTGATCATCCATCCGGTTTCGCACGCCTCGTTCGTCATGGAGTTGCCCGATCGCGTGATCTATGTGGACCCCGTCGGCGGTGCGGCAAGCTATGAAGGCATGCCAGAGGCCGATCTCATCCTGATAACGCACGAGCATGGCGATCACTACGACGCCGAGACACTGAACGCGATCGTTGGTGAGAACACGAAGCTCATCACGAACCCGGCGGTTTTCGAGATGCTTGGCGAAGACCTCAAGTCGCGCGCAAGCTCCATGGCCAATGGCGACAGCCAGGACGTGGACGGAATACAGATCGAGGCCATTCCGGCCTACAACACCACGGAAGACCGGCTGCAATACCATCCACAAGGCCGGGACAACGGCTATGTCCTGACCACCGGTGGCAAGCGCATCTATATTGCCGGTGATACGGAAGACATCCCCGAGATGCGTGCGCTGGAAGACATCTACATCGCCTTCGTGCCGATGAACCTGCCCTATACGATGACCGTGGATCAGGCGGCGTCTGCCGTGGCCGAGTTCGAGCCCGAGCATGTCTATCCATACCACTATCGCGACAGCGACGTGGAAGCCTTTGCCGAGCAGGTTGCCGCTTCCAATGCCTCCACCAAGGTAGTGATGGGCGGCTGGTACGAGAAGGCCTGACGCCGGAGCTGCGAAAGCGGTAGCGGGAAATGCCTTCTCGCTGCCGCAATCCTTAAGAACTTGATTCAAACTTTATTTGTGACTCTCGCATAACATTCCCCTTCATCTGGGGGTGGATCAGATCCTGCCTCGGGTAAATCTCTTTCCCGAAGGTTGTTCATGCGTATTCGTGCCGTCCTTAAACCTGTTTTGCTTTCTCTTCTGCTTTCTGCTTGCGGAGCAGGGAACATCGACACGGCACTTGATGTCGGCTCGACCTCAAGCGAGGTGACGGGCTCGATCCCGCGTCCGGCCGAGGCTGTGGGCACCGTTGCGCAGGAGACCATCCAGCACGTCTCCGAAGCGGGAATGACTGCGATTGCAGAGCCTGAGAAACTTCACACGCCGGCGCTCGAGCAGGTCGCGCTGCTGAAAGCACCCCAGCCCGAACGCCGACCAGAATCGACGAGCGGCAAGGTCTATTCGCAAAAGTTCCGCGATGCGCATCCCATCAATTTCGGCAAGGTCAAGCCGCAGCACCACGCCGTGCACGGAGTGGACGTCTCGCGCTGGCAGGGCGACATTGACTGGAACACCCTGCGCAGGAATGGCGCAAACTTCGCCTTCATCAAGGCAACGGACGGTGTCGATCACATCGACCCGATGTTCAGGAAAAACTGGGATGGTGCAGATCGCGCGGGCATCAAGCGCGGCGCATACCACTTCTTCTTCTGGTGCCGCACGGCGAAGGATCAGGCAGAATGGTTCATCCGCAACGTGCCCAAGGTCAAAGGCGCTCTTCCCCCTGTTCTCGATGTCGAATGGAACCACCAGTCAAGCTGCAAGTGGAAGCCGTCGCGTGCGGAAATCATCGAGAAGATGCAGGTATTTCTCGACCGGCTGGAGCGTCACTACGGCCAGCGCCCGATCATCTATACCGCACCCGATTTCTATGAGGACAACCTGAAGGGCGCGTTCCCGAACCACCCCTTCTGGCTCCGAGCCGTCGCCGAGCATCCCTCGCAGGTCTATCCCGGCCGCAAATGGGTCTTCTGGCAATATTCCGGTTCTGGCCTGAGCTCCGGCGTGGAGGGGCGGATCGATCTGAACGTCTTCCACGGTGATGAATCCGCCTGGTTCCGCTGGCTGAACCAGAACGCAAGCTGAAGAGCGTATGTTGCACCATGGGGCGCTCACTCGATGAAGCGATAAATCGCTCGAATGCGCGCCCCTGGTGAGGTTACTTTAGCGACCGTGGAAGTTCCTGCGATTGCCACAGGCCCAGACCGAAACCATCCGGGTCGAGAAAATCCGCGCTCCATCCACCGGGTGCTTCGCTGACTGGCGTTACAATGGTCACGCCATTGGAAGCGAGATAGGCGACCACGCCATCGATTCCACCGTCGGGGATAGTGAAGACAATGGCGGGGGTATTGCCGCGCACAGCCTCTTGTTGAAAGTAGATCAGCTCCAGCCCGCCTTCCAGCGCTCGCTGTAGCCAGTATGGCTCTGCTGGCAATAGATGCTATATCAGCTGCATGCCCTTCAAGCTCGCATGCCCTTTCTTCCCGATTATGATGTGATCATGGACCGTGACGCCCAGCGGTCGGGCGGTCTCGATGATCATCTTTGTCATCTCGATATCGGCTCGCGAAGGTGTGGGATCGCCTGATGGGTGATTGTGCACCAGGATGATGGCGCTGGCGGAAAGTTCCAGTGCCCGGCGCACGACCTCACGCGGATAGACCGGCGTGTGGTCGACCGTTCCCGACTGCTGCTGCTCGTCACGTATGAGTACGTTCTTGCGGTCGAGGAACAGTATGCGGAACTGTTCGACCGTCTCATAGGCCATGGTTGCGTGACAGTAGTCGATGACCTGGCTCCAGGAGGACAGAACCTGACGGTCACGAACCTGCGCCTTCAACATGCGCTGCGTCATCGCCGCCGCAAGTTTGAGATCAAGCGCAACCGCATCGCCGATGCCGGACACTTCCGTCAGAAGCTGTGGCGAGGCTCCGAGGACTTCACCGATCGAGCCGAAACGCTCAAGCAAGGCCTTGGCCGGCGCTTTGGTGTCCGCCCTCGGTATCGAGCGGAAAAGAAACATCTCCAGAAGCTCATAATCGGCAAGCGCATCGGGGCCGGACTCGCTGAAACGCTCTCTCAACCGTTCCCGGTGACCCTCATAGTGCTTCTTCGGCTTTGTTGCCTTGCTCGCGCTCGAAACTCGAGCACGCGGTTGCCCTGAAGCCTTGCCTTCAAGAAGGGCAGGGCTCTCGGCAAAGAAATCCCGCTCGTCGCCATTGTCCATCAGACCGCCCCCGCTCGGTGTGAACGAGGGCACAGGTTACGAAGGAAGTCCGGGCCGGTCGAGTCCTTTAGGTGAAAGCGTGAAAATTTCACAACCCTCGGACGTGACGCCAATGGAATGCTCATACTGCGCCGAAAGGGAGCGGTCGCGTGTGACCGCAGTCCACCCGTCCGACAGAACCTTCACATGCGGGCGACCCAGATTGATCATCGGCTCGATGGTGAAGATCATGCCCGGCCGCATCTCGACTCCCTCGTTGGGGCTGCCATAATGCAAGATGTTCGGCGCGTCGTGGAAAAGCTGACCTAAACCATGGCCGCAGAAATCGCGAACCACCGAGCAGCGCTCGGCTTCCGCGTAGGACTGGATGGCATGGCCGATTGCGCCGGTGCGGGCACCGGGCTTCACGGCTTCTATACCGCGCATGAGGCATTCATGGGTGACTTCCAGCAGCCGCTCTGCCGCGCGCTTGATGCGCCCCACGGGATACATGCGGCTTGAATCGCCATGCCAGCCGTCGAGGATATAGGTGACGTCGATATTGACGATGTCACCTTCCTTCAGCGGCTTGGTGTCGGGAATGCCGTGGCAGACCACGTGGTTGATCGAGGTGCAGCTCGATTTCTTGTAGCCGCGATAGTTCAGAGTGGCAGGCACTGCGCCGTGGTCGGCACCGAATTCGAAGACGAAACGGTCGATGGCTTCCGTGGTGACGCCGGGCTGCACCATGTCCACCAGTTCGTCCAGACAGCGCGCGGTAAGCTGGCAGGCCTTGCGCATGCCTTCGAACCCTTCCTCTCCATAGAGGCGGATTTGACCCGTATTGCGCAGGGGTGCCGTTTCGGCGTCGAGATAGGTGACCATTGTAGCTTAGATATCCAGTTCGATCAGGCCGTGGGGTGTTATCCCATCTCTACTGATGTGGCACCCAATTGCAAAAGCTTCAACCCCGGCAGCACGCGCCTGGGCGAATGCGGCAGCATATGCAGGATCCAGATCCTCGCATAGCCTGAAGCGATGGCAGTCGCCGCGCTGCACGACGTAAAGCATCACCGCGCGGTATCCCTGCGCGCGCATTGCTGCCAGCTCATCCAGATGCCGGGCCCCGCGTGCCGTTACCGTATCGGGAAATTCTGCAAGTCCCGCCTGTCGCATGAAGTGGACATTCTTCACCTCCACATAGGCAGACGGACGCTCCGGATGCTCAAGCAGAAAGTCGATGCGTGAGCGCTCGCCATATTTCTGCTCCGGCCGGATCACCGGATATTCACCGAGATCAGTGACAAGTCCTGCCTCGATTGCCTCGCGCGCGAGCCTGTTCGGCAGACCGGTATTGATGCCGACCCAGATCCCGTCAGCCTCCACCACTTCCAGACTGTGCTGATATTTGCGCTTCGGGTTGTTTGACCGGGATAGAAGCACGCGCGAGCCGGGCGTGGTCAGCCCCAGCATGGAGCCGGTGTTGGGCACGGCCACGGTGGTTTCACTACCGTCTTCGAGGATCACATCGGCGAGAAAACGCTTGTAGCGGCGCACAAGACGCGCCGTGATCAGCGGCGGATCGAACTTCATGCACCTTGTCCCGATGTCGCCCGTCTATAGATTCTGCCCATCATCATGGGCGTCAGATACATCGGGATCTGAAAACAGCCAATGAAAAGCAGCAGCGGATCCGTAACCGCTACGGGCAGTGCGGTCAGGAAGAGCGCGATGTTGCGGTTGCCTGCCGCGATGGCAAAAGCAACTGAATCCGTGGCATTGAAAAAGCGGCGCGCAACCAGAAGCGCCACGATCTGAAGGACAAGATTGGCAGCGAACGCGACGGCAAGATTGAATGCGAGCAGCCGCGGATTTTCCAACAGCGTTTCACCAACGGCTGACATCAGCCCGACGACAACCGCCGCCATGAGGATGGCGGACAGCCCGTCGATCATCCGCGTTTGTTTCAGGTCGGGATCAGGCAGGAACTTTGCGCGCACCAGAAAGGCGGCTGCCACCGCTATCGCGATGACCGCAAGCAGACGTGCGGCGGCTGCAAAGATCTCGCCAGGCGTTCCCAGCGCGGGGCTCAGCCAGAAGACGGGTATCGCAGTCAGTGGCAAGATCGCCGTCGCAACGGCAAGAAGCCTCAGCGAAGGTGCCGGGTCGCCGCCCATGATGATCGCGAGATTGGGACTGCCCGAGATGGGAGCCGCCGCCGACATCAGCATCAAACCCAGAAGGATTGGGCCTTGGACACCAAGAGCCGTGAGCGAGAAATAAAGTCCGACCGGCAGGGCCAGCTGCAGCACGAGCGCCACGCAAAGGGATCGTGAAAAATCCGCACCGGCACCGATGAGCTTGCGCGGCCCCACGCGCAAGGCTGCAAGGAAGAGCATGGCCGCGATCATCTCCGCAATCCATGGCTTCAACATCAATGCAAGCGTGGGAGAGGCAATGCCGACGAGCAGTCCGGCCACGAGAAGCCAATGCGCGTGTCGCGCTGCTCGGTCCAGAACTGCCAGAGCCATTCGTGCCGCCTTCGTCGCTGCCGTGGATAAATGCAGCTGCCTTTATCGTGAACGCAGCAGATGCCGTCAAACCTCAAGCCGCCTCTGTCCATCAGGTGCACAGCGGCTGGACCACAAGTGGCTTTGTCTTTTCGTCGGCAATTAAGCTGCTACTGTGCCTGACACGCAGATGTCGGGGGGAGAAAGGCATTCATGCGCGAAGAGGGAGAGTTCGACTACATCATCGTGGGGGCGGGTTCCGCGGGTTGCGTGCTGGCAAACAGGCTGACCCGCGATCCGCGCAACCGCGTGCTGTTGCTCGAAGCGGGCGGCTCCGCCCGTTACCACTGGATCGACATTCCCATCGGCTACCTCTTTTGCATGGGCAATCCGCGTACGGACTGGATGCTGAAGACAGAGGCCGAAAACGGCCTTAACGGGCGCAGCCTGAACTATCCGCGCGGCAAGGTGCTGGGCGGATGCTCTGCCATCAACGGCATGATCTATATGCGCGGGCAGGCTGCCGACTATGACGGCTGGCGCCAGCAGGGGAATGTGGGTTGGGGGTGGGATGATGTCTTGCCCTATTTCCTGCGCCACGAGGATTTTCATGGAGGACAGTCGCAGCATCACGGGGCAGGTGGCGAATGGCGCGTCGAACGCCAGCGGCTGTCCTGGCCAATCCTCGACGCGTTCCGTGATGCTGCCGAAGAACTGGGGATACCCCGCAGCGACGACTTCAACACCGGTACGAATGAAGGTTCGGGCTATTTCGAGGTCAACCAGCGTGGGGGCGTGCGCTGGCACGCAGCCAAGGCATTTCTTGCGCCTGCGCTGAAGCGGGACAATCTGCGCGTTGTGAAGAATGCGGAAGCCCGCGAGGTCGTACTGGACGGCAGCCGTGCCTCGGGTGTTCTCTATCGCCAAGGCGGCGAATTGTGCCTGGCGCGTGCCAAAGGCGAGGTAATACTGTCTGCCGGAGCCGTGAACACGCCGAAGCTTCTCGAACTCTCCGGCATCGGTCGACCGGACATCCTCGCGCGGCTCGGGCTTCGTCTGCGTCATGCCCTCCACGGAGTTGGCGAAAATCTGCAGGATCACCTTCAGATCCGAAGTGTCTACCGTATCGCCAATGCCTTGACCCTCAATCAGCGCGCAGGCAGCCTGCGTGGCAAGGCCGGTCTTGCGCTTGAATATCTGTTGAAGCGTTCGGGGCCTCTTTCCATGGCACCCAGCCAGCTTGGCATCTTCACCCGCAGTGATCCGCGCATCGAGACGCCTGATCTGGAGTATCACGTCCAGCCGCTGAGCACGGACAGGTTGGGCGAGCCATTGCACCCGTATCCCGCCGTCACGGCTTCCGTATGCCAACTGCGCCCGCAAAGTCGCGGCAGCGTGCATGCGCGTTCATCGGATCCGGCAGCGCCCGCGGAAATCAGGCCGAACTACCTGAGCGCTCCCGCAGATCGCGATACCGCGTTGAAAGCCATCAGGCTGACGCGGCGGTTGATGAAGGCCAAAGCACTTGAGCGCTTTGAGCCTCGGGAGCTTCTGCCTGGTCCGGAAATCGAGGACGATGAGAGGCTATTGGCGCGCATAGGAGATATTGCCACGACGATCTTCCACCCGGTGGGCACCGCACGGATGGGGCAGGGTGAAGATGCTGTTGTCGATGAGCGTCTTCGTGTCCACGGGCTTGAGCGGCTGCGTGTGGTGGATGCTTCCGTAATGCCCACGATCGTGTCTGGAAACACTGCCGCACCCGTCATGATGATAGCGGAAAAGGCCGCCGAAATGATCGCGGCAGACGCCCGATCCCGTTAACCATGGCTGGCGCAATACTGGTGCAATGCAACCGGAAGCGGTTCCCTAGCGTTGTGGCTCATGGCTTTGCAACGACAGGTCATTGACGACATGAATGATCCCGCAGGCGAATATGTCTGCGTGCAGGATGAAAGCGGTTCCTGGTCGGTCGTGGATAGCAGGACGGGCGAGGTCGCGCAGATCGACAACAACCGTCTGGTCAGGCTTCCCTTGCAGCGCGCCGAAGCGGTGAGACGCACGCTGACGCAAATCAGGCGAAACAGCTTGGGGCGCGCTAAAATCAGGAACTAGCGAACTGCCATCCTGACCGCATTCTTACAATACCTTGGGAAGATATCTTGGTACGCCCAACGGGACTCGAACCCGTGTTTCCGCCGTGAAAGGGCGGCGTCCTAGACCGCTAGACGATGGGCGCGCTCAAGACGAGGTGGCTTATAGTTGGGTTCTTTCTGACGGGCAACCCGGTTTGAAGCCTCTGTGACAAATTTTTTTTGCGTCGGCGGAATTTGATGCCGAAAGCCCGAGAAATCCGAGGGAGCGTGGGCTGTGGAAAGGGGACGACGGGGATGTCTGCACCCTTCATGCGGCCCTGGCGACCCAGCCCTTGAAGGTGAAAGCGGCATAGAAAAGCTCGATATCGGCGAATCCTGCTTCGGAGAGCAGCGCTTCATCCTCCCCCTGAGAAAGGGCAGGCAGTTGATTCTTGATGGCCTCGACGGTCTGGCCTGCCTTTGCGGCGTCGAGTCCTCCGGTGATCAGGAGATCCGCATTGCGCCTGAGCCATAGGTCGTGCTTGCCGTCTTCCTTTTCAAAGCTGTGATGGGCGACAACGATAGGGGCACCATTCTTCAGGCGCTGGCGCATCCGCTTCAGCGTTTCCAAACGAAGTGCGGGCTCGAGGAAATGCAGGGTCAGCAGACAGGCGGCACCGTCGAAAGGACCATCCGGCGCATCTTCGATGTAGCCCTCAAGCAGTTCCACGCGCTCCATGTATCGCGGTCCGATGGTCGCACGCGCAAGGTCGAGCATCTCTGCCGAAGGGTCGACTCCGTGAAAGCGCCAGTCACCATGCATCGCAGCGAAGGCCTTCAGTTCCATCCCGCCACCGGCACCAAGCACCAGGATTTCCGCATCGTGTCGCTGGTTCTCTCCCAGCAGAATACCAGCCATTCGATGCAGGTCGTTAAGCCCCGGAACATGACGCATCACGCGACTCGCATAGCTTTCGACCACATCAGGATCACTGAAATCTGCTGGCATGACATCCTCTGCAAGAACGAGTTGGACTAGCCGCACAGTTTGCGCAGCCAATTACTGCAGCCATATGTCGAAAATCAGCGCTTGCGGCGGCAGCGCCAGTTCCAGTCGCGCTCGGGGCCGATATCCACATGCACCGAATTGGTGTGGCAATAGGTGCCGACACCGCCGCGACCGGGCAGGGAGCGGGCATATTTGGCAATATCCCACTTGCTGACGCCATCGATCTGTATGTCGACGGCGGCGCAATACATGTGAAGCGAGTTGCGCGCGCCGCGAACTCGCTTGTTGTAGCTGGGGCTGCGATAACCGGACGTGACGACGGCGCGGTTGCCAAAGCGCCGCTCGATCTGGCGGACCATCTTCACAAGCGCCGGCTTCAGGCAGGATACATCTACGCTTTCGCGCTGCTTCAGAAGGCCGTTGGGCGCAAGCCGTGCAAGACCGGCCGCCGATGCCACCTGTATCGGAGATTCCGATTCGTAGAGATCAAGGTCGCTGTCATCATCGACATTGGCCTTTCGGCTGATCTCGAAGAGCTGACCGCCCTGACGTACGCCCGGCAAGATTCCGTCCGAGCCATCGCCGCTCTGATAAGACAGCGATATCAGCGGCTTAGCGGGTTCTTCCGCTTTCTCGGCTTCGGGTTTGGCTGCCGCTACAAGCGGCTGTGCAGGATTTGTTTTTGCATTGGCTGGCGTGGACGAAAAGAACGACGAAAGGAAACCGCGCTTCTTTTGCTCGCTCACTTCAGCTGCAAGTGTTGCATTCGATGTATCTGCGGAAGCGTTGTTACCTTCCGCAAGCTCTGCCACCGCCGCCGCCGCATCACTTTCGCCTGCCTGGTCATTATCCGCAGCTTCCGTGACTTCCGGCTGGGAGGACGCAGCAGCTGTTGCCACAGCCTCTTCGGCCGTCTCCGCACTGACTTCTTCGGTGGGAGCGCTCACCACCTCTTCCTGCGGGCGCGGGGATGGAACCGCATCCGCGGTTTCAAAACCCTGCTCAACCATTTCGGTAGGCGTCAGATCCGCACCACCGGAGAGCAATGTCGTCTCCCCCGATGTGCTGATCCCACCATTCTCGGGCAGAAGCCCAAGCTGTGCGGGAGAATCGATTCCGGCAGAACAGGAGGCGAGAAGGACAGATGCCAGAGCCACACCTGCAAGCAGGCGCGTATTCGCTTTTCCGGCTTTGAAACGCGAATCCAGCAAAGCCAAACGGCACTCCTCTCAGTGTGTATCTGGCGGGAAAATCTGCCCCCCGCGACATCATGACGGTGCATTACGCACCGAACGGTTACGAACTGGTAACTAATCTCTCCGGTTGCTGCAACACGCCGGTAAAAAACGGCAAGTTTTAGGCAAGCCCCGCGCAAGCTTGGACTTCGTGGCAATCAGACGCGTTTGCGGACATATTTTCCAGGCGCATCATCAAGTGCTTCCTCGTCCGGTCCGAATGACCGTGCGGCCACCGTCTCGTTGCCCTGGGCTTCGATCCACTGTTGCCAATGCGGCCACCACGAGCCTTCTGTCTCTTCCGCCGTTTCCAGCCAGCGCTCGAACCCCTCTTCGTGAACCTCGCCAATCCAGTAGCGATATTTGCGCTGTGCCGGCGGATTGACCACGCCTGCGATGTGTCCGGAGCCGGAAAGCACGAATTCCACCGGCCCGCCGAACAACCGGCTGCCATTGTAGACGGACAATGCCGGCGCGATGTGGTCATCGGCTGTCGCCAGATTGAAGATCGGGATCTTCACGCTGGAAAGCCTGAGTTTCCGCCCCCGCAACTCCGCCCGCCCGCGAGCCAGATTGTTTTCCAGATAACAGTTGCGCAGATAATAGGAGTGGTTCGCCGCAGCCAGATTGGTGGAATCGGAGTTCCAGTAAAGCATGTCGAAGGGCAGCGGCGGCTCGCCCCGCATGTAGTTGTTGACCACATAGGGCCAGATAAGATCGCGCGCGCGCAGCATGTTGAAGGCCATGGCGATGCGCCCGCCCTCCAGATAACCCTTGCGCTCCATCGCCTCTTCAAGCGCCTGAAGCTGCTCCTCGTCGATGAAGACCTTCAGGTCGCCCGCATCGGCGAAATCGACCTGCGTGGTGAGAAGCGTGGCCGACGCAATGCGTTGGTCGCCTGTCTCGGCCATCAGCGCCAGTGCCGCTGAAAGAAGGGTGCCGCCCACGCAATAGCCGATGGCATTGACCTCGTCTTCGCCGGTGCGCGCCTTGATCGTGTCCAGCGCGAACTCGATTCCTTCGCCGATATAGGCGTCCCAATCCTTGTCACGGTGCCTTTCATCCGGGTTCGCCCAGGAGATCACGAAGACCGTATGCCCCTGTGAAACAGCCCAGCGGATGAAGGAGCGCTTCTCGTTGAGGTCGAGAATGTAGAACTTGTTGATCCAGGGTGGCACGATCAGGAGAGGGCGCTTCAACACCTTCCCGGTCGACGGCGCATATTGGATGATTTCCGCCAGATCGTTGCGCGCAACCACCTTGCCGGGCGTGGTGGCCAGGTTCTCTCCAACCTCGAACGCACCCAGGTCCGACTGGCGCAGCCGGGGAATGCCGCCACCTTCGCGCAAGTCCTCGGCAAACATCTGCATGCCGCGAACAAGGTTGTCGCCATTGCTCTTGAGTGTTTCGCGCAGCACGGCGGGATTGGTGACAACGAAATTGGTCGGGGCCATAGCATCAATGATCTGGCGCACATAGAAGCGCGCCTTCAGCCGGGTCAGATCGTCAAGCGTATCAGCCCGCTCGACCAGTTCCTCCGCCCATCGTGCGGTGACCTCATAGATCTGGCGCAGGGAAGAGAAAAAGGGGTTCTGCACCCATTCGGGGTCATGAAAGCGCTTGTCGGGTCGTTTGGCCTCGGGCTTGTCCGGTTCGGCCTGGCCGGTCAGCTCCTGCATGGAGCGCATCCACACGCCCATATAGGCTGTGAAAAGTCGCGTCTGCGCCTCGAAGCTGCGCGATGGCTCGGAAAACCAGTATTGGCCAAGCGCGCTGAAGACCCGGAGCATGTCGGCGAAGGGATCGAAGCTGGAGTCGCTGACCATCCCGCTTTCACGCGCGCGGCTCCAGAAACCGGCAGCCTTGCCTGCTTCCTCGATGGTACGCGCGAGATTGGCGGCCAGCTTTTCGGGATCGCGCATGAAGAACGGATCCTGGTCCGCGCCACCTGCTTTCCTGCTGTCGTCGTTCATATTCGCGCTGGACCTCGTTCGGTCGCCATGTTGACATATTGAAGCAAAAGGAGTCTCTCCTTCGTCAGGCACAGTAGTGCGCGCATCGGGAAAACAATATGAAAATCGCTGCAAGACGCGCAAATTTAAACCGAATTGCCGCTCTGGCCGCCATTGCGGCAGCGCTACCGGCGCTCAGCGCATGCAGCGGCGCGAATCTGGTTGATACCGCGCCCGAAGCAGCCCTTCAGCCCGGTTATGCAACCCAGCCCGACGGCTATCCCAATCTGAATGTTGCACCTGTCGCCGCGACACGCCAGATCGACGATGCCGAGCGGGCCGCATTGGCTGCAGAGCTCGAACTGGCGCGACGAGCGCAGGCGAAAGGTCCGTCGGCGGCAGCCGCCCGAGCGGAGCAGGCACGCCTTCGTCGCCTCGCGCGCAGCCATGCCGGCGCAAAGCTGACCCAGATCGAGGCGACCCAGGGGCAATAATTTACCCTGCAGCCGAACGCTCACGCCTTCAAACGCCCTATCTCGCTTCGCGCCGAAGGCGTATAAGAAGCATGCCAACACCACCACGGAAGACCATCATGGAAGAGTTTCACAAGGTCCGCAGGCTCCCGCCTTACGTATTCGAGCAGGTAAACCGGCTGAAGGCGAGCGCGCGTTCGCGTGGTGCAGACATTATCGATCTTGGCATGGGCAATCCCGATCTGCCGACGCCCCAGTCCATCGTGGACAAGCTGTGCGATGTGGTGAAGGACCCGCGCACCCACCGCTATTCCTCCTCGCGGGGCATTCCGGGCCTGCGCCGAGCACAGGCCGCCTATTACGCGCGTCGATTTGGCGTGAAGCTTGATCCCGAAACGCAGATTGTCGCCACTCTCGGTTCCAAGGAAGGCTTCGCCAATATGGCGCAGGCCATCACCGCGCCAGGCGACGTGGTGTTGTGTCCGAACCCTACATATCCGATCCACGCTTTCGGCTTCATCATGTCGGGCGGTGTCATCCGCTCCATGCAGGCCGAGCCCGACGACGGCTTCATTCCCGCGCTTGAGCGCGCCGTGCGCCATTCGATCCCCAAGCCGCTCGCGCTGATCCTGAACTATCCGGCCAATCCGACGGCCTTCACCGCCGATCTCGACTTTTACAAGGACGTGGTGGCGTTTGCGCGCAAGCACGACATCATCATCCTGTCGGACCTTGCCTATTCGGAGATCTATTTCGACGGCAACCCGCCGCCTTCGGTGCTGCAGGTGCCAGGCGCCATGGATGTTGCGGTGGAGTTCACCTCCATGTCCAAGACCTTCTCCATGCCCGGTTGGCGCATGGGCTTTGCAGTCGGCAACGAGCGGCTGATCGCTGCATTGTCGCGCGTCAAATCCTATCTGGATTACGGTGCTTTCACGCCCATCCAGGTTGCCGCTGCCGCCGCGCTGAACTCCGATGGCACCGAGATCGAGGAGGTTCGCCAGATCTATCACCGCCGCCGCGATGTGCTGGTCGATTCCTTCGCGCGCGCCGGCTGGGACGTGCCGCCGCCGCCCGCCACCATGTTTGCCTGGGCACCGATTCCCGAGCCCTTCCGCGCCATGGGTTCGCTCGAGTTTTCAAAGCTGCTCGTTGAAAAGGCCGATGTCGCGGTCGCGCCGGGCGTTGGCTTTGGCGAGCATGGCGACGACTATGTGCGCATTGCCCTTGTGGAAAACGAGCATCGAATCCGCCAGGCAGCCCGCTCCATCAAGCGCTTCCTTGCATCCGCAGGCGAAAGCGCAGACAACGTCGTTTCGCTCGCCGCGCGTCGCTAGACGCGGCGCCGGCAAGCTCCATCATTCGATAGAACTGAAGAACCGGAGGGACATCCCCCATGGCAGACGCCTTGCGCATTGGAATCGCCGGCCTTGGTACCGTAGGGGCCAGCGTCATTCGAATGCTTGACGCAAAGGCGCAGGAGCTGACCCGCCAGTGTGGACGCGAGATCGTCGTCACCGGCGTCAGCGCCCGCGACCGCAATCGCGACCGCGGCGTGGATGTTTCAAATGCCCGCTGGTTCGATGATTCGGTTGAGCTGGCGCGCTCACAGGACATAGAGGTCTTTGTCGAGCTGATCGGCGGTGAGGATGGCCCGGCACGTGCGTCGGTCAAGGCCGCGCTCGAAGCGGGCAAGCATGTCGTCACCGCCAACAAGGCGCTTCTGTCGCGCCACGGCGTCTCACTGGCGGCAGCCGCGGAAAAGAAGGGCGTTCTGCTGAACTACGAGGCCGCAGTTGCTGGCGGCATTCCCATCATCAAGACCATGCGCGAGGCGCTGGCCGGCAATCAGGTCAGCCGCGTCTTCGGCATCATGAACGGCACTTGCAACTACATCCTCACGAGGATGGAAGCCGAGGGTATTTCCTTCGAGGATTGCCTGAAGGACGCGCAGCGTCTCGGTTACGCCGAAGCCGATCCGACCTTTGATATCGAAGGCCACGACACGGCCCACAAGCTGTCGATCCTCACCAGCCTTGCCTTCGGCTGCAGGATTTCCGCCGATGACATCTATATGGAAGGCATTTCCAACATCACCCAGGCGGATATCCGCGCGGCTTCCGATCTCGGTTTCCGCATCAAGCTTCTGGGCGTTGCGGTGAAGACCGACAGCGGCATCGAGCAGCGCGTGCATCCGACCATGGTGCCCACAAGCTCGGTCATCGCGCAGGTCCACGGCGTGACAAATGCTGTGGCGGTCGAGACCGATTATCTCGGCGAACTCCTTCTGACCGGCCCAGGTGCGGGTGGCGATGCCACGGCCTCCGCGGTTACCGGCGACATTGCCGACATCGCCAAGAGCCGCCCGGGTTTCCAGCACGGTCCCGTCTTTGGCTGGCCCGCCAGGGAACTCACTCCTTACAAACGCGCCCGCATGCGCTCCCATGCCGGCGGCTATTTCATCCGCCTGACGGTCCACGACCGCACCGGCGTCTTCGCCGCAATCGCCAAGCGCATGGCCGACAGCGAAATCTCGCTGGAATCCATCGTCCAGCACGGTGATGCCACCGCCGACCAGCACAAGACCGTCATCCTTGTCACGCACGAAACCACGGAAGCCGCCGTCCGCAAGGCCGTCGACGGCATCACCAGGGACGGTCACCTCGTCGACAAGGCCCAGGTCATCCGCATCGAACGCGCGGCCTGATCCAACAGGACATCCCGGAAGCCGAAGGCTATCCGGGATGTTCGAAGAGCGACGAGGAGCGAGGGCTCGGTTTTCGCTCCACTCGGCCAAAATGACGGAGGAGGGCTCGAACTTCGAGGGGCCACCCCAAGAGACCCCCCTCTGCCTTGCCAGGCATCTCCCCCACAAGGGGGGAGATCACTCGCGGCCATGTCGGCGCCACATCCGGAAGGATAAGCGAGACATCTATGCCAGCCAATCTCCCCACTCGTGGGGGAGATGTCCGGCAGGACAGAGGGGGGCGTGAAAGGGCGCAAACCTATCCTCACCCGCGCATACCGCACACCTCGCCATCCTCGGTCCCGAACCATAGACCCATGCCGGAACGGCGAGGATAAAACTCGACCACCTCAGCATGCACTCCATCTCCGCCTCCACCACCCTCCATCCACCGCAAAGCCCTGAAACCCATGGTCAAACCATGAAATAACGGCGCTGATGAAGGCCCTCCCTATTCGCTATTCACTACTCACTATTCACTCACTTCATCCCCGCCATCCCAACCCGCACTACACTTCCTCCCATCGCCCTCACGGGAACCCGGATGCGCACCGGGCTGTCGGGGAGGGCGGCGGCAGCCTCCCCTTCGGGTTCGGTACCCGAAGCATGTGAGGGCCTGCGACAGGTCGGCGGCCGGTAGCATCGGGTGACAGACGATGCGAAAGCTGCGGAGAACCCGCAAGGGCAACGCCTGCCCGGCAAAGACCACCTGAAGAAGGTGCAGTCGGGATCAGCAGGCGGTGCCGGAGTGACCGACCGACGGTGGGACAGCGGCCGGACGGGCGGCCTCAGGGTCGCATTTACGATACTCAGACTGGCGTCACTGTGGCCGCCCGTCTTCCCGGTTCTTTGACAATAACCAGACGCGGTTTCGCGGGCGTGGTCATGATGGGGTGTGGGCAATCGGATTGAAGGTTCTCGCACCTGCGCGCCCCCTCTGTCCTGCCGGACATCTCCCCCACATGGGGGGAGATCTCTCGCGGCCATGTCGGCGCCACATCCGGAAGGATAAGCGTGACATCTATGCCAGCCAATCTCTCCACCCGTGGGGGGTGAGTAGCGGTTGACCGCAGGTCAAGACAAAGCCAACGATTTGGCTTTGTCAGCGCCCGAACGCGCGGAGCAAGCGGAGCGCAGTCCGGCAGGACAGAGGGGAGCGTGAAGAGTGGATATCTCTCGGCCCACTACCCACTACTTACTACCAACTACCAACCATTCACCATTCCCCACCTCCCACCCGCATCTAATCGATTCATAACTGTTGCCAACAGGCGCCGGCACTTGCCGTGCATCCTGCTCTTTGTCAGAAGGAAGCCCGAATGCGTGCAACTGCTTGGACAGCAGGACGCCCATCTGGAGAATTAAGGACATGACCTATATGCCCAAGACCCCTCAGGCCGGCCTTGACCGGATTCTCACCCTGGAGCTTGTCCGCGTGACCGAGCGTGCCGCTGTTGCTGCTGCACGGCTTCGTGGACGGGGGGATGAGAAGGCCGCCGACCAGGTGGCGGTTGATGCCATGCGCTCGGAGCTGAACCGTCTGCCGATCCAGGGCACGGTCGTGATCGGTGAGGGCGAGCGTGACGAAGCGCCGATGCTTTATATCGGGGAAGAGGTTGGCGTGGGCGAAGGGCCGGAAGTGGATATCGCGCTCGATCCGCTCGAGGGCACCACGATCTGCGCAAAGAACCTGCCGAACTCGCTGGCCGTCATCGCGATTGCCGAGCGGGGAAGCCTGCTCTACGCGCCGGATGTCTACATGGAAAAGATCGCGGTCGGCCCGGGATACCCCGAAGGCATCGTTGATCTCGACGCGCCTGCCGCAGAGAATATCGAGTCAGTGGCCAAGGCCAAGGGCGTGCCGGTGTCCGAAATCACCGCCTGCATTCTCGACCGCCCACGTCATGCAAGACTGATCGAGGAAGTGCGCGCTACCGGCGCTGCCATCCGCCTGATCGGCGATGGTGACGTGGCGGGTGTGATCCACACCACTGATCCGGACGAGACCGGCATCGACATTTATATGGGCATCGGCGGCGCGCCGGAAGGTGTTCTCGCGGCAGCAGCCCTGCGCTGCATCGGCGGCCAGATGCAGGGTCGCCTGCAACTCAACACCGAGGAAAAGGTGGCACGCGCTGCCAAGATGGGCATTTCCGATCCGGCGAAGGTCTACCGCATGGAAGAAATGGCCTCTGGCGACGTGCTCTTCGCAGCGACCGGCGTGACGGACGGCAATTTGCTGGCTGGCGTGAAATTTGGCCGCGATTCCATCCAGACGCATACGATCGTGATGCGCTCGTCTTCGGGCACGGTGCGTGAGATCAAGGCGCGCCACCAGGATCTCGACAAGTTCTGATCAAGAACCGCACTTGCAATTGCGCCCGTCAGCTTTCACATGACCATCTGGAAAAGGTGGTGGTGAAGTGACGGGCGAAAAGCGCTTCTTTCTCGACGTGAAAAAATCCGCGCGCGGCATGGGCTGGGTTCACCGGCTCGACCCGCGGGCGGAAAATGCCGCACTCGCCATGGCGCAGAGCCACGGGCTGCCGGATATCGTGGCGCGTGTCTTGGCCGGACGCGGTGTCGGTGTGGATGATGCTCAAGCCTTTCTTGCGCCTTCCATCCGTGATCTTCTGCCAGACCCGTCTTCACTGACCGACATGGATGCGGCAGCTTCGCGGATCGCTGATGCCGTCCTGCGACGCGAGAAGGTGGCTATTTTCGGGGACTATGACGTGGATGGCGCGGTTTCGTCGGCAATGATGAAGCTGTTTCTGAAGCATCACGGCGTGTCCGGCGAAATCTATATCCCCGATCGCATCTTCGAGGGCTATGGACCCAATCCGGATGCCATGCGCGACCTTGCCTCCCGCGCTTCGCTGATCGTGACCGTCGATTGCGGAACAAACAGCGCGGAAGCCATCGCGGCGGCACGTGAGGCGGGCGCGGATGTGGTCGTGCTCGACCACCACCAGGTTGGCGGCGCACTGCCCCATGGCGTACCGGTGGTTAATCCAAACCGTGAGGACGATCTTTCGGGGCAGGGCCATCTCTGCGCGGCTGGTGTGGTTTTCCTGACACTGGTGCGCACGACGCGCGTCCTGCGCGAGCGGCAAAGTGCTGCACCGCCCTATGACATGCTGTCCATGCTCGACCTTGTGGCGATGGCGACGGTCTGTGACGTGGTACCGCTGATTGGCGTAAACCGGGCCTTCGTGGTGAAGGGACTTCTGGCCGCCCGCCAGATGAAGTCTCCCGGCATGGCCGCACTCGCGCGGGTCTCGCGCATCGGTGAACCACTCAACCCCTATCACTTCGGTTTCCTTCTGGGTCCGCGCATCAATGCCGGCGGGCGCATCGGCAATGCTGCACTTGGCTCCACGCTGCTTTGCTGCGACGAGGCAGGTGAGGCCGGCGAGATTGCCCAGACGCTCGACCGGCTGAATCAGGAGCGTCAGGCGATGGAAACCCAGATGCTTGCGCAGGCGAAGGAAGAAGCCGATGCCGAACTCGCTCATGGTGATGGACCGGCGGTGCTGGTTACCGCCAGCGACCAGTGGCATCCCGGCATTGTCGGCCTGATCGCCTCACGGCTGAAGGACCATGCCCGCCGTCCGTCATTCGCGATCCATTTCGACGTTAACGGCAAGGGCACCGGTTCGGGTCGCTCCATTTCCGGTTTCGATCTGGGCAAGCTGGTGCGCGAAGCAGTTGACGAGGGCCTTCTGGTCAAGGGCGGGGGGCATGCCATGGCGGCAGGCATCACCGTCCAGAAGGATAAGCTGGGAGATCTGCGTGCCTTCTTCCATGAGAAGGCTGAAGGCTCCGTCTCGAAGCTGCGCGACGCGGAATGCCTCAAGATCGATGCAGCGCTTGCCGCCAATGGCGCGACGGTCGAGCTCTATGAGCGGCTGGAAGCGGCCGGCCCATTCGGTGCAGGTCACGCAGCGCCCATCATTGCGGTGCCTCGCCACCGGATTTCGGATGTTCGCGTTGTCGGCAACGGGCATGTGAAGGTGGAACTTCAATCGCAATCAGGCGCGAGGCTTCCGGCCATCGCCTTCCGTGCCGCCGAAAGCGATCTCGGCCAGTTCCTGCTACCGCGCAGGGGCGCGACAATTCACGCGGCAGGCACGCTTTCGCTCAATCATTGGAACTGCACACGTTCCGTTCAGCTTCGCTTGTTGGATGCGGCGGAAGCGGACGGGCGCTAGCCCAGAACGGTCAGAAGGCGATCCATCTCTTCAAGCTGTGCCTTGGTCGCCTGGTATCCAAGGCGGATCGCCTCATCCGCGCGGTAGAATTCGGTCAGGCCGATATGCCCGAGCTTCGGCTGCAACGACAGGTCAGGCGGGTCACCTGCCATGCGGGCACGCGAAATGCGGTCCTGGATGATGTTGAAAGCCTCGACCATCACGCCGGTGATACCGAGCCGCGCATCGCGTTGGCTCGGACCGCGGTCGACGACCAATGGCGTCTTGGTGCCATCGGCAGGCTTGCCTTCCTTCTCGGGCAGATCGGCAGAGTGCTTGATGACGGCAGCCCGTCCGAAAAGATCATAATGCAGATTGACTGCGACCACGAGCGGCTGCTCATGCGCGCGACAAACCGATACCGGAACCGGATTGACCAGGGCGCCGTCGATCAGCACGCGCTTGTTGCAGACGACCGGTTCGAACACACCAGGCAGCGCATAGGAGGCGCGCATGGCCGTGATCAACGAGCCGGAGGAAAGCCAGATTTCATGTCCTGTACGGATCTCCGCGGCTACGCACACAAATGGCTTGGAGAGATCGTCGAATGTGATGCCTTCCAGATGCTCCTGCATCCGGGTGGTCAGCTTCATCCCGCCAAACAGACCGCTGCCGCCGAAATTGAGGTCCAGGAGACCGAGGATCCGCCGTTTGGTGAGCGAGCGGGCGAATTCTTCCAGCTCGTCCAGCTTGCCCGCCAGATAGCAGCCACCAACCAGAGCGCCGATGGAGGTGCCGGCAATCATGTCAATGCGCACACCCGCTTCATCTAGGGCACGCAGGACACCGATATGGGCCCAGCCACGAGCAGCGCCACCGCCAAGCGCAAGCGCGATGCCATGACGCGGAGGCTTCTCCGGTTCTACCAGATCCGGCGGTGGTGAAACCGGTTCACGTTCCACCGGTCTTGTGCGTATGGAGGCCCAGTCGAGCATCGGAAACTCCTCATCCTCGCGCATTATAGCGCAAGGTGGTGAATGAGGGATAAACGCGATGAAGCTGCGGCGGTTGCGCCCAATTCGATATCACTTTTGTGACAGATGCTCATGCGCAACGAGCCGTGGTTGTCCGTCCACCAGCTCGACCTGGCGGTAGAAGCACGAATGCGCGCCCGTGTGGCAGGAGACGCCATCGCCTTCAACATGAACCTTCAGGTGAAGCACGTCCTGGTCGCAATCGGTTTCAATGGCATGCACCCGCTGCATGTTGCCCGAGGTCTCGCCCTTCTTCCAAAGGCTCTTGCGCGAACGCGACCAGTAATGGGCAATGCCGGTCTGAAGCGTGAGTGCGAGCGCTTCTGCATTCATGTGGGCAACCATCAGCAGGCGGCCCGTTTCGCTTTCCGTGACAACGGTGGTCACGAGACCTTTTTCGTCAAAGCGCGGCGTGAACTCCGCACCCTGCTCAAGACGTTTCTTGTCCGCAGGGGGCGGCGTGAAGGACATGGCATTCATGTGGGAAATCAGCCCCGGATGAGCGAGAGGAAACGCTGCTGTTCCTCGTTGTTGTTTCTGAACTCGCCGGTAAAGCGCGTCGTGATCGTCGTCGATCCCTGCTTTCGGATGCCGCGCATTGCCATGCACATATGCTCTGCCTCAACCATCACGGCCACGCCGCGTGGCTGCAGCACATCCTGGATGACGCCGGCGATCTGCGCCGTCATGGCCTCCTG
This sequence comes from Nitratireductor basaltis, assembly GCF_000733725.1. Lineage (NCBI taxonomy): Bacteria > Pseudomonadati > Pseudomonadota > Alphaproteobacteria > Hyphomicrobiales > Phyllobacteriaceae > Nitratireductor > Nitratireductor basaltis. Next base: position 1,320,342 of record NZ_JMQM01000001.1, on the reverse strand, counting down.
CGTCTGCAGGCGGCGTGCATAGATGTCGACCACGCGGGCGATCTTAGAAAGACCGACCACCTTGCCGTCGGGCAGATAGGCGACATGGGCCTTGCCGATAATTGGCACCATGTGGTGCTCGCAATGGGAATGGAACGAGAGGTCGCGCATGAGAACGATGTCATCATAGCCTGCGACTTCCTCGAAGGTGCGGCCAAGCTCCTCCGCGGCGTCCTGCTCGTAACCGGAGAACATTTCCGCATAGGCTTTCGCCACGCGCGCGGGGGTCTCGATGAGACCTTCACGCTTCGGATCCTCGCCGACCCAGCGCAACAGGGTCAAAACGGCCTCTTCAACTTCCGCACGATCCGGACGTGCTGCATGAGAGGTGGAAGCGGAATCCGCTGCGGCCTTGGCTGAAGTGTCGGCGTGCTTCTGGTTCTTGAGAATTGCGTCCATAAAGGCGTCTCCCGTAGTCCCGATCGGAGCCGGAACGAGTTGAACGGTCACATCCTTTCACGGGCGCGGACGAACTCTTTAACGTCAGTCCCGAAAGCGGCATGCGGCCCGGTGGAGCATGGCCTTCGCCTCCTTGCCCTCAACCGGTAGCCGTACTTATATAACGGCTCAGGCGCTTTTGTTAAAGGTGCAGGGGCGGATGCGTCTTGCCCCAGCAGGGCCCGGGACCGGAAAATAATGATCGACGACGTCTACAACGCGAAAATTCTGGCCTTTGCTGGCAATATCGGGCGTATCGGGCGTCTGGAAAACCCCGATGCCACTGCGAAAGCGCATTCCAAGCTCTGCGGCTCGACGGTGCTCGTCGATCTGACGATGGAGGACGGTGTGGTGACGGATTTTGCCCATGAAGTCCGGGCCTGTGCTCTTGGACAGGCTTCCTCGTCCATCATGGCCGAAAATGTGGTGGGCGCATCAACCGCTGAGTTGAAAGAACTCCGCCAGACCATGGAGCGCATGCTGAAGGAAAATGGCCCGCCGCCTGACGGGCGTTTTGCGGATCTGAAATATCTGGAGCCGGTGCGTGCCTACAAGGCGCGCCATGCCTCCACGCTTCTGACCTTCGACGCGGTTGTGGACTGCATCGAGCAGATCGAGAAGGCGAGGGCCGGGCAGGCGGCCTGACTGTCATGACAAGACGCTATTCCCGCAATTGGCAGAGGCCTTGGCGCAAGACGCCGGGGCGGGTACTCGGCGTCAGCTTCGTGCGCCTTTACCAGTTGACCCTTTCAGGCTTCATCGGAAACACCTGCCGCCATCTGCCGACATGTTCCGAATACGCCTATGAGGCCATCGCCCGCCACGGACTGCTGCGGGGAGGTTGGCTCTCGCTCCGCCGCGTCGCGCGATGCGGTCCGGGTGGCACGAGCGGAATAGATCGGGTGCCGGAGTGAAGGGTGCGTAGTAGGTAGTAGGTAGTGAATCCTTGGCGTCACCTTTCGGATCCACCCACTACCCACTAACTACTACCCACTTCATCCCCCCTTTACCCCTCGCACCACACCCGCTAAACCGCCTCCCGCACCATACACTTCATCACCACCCGCGCTCGTTGGCGGGACTGGATAGGAGAAACCCCATGGCTGATGCCATTTCCATTACCTTCCCCGATGGTTCGAGCCGCGAAGTCGATGCGGGAATGTCCGGTGGCGAGCTTGCCGCTTCCATCTCGAAATCGCTCTCCAAGAAAGCTGTTGCCTATGCGCTCGATGGGGATGTGCGCGACCTTGCGGACCCGATCGGTCGGGCTGGCGCTGTCGAGATCATCACCCGCGAAGATCCGCGTGCGCTCGAACTGATCCGCCATGACTGTGCGCATGTGCTGGCCGAAGCCGTACAGGAACTTTGGCCGGATACGCAGGTGACCATTGGACCCGTCATAGAGAACGGCTTCTACTACGATTTCGCCCGCGAAGAGCCCTTCACGCCCGACGATTTCCCGAAGATCGAAAAGAAGATGGCGGAGATCATCGCGCGCAACAAGCCTTTCACCAAGGAAGTCTGGGCACGCGACAAGGCGAAGAAGGTTTTTGAGGAGAAGGGCGAGGCCTACAAGGTCGAGCTCATCGATGCCATTCCCGAAGATCAGGATGTGAAAATCTATGCGCAGGGCGATTGGTTCGATCTCTGCCGCGGCCCGCACATGGTCTCCACCGGGCAGATCGGCAAGGCTTTCAAGCTGATGAAGGTCGCCGGTGCCTATTGGCGCGGTGATTCCAACAATCCGATGCTGACCCGCATCTACGGCACCGCCTGGCAGACGCAGGAGCAGCTTGACCAGTATATGCACATGCTGGAAGAGGCCGAGAAGCGCGATCACCGTCGCCTTGGCCGAGAAATGGACCTGTTCCATTTTCAGGAAGAAGGCCCCGGCGTCGTCTTCTGGCACTCCAAGGGCTGGCGCATGTTCCAGAACCTTGTCGGCTATATGCGCCGCAGGCTGGAAGGCGAGTATGAGGAGGTCAACGCTCCGCAGGTTCTCGACAACTCGCTCTGGCAGACCTCCGGTCACTGGGGCTGGTACAAGGAGAACATGTTCGCGGTCACCTGTGCCGATGAAGAGGCGGAGGACAAGCGTACTTTCGCGCTGAAGCCGATGAACTGCCCGGGTCACGTGCAGATCTTCAAGCATGGCTTGAAGTCCTACCGCGATCTGCCTATCCGCTTTGCAGAATTTGGTGCCGTCCATCGCTACGAGCCTTCCGGCGCTTTGCATGGTCTGATGCGCGTTCGCGGCTTCACCCAGGACGACGCGCATATCTTCTGCACCGAGGATCAGCTGGCCGAGGAATGCCTGAAGATCAACGATCTGATCCTGTCCACCTATGCCGATTTCGGCTTCGAGGAGATCACGGTCTATTTCTCCACGCGGCCCGAAAAGCGCGTTGGCGATGATGCGCTGTGGGATCATGCCGAAGAGATCATGGCAGGCGTTCTGGAGCAGATTGCCGAACGTTCGGGCGGTCGCATCAAGACGGCGATCAATCCCGGCGACGGCGCGTTCTACGGTCCGAAGTTCGACTACGTGCTGAAAGATGCCATCGGTCGCCAGTGGCAGTGCGGCACGACGCAGATCGACTTCAATCTGCCCGAACGCTTCGGTGCCTTCTATATCGACAGGGATTCGGAGAAGAAACAGCCCGTCATGGTCCACCGCGCCATCTGCGGATCCATGGAACGCTTCCTCGGTATTCTGATCGAGAATTATGCCGGCCATTTCCCGCTCTGGTTTGCACCATTGCAGGTGGTGGTCGCGACGATCACCTCCGAGGCTGACGACTATGCCATTGAAGTGGCCGACAAGCTGAGGCGCGCAGGTTTGCTGGCCGAGACCGATCTTCGAAACGAGAAGATCAATTACAAGGTCCGCGAGCACAGCATGGCCAAGGTCCCCGTGATCCTGGTCTGCGGCAAGCGTGAGGCTGAGGAAGGCACGGTCAATATCCGCCGCCTTGGCTCACGTGACCAGGCTTCGATGACGCTGGATGAGGCACTGGCGAAACTGAGCGATGAGGCAACGCCTCCCGACCTCATTCGTCGCAAGGCATCCTGAATGAAAGAAGGCCGGTGCATCTCGCCCCGGCCTTTTTCTTGATGGGTGGCGAACCTAGTCGATGAAGCCGTCTGGCGTCTCGGCCAGGTTTTCAGGCAGAAGCTCCACATCACGGTTGCGGCCCGGCACGACGGTGAAGTCCTTCTGGTATATGCGATCACGATTCTTGGCGACGACCGTGTATTCGCCTTCCGCAAGCACCATGCTGGCATAGGCGCCGACCATCTCCCGGACAATCTCGCCAGACTCGGTAAGGATCGACCAGGCCGTGTCGGCAATGGCCTCACCACCGGATTCACGCACGAGCTTCATCGTGAGCTGAGCCGCACGGTGTTCGACCGTCGCCTCCGTCAATTCGCCCGCGCCAACCCTGATATCCGACCGGATCACAGCATTGACCGAACCATAGGTCGATTCGACGTGATAGGTGCCGGCATTGAGGCGCACAACGGAGCCTGGTTTGATGTCGGGAACAATCAGGGCGCGTTCGCCGGTGGCGTCGGGATCCTTCTCATAGATCGAGAAACGCAGTCGATTGGCCGGAATTCGCCCGCCATCAGCCAGCATTGCATCAAGCTTCAAGCCGCCCGCATCCAGAACGAAAACCTCGCGCTTGTCTTCGGAGCCAACCGTGATGCGCTTGGTCGCGCCCGCCCGCCCATAGGCGGCGTGCACGAGATAGCTTCCAGGCGGCAGATCGAATATCTCCGTGCCGCCTTCCGCCGTCGCGACCAGAGGCAGGGTGCCATCCGGACCGGGAACGGGTGAAAAGACGCGCCAGACAAGACCTTTGGGAATTTCTTCGCCATCTTCTGTAAGTTGTGCGGAGAGCATGACCGAGCCGCTGGCACCAATTGCGAGCGAGGCCGGATTCTCGGGTGCTGCAAATTCGGTGATGCCGGGTACTTCCAGATCAAGCTCTGGCGTTTCCGATTCCTGAGCGTTCGATGAAGCGATCCCTGCTGAAAGGGCAGCAATCAGGCAAATGAAGCGTAGGCAAGTGCGGAAGAAGCTCATGCCTTGCGTTGAAGCGTAAACAGGTGGCATTTTCAAGGCTTCTCTTTGCCGCTAAACCACGGCGTTCCCACTGATCACATGACTGGAGTACAAGCGTTGAACAAGGCTGTTCTCGATTTTCTCATGAGCCGTCGCTCTGCACCCATTCCGGAGCTGACCGGGCCTGAACCGACGCCGGAAGAACTCGACATCATGTTGAAGGCTGCAAGCCGTGTGCCCGATCATGGCAAGCTCAACCCGTGGCGCTTCATCCTTTACCGCAGCGACATGCGCCACAAGGTGGGCGAAATGCTCGCGGTCCTGGCCGAGGAGCGGGAAGGGGAAATGTCGCCCGCAAGGCGCGAGCAGGAGCTGACGCGCTTCTCGCGCGCACCACTCGTCATCGGTGTTGTTTGCGCCGTCGAGGATCACGTGAAGATCCCCGAATGGGAGCAGTTTCTTGCAGCGGGCATGGCTGCCTACAATCTGATGCTTGCTGCCAATGCGCTTGGCTTCGGCACCAACATGATCACCAACTGGTACTCCGATATCCCAGAGGGCAAGGAACTGCTGGGCGTGGCGCCACATGAAAAGGTCGTGGGCTTCATTCATCTTGGCCGTCACCACGGCGATGTGCCCGACCGTGTGCGTCCCGATCACAATGAACTGGTGCGCGAATATTCCGGCCCCTGGGTGGAAGCCTGATGTTTTACGAACCAAACGTAGGCCATGGCCTGCCGCATGACCCTTTCAAGGCGCTGGTCGCGCCGCGGCCCATCGGCTGGATTTCCTCGCGGCGAAAGGATGGTACGGCCAATCTCGCGCCTTATTCCTTCTTCAATGCCATCTCGACAAACCCGCATCTGGTTCTCTTCTCGTCCGAAGGGGTGAAAGACAGCTGTTCGATTGCTGCTGAAACCGGGGAGTTCGTTGTCAATATCGTCAGCCGGAAGCTCGCCGAACAGATGAACCTCTCGGCCATAGATGCGCCCGAAGGTGTGAACGAGTTCGAGGTGGCCGGGCTCACAGAGGCCGTATGCCGTCACATCTCTGCTCCGCGCGTTGCCGAGGCTCCAGCCGCGCTGGAGTGCAAGGTGGTGGATGTGCTGCAGCCCAAAGGGCTGGATGGCGCACCTGCCGGCGTGAGTGTTGTCATGGGCGAGGTGGTCGGCATTCACATGGACGACGTGATGATCGTCGATGGCTTGTTCGACATCACAAAGGCACAGACGCTCGCACGCCTTGGCTATATGGACTACACGGCCGTGACCGAAACCTTCTCCATGCGGCGTCCGCGTTGGAGCGAGCGCAGGGAGGACTGAAGGCAGCTAGAGCGCGCCAGCCGCCCTGGCGCGATCCAGAACCCGTTCGGCTCTCAGGATATGCGGCCGGTCCACCATCTCGCCATCAAGCGCTATGACGCCCGCATCGCCCTGTTGCGACACGGCATCGAGAAGGCGCTGCGCTTTTTCGATGGCATCTGCCGATGGGGTGAAGACCTCGTTGATGACAGGCACCTGTGCGGGATGGATCGCCATGCGCGCGGTAAATCCGTCCCGCTCGCTTTCGATACAGTCGCGGCGGAAACCCTCTTCATCGCGGAAATTCGGATAGACGGTGTCAACTGCGGCCACGCCTACGGCGCTGGCGGCAAGAATCGTCACTGTACGGGCATGCTGGAAGACCGGCGTGTATCGACCTTGCGCGTCACGTGTCGCGCGCGCGCCAATGGCGGCTGAAAGGTCCTCCGCGCCCCAGGTGAGGCCGGTGAGCCTGTCGCTTGCATGGCGGTAGGTGGCGGCGTTGAGAACTGCCTGCGGCGTCTCGGTGATGATCGGCAGGATCGCCGTGGTGCCATCCTCGATGCCGGCTTTCGCCTCGCTCACCCGCAACATCGCGGCCAGCCGCGCGACGTCTTCACCGCTTTCGGCCTTGGGAAGCATGATGCACGCAGGTTTCGCGCCCATCACCGCATCGAGATCGCCTTGTGTGAGCCCTGTATCGAGCGCATTGACGCGAACATGAAGGGCAGGGGTTCCGCCCCCTTCATGGGCGCTCAGGAATCCGCTCGTAATCTTGCGCGCAAGCTCCTTGTTCGCCGCTGAAACCGAATCCTCAAGGTCCAGAATCAGAACATCGGCCCCGCTGGTGAGCGCCTTTTCCATCTTGCGCTCAGAATCACCTGGAACGAAGAGCATTGAACGCATGGTCTTTTTCCCGTTCAGGCCGGCTTCTTCAGCATCATGGCCTGTCGTATACAGCGTGCAACCAGGACATTGTCCTGATTATAGGCGCGATGCTCGAACTCCACGATGCCACGGTCCGGTTTGGATTTCGATTCACGCACGCTTCTGATCTCGGTCTCGACCCGGAGCGTATCGCCATGGAAGACCGGGTGCGGGAAAACGGTTTCGGTCATGCCCAGATTGCCGATCGTGGTGCCAAGCGTCGTGTCATGGACGGAGATACCGATCATGAGGCCGAGCGTGAAAAGCGAGTTGACCAACGGCTTTCCCCACTCGGACTTCTCGGCGAAATCGAAATCGATATGCAGCGGCTGCGGGTTCAGCGTCATGGTTGAGAACAACATGTTGTCACTCTCAGTCACGCTTTTGCGCAGTGTGTGACGGATCACCATGCCCGGTTTGAATTCGTCGAGATAAAGACCTGCCATTGCGCGCTCCTCCCAGTCGCAAGATGGGCAATTGATAAGCATCTGCCGATTGCTGCGCAACAACGCTCTTATGGTAAACCATTCGTATAGAAATGGCTGGTAGCGTGCATATCAATGGGCGGGAGTTGATGTCGCGTGGTAGTTATCCAGCACTTTCTTAAATGGCTCGATACGGCGAAGATGCAGGAGCGTGCAGACGCCGCTGCAGCTCTCGCACGTGCCTTCGTGCAGCGTGAGCTGAGCTTCGACGACCGTCTTGCTGCCGAAGCAGCGCTGACACTTCTGCTTGATGACCGCTCCGCCAAAGTGCGCCTTGCACTGTCGGAAACGCTATCTCTGAGCGCACGTGCGCCTGCACATATCATAGCGGCACTCGCAGCCGATCAGGCTGAGGTCGCAGCACCCGTGCTGGCGCGTTCACCTCTTCTGTCCGATGCAGAACTTATCGATCGCGTGGCGCTGGGCTGCATCAAGGTTCAGATGCTCATTGCCTCTCGTCCCCGGGTCTCCCGCTCGCTGAGCGCATCCATAGCGGAAGTGGGGTCGGTTGAAGCCTGTACCGTGCTGGCGCGCAACGAAGGTGCGGAAATCGCGCCTTTCAGCTTCCGTCGAATGATAGAGCGCTTTGGCGCAAATGGGCCGCTGCGCGAGGCTCTTACCCACAACGCTCATCTACCTGCAGATTGCCGCCATCTTCTGGTCCAGGCCACCGGAACGGCGCTATCCGCCCTGCCGCTTGTAAAGGCCCTGATGGGAGAAGAGCGTGCGGGACTGATCGCCAAGGATGCCTGTGCTCGCGCTTCGGTGACACTGATCGAAAGCGTTGCCGACGAGGAACATGAAGCTCTCGTCGAACATCTGCGGCTGCGTGGCGAGGTGACAAGCGGTTTCCTTGTCCGCATCGTGGCGCATGGAAAGATCGATTTCTTCCGCGTCGCATTGGCGGCCATCACAGGCCAGGACATCGAACGCGTGACAGCACTGCTGGCGCGTGGTCGCCACTCGGCACTCGCCGCACTATTTAAACGTGCCGGCCTCAGCACGATCACCCATGCGCCGATCCTCACCGCATTGGATATCTGGCGAGAAGTCGCGCGTGGCAACCGAATGTCCGGTCCGCAGGAAGTATCGTGGTCAATGCTTCAGGCTGTTGATGCCGCTCATGGGGCAGATGAAGCAGAGCAACTGACGCGCCTCTTGCGACAGATCCACCTGGAACAGCTTCGCCGCAATGCACGCCAGCAGGCGCTGGAACTTGCCGCTGCTTGATGCAGTATCGAAGGAGAGGGCGGAATGCCGCCCTCGATTTGACTGAGCCTCAGATATCAAGCTCTTCAACGAATTCCGCGCGTTCCTGAATGAAGCGGAAACGGGCTTCCGGCTTGGTGCCCATGAGTGAATCCACCGCCTCGCGCGTGGCTTCGTGGCCCTCGGAAACTTCAACCTTCAGAAGATTGCGCAGCCCGGGGTCCATGGTGGTTTCCTTCAGCTGCTTGGGCAGCATCTCACCCAGACCCTTGAAGCGGCCGATATCGATCTTGCCGCGTCCGGTGAATTCGGTGCGCAGCAGCTCCTCCTTGTGCGCGTCGTCGCGCGCATACATGGTCTTGCCGCCCTGGCTGATACGATAGAGCGGAGGCACGGCCAGATAGAGATGGCCGCCTTCTATGAGCTGCGGCATCTCCTGATAGAAGAAGGTGATGAGCAGTGAAGCAATGTGAGCGCCGTCGACATCGGCATCGGTCATGATGATGATGCGCTCGTAGCGCAGGTCGTCTTCGCGATACTTGTTGCGCGTACCACAGCCCAGCGCCTGGATGAGATCGGAGATCAGCTGGTTGGCGGCAAGCTTGCCTGATGCGGCACTTGCCACATTGAGGATCTTGCCGCGTAGTGGCAGAACGGCCTGATTTTTTCGGTTGCGCGCCTGTTTTGCAGAACCGCCAGCCGAGTCACCCTCGACGATGAAAAGCTCCGCGCCTGCCGCCTGGTTGGAGGAACAATCGGCAAGTTTGCCGGGAAGGCGCAATTTGCGCACGGCGGTCTTGCGGTTGACCTCACGCTCCTGACGGCGCTTCAGACGCTCGTCGGCACGGGCCATGACCCAGTCCAGAAGCTTTGAAGCTTCCTGCGGGTTCTCTGCCAGCCAATGGTCAAAAGGATCGCGGATCGCGTTTTCGACGATGCGCGTGGCAGCCGCAGTTGCGAGCTTGTCCTTCGTCTGGCCGACAAATTCCGGCTCGCGCACGAAAACGGAAAGCATGCCGGCCGCCGAGATCATCACGTCGTCTGAGGTGATGATGGAGGCGCGCTTGTTGCCGGTCAGTTCCGCATATTGACGAAGTCCGCGCAAAAGCGCGTTGCGGAAGCCGCTTTCATGCGTTCCGCCTTCCGGTGTCGGCACGGTGTTACAGTAGGAATTGAGCGCGGCGTCGCCGCCATACCAGGTGATGGCCCATTCAACCGCACCATGGCCGCCGCGCTTCTCGCTGCGTCCGGCGAAGATCTCCTTGGTGACCTGATATTCGCCCTTCACCGAAGCTTCCAGAAAGTCCTTCAACCCGCCGGGGAAGTGGAAGACGGCTTTTTCCGGCGTCTCGTCCTTCTCGCCGATAAGTGCGGGATCGCAGACCCAGCGAATTTCAACACCGCCGAAGAGATAGGCCTTCGAACGCGCCATCTTGTAGAGGCGTGCAGGTTCGAATTTCGCTCCCTTGCCGAAGATCTGCTCATCCGGCTTGAAGCGCACTTTGGTGCCGCGACGGTTGTGAACGTCGCCAAGCTTCTCCAGCCCACCCTGCGGCAGACCCCGCGAGAAGGTCTGGCGGAAAAGCTGGCGGTTGCGCGCGACCTCGACTTCCAGAAGTTCCGACAGCGCGTTGACTACGGAGACACCCACACCATGCAGGCCGCCGGAGGTCTCATAGACCTTGGAGTCGAACTTGCCGCCCGCATGCAGCGTGGTCATGATGACTTCCAGCGCGGACTTGTCCTTGAATTTGGGATGCGGATCAACGGGAATGCCGCGGCCATTATCGGTGACGGAGAGATAGCCGTCAGCGCCCAGTTCCACCTCGATGAATGTGGCATGTCCGGCAACGGCCTCGTCCATCGAGTTGTCGATGACTTCGGCAAAGAGGTGGTGCAGCGCCTTGTCGTCGGTACCGCCGATATACATGCCCGGGCGGCGGCGAACCGGTTCGAGACCTTCCAGAACCTCGATATCGGCCGCGCTGTAGTCTCCACCGTCACGCGGCTGTGCCGGTGCAGGCTTCGCTTTTGCTGGCGACGAAGGCGCGGCTGGTGCCGGAGCGGAGGAAGCAGGCGCAGGCTCGGGCTGGCGCACGCGCTCGGGCGTCGTCTGGCTCAGTCCGGCAAACAGGTCGTTATTGTCATCCATGGCGCTAATTCTGCTCTCATCCCCGCGAATCACTTCCCCACTTTGCCATGGTTTCCAAGGCAAGGCGAAGTCTGTTCCGGTTGTGTTCAGTGCTTGTGCATAAGTGGCGTCAAGCCGCTTTTGCGCGGTTCTTCAAGACAACGTCTTATGCAGCATGACCCGGATGAATAGGGAATAAGAGCCCGCCATTCAATGCGGCGCGCTGCTGCAGCCGTGGAAAACAGGGCTTTCGGTGCCGCAGTGTGGTTCTGCGGCACCGATAAACGTGGCGTCAGCTGGCCATTGCCTCTACGGGCGGGCAGGCGCAGACGAGATTGCGGTCGCCCGCGACATTGTCGACGCGCGAGACGGGCGGCCAATATTTGGACGCAGCCTCCATGGAGCCGCTGGGGAACGCGGCTTCCTTGCGGCTGTAGGGATGCGTCCACTCGTCGGCAACCAGAATGTCGGCAGAGTGTGGGGCATTGACCAGCGGGTTGTCATCCTTCGGCAGGTCACCGCTTTCGATGCGTGCGGCTTCTTTCGCGATGGAGATCATTGCGTCACAGAAGCGGTCAAGCTCGGCCTTCGGCTCGGACTCCGTCGGCTCCACCATCAGCGTTCCGGCAACGGGCCAGGACATTGTTGGCGCGTGGAAACCGTAGTCGATCAGACGCTTGGCAATGTCTTCCACGCTCACGCCTGCACGATCCTTCCAGACACGCGTGTCGAGAATGCATTCATGCGCCACGCGGTCGTTGCGGCCCTTGTAGAGCACCGGATAATGCTCCTTGAGGCGGTGTGCGATATAGTTGGCGTTGAGGATCGCCATCTCCGTGGCAAGCTTCAGGCCGTCGCCGCCCATCATGCGGATATACATCCAGGTGATGGGCAGGATCGAGGCGCTGCCGAAGGGCGCTGCCGAAACCGCGTCACTCGTGCCGAGCGCAACATGACCCGGCACATAAGGCTTCAGATGCGCCTTCACGCCGATCGGACCCACACCCGGACCACCGCCGCCATGTGGGATGCAGAAGGTCTTGTGCAGGTTCATGTGGCAGACATCCGCACCCAGATCGCCCGGGCGCGAGAGGCCAACCATGGCATTGAGATTGGCGCCGTCGAGATAGACCTGGCCACCATTCTCGTGAACCACGGCGCACATGTCGCGGACACCTTCCTCGAACACGCCATGCGTGGAAGGATAGGTGATCATGAGTGCTGCCAGACGCTCGGCATGCTGCTCTGCCTTCGCCTTCAGGTCGTCGAAATCGATATTGCCGTCATCGTCGCAGCGCACCGCAACGACCCGCATGCCAACCATGGAGGCCGAAGCCGGATTGGTGCCGTGGGCGGAGGTCGGGATCAGGCAGACATCGCGCTCGCCCTGACCCAGCGCCTGATGATAGTGGCGGATTGCGAGAAGGCCGGCATATTCACCCTGGCTGCCCGCATTGGGCTGGAGCGAGCAGGCGTCGAATCCGGTGATCTCCGACAGCCACTTGTCGAGGTCATCGATCATGCGACGATAGCCCGGCGTATGCGCCTCCGGCGCGAATGGGTGGAGATTGGCCACCTCGTTCCAGCTCACCGGCGCCATTTCGGCAGCAGCATTCAACTTCATGGTGCAGGAGCCGAGCGGGATCATGGCTCGGTCGAGAGCCAGATCCTTGTCCGCCAGCTTGCGCAGATAGCGCATCATCTCCGTCTCGGAGCGGTGCGCGTGGAAGTCTGGCTGTGTGAGGAAGCTGTCGCCACGCGGCGCGGCGGGTGCTGCAGCTTTTGCCTCGGCAGGTGCCTTGACGCCAAGAAGCGAGGCGAGGGCGGTGAGGTCTTCTTCCGTGGAAGCCTCGTCGAAGCAGATCGCAACGCGGTCGGCGTCGATCACACGGATGAGACGGCCATCGGCCTCTGCCTTTTCCGCCAGCTCCTTCGCCTTGCCCTTGATGGTCAGCGTGACCGTGTCGAAAACCACGTCACCGGCAATCTCGATGCCCGCCTGCTTCGCACCTTCAAGAAGACGCGAGGCGAAGGCGTTGACGCGCGCAGCGATGGACTTAAGGCCTTCAGGGCCATGCCAGATAGCATAGGCGGCTGCCATGTTTGCCAGCAGCGCCTGCGCGGTGCAGATATTGGAGGTGGCCTTGTCGCGGCGGATATGCTGCTCGCGTGTTTGCAAGGCGAGGCGATAGCCCGGGCGGCCATGCGCATCCTTCGACTGGCCGACGAGGCGGCCAGGCATCAGGCGCGTGAGCTTGTCGGCAACCGCGCAATAGGCGGCATGGGGCCCGCCGAAGCCCATCGGCACGCCGAAGCGCTGCATGGAACCGACAGCAATATCGGCCCCCAGTTCAGCCGGTGTCTTCGACAAAAGAAGGCCCAGAGGATCGGCCACGAAGATGACGATTGCTCCGGCCTCGCGTGCCTTGGCGATTGCCGCGGAATGGTCGTGGTAGACACCGAGCGTATCCGCCCATGGCACGATCAGCGCGCAGGTGTTGTCGTCGGCTTCGCCTTCGATGATCTCCATGCCCAGTGGCTCGGCACGGGTTTCGACAACGTCGCGCGTCTGCGGGTGAAGCTGGCCCGCCAGAACCACGCGGTTGCGGCTGGAGCGGTGATGACGCCAGGCGATGCCGACAGCTTCGGCGACGGCCGTGCCTTCATCGAGAAGCGACGCGGAAGCGACCGGCAGGCCGGTCAGTTCCGTGACCAGCGTCTGGAAATGGAAAAGCATCTCCAGACGGCCCTGGCTGATCTCCGACTGGTAAGGCGTATAGGCCGTGTACCAGGCGGGGTTTTCGAACATGTTGCGCTGGATGACCGGCGGTACCTTCACGCCGTGATAGCCTGCACCGATGAAGCTCTTGAGAACGCGGTTCTCGCTCATGATCGCGCCAAGCGCGGCAAGCGCTTCGGCTTCACCCACTGCGGGCGGCAGGTCGAGCGCGCGGTCGAGCCGGATCTTTTTCGGCACGGCCTGCGTGATCAGCGTTTCAAGAGAAGGCACGCCCAGTGCTGCGAGCATGGCCTTGGTTTCATCAGCGCGCGGGCCGATATGGCGGGCGGCAAAATTCGCGGTCATCTCAGCCATATTCCTTAAGCAATATGGGCCTTGTAGGCCTCTTCGTCCATCAGACCCTCAAGCTGCGAGGTATCGGACAATTTCATCTTCCACAGCCAGCCTTCGCCGGTGGGAGCCGAATTGACGAGCGCGGGATCGCTCTCGACGGCATTGTTGACTTCGGTCACTTCGCCATCAGCCGGTGCATAGACATCCGAAGCTGCCTTCACGGACTCGACAACGACGCAAGTGTCACCCTTGGAAAGCGCCTTGCCCGTCTCGGGAAGCTCGACGAACACCAGATCGCCAAGCTGCTCCTGGGCATAATCGGTAATGCCGATTGTTGCGGTCTCACCCTCGACCTTGAGCCATTCGTGATCTTCAGTGAAATAGGTCTTGCTCATCAGTCCTTATCCTTTGCGATAGCGATGTGGTGAGAAAATGGGAGAAACGATCTCCATTGGAATACGATTGCCGCGAACCTCGGCGAAAACCTTGTTGCCGATCTCGGCAAGCGGCTTTGCGACATAACCCATCGACACTGGATGGCCGACAGATGGTCCGAAGCCACCGGAGGTCACGCGTCCGATGGAATTGCCGTCTTCATCCATGAGCGGCGCGCCGGAGCGGACGGGCTGGCGGCTGTCCGGCTTCAGGCCAACGCGCTTTTCCTTCGCACCTTCCGCACGGATGCGACGGAATGCTTCCGCACCGACGAAATTACTATCTTCGCGCACGCTTTTCGGGATCGCCCAGAGAAGAGCCGCGCTGACAGGGTCTGTGCCTTCATCCAGATCCTGACCATGCAGGCATAGACCAGCCTCGAGGCGCAGGCTGTCGCGGGCGGCAAGGCCGATCCACATGGCACGCTCGTCAGCCAGAATGGAGGAGACGAAACGCTGGGCCTCATCCGCCGGAAGCGCGATCTCGAAACCGTCTTCACCGGTATAGCCCGAACGTGCGGCAAACCAGTTCTCACGCGGCTCGACGGCGGTCATGAAAGTGAGGTCGGAGAGGTCAAGCCCCGCATTGACCAGTACATCCTCGGCAGCCGGACCCTGCAGCGCAAGCAGGACGCGCTCGACCTTCTCGAATGTGACATCGAAGTCCTTGGCAATGGACTTGAACTGCGCCTCGTCCTTCTGCGCATTGCCCGCATTGGCAACGATGTAGAAGCGATCCGCGCCAAGGCGGGTGACGATCAGATCGTCGATGATGCCTGCCCGGTCGTTGAGAAGCAGCGTGTATTTCGACTGGCCTGTCTCGAGCGCAGCGGCGTCAAGCGGGCAGGCGCGGTTGAGGAAATCGACGGCACCTGCGCCCTTCACCTCGAATATGCGCATATGCGAAATGTCGAACAGCCCCGCTTCCTCGCGGGTGTGCTGATGTTCCTTCATCACGCCTGCGGGATAGGTCAGCGGCATGCGCCAGCCGGCAAAAGCGCCGAAACGCGCGCCGGCTTCCTCGTGAACCGCTTCCAGCGGCAAATGAATCAGGGATTTCTGGTCACTCATGGTTCCCTCAAAGCTGCACGCAGCCGCGACGGCGGCTGTTCGTGCCCCTCTGTCGGAAGCCTGAGAGACTCGCGGAAGTTCCAGAAGAACCCGCTTACACCTTCGGCGCGGGAGCAATGTCCCGACTTTCCAGAGCGTCCGTCCCGCTTACGGTTCATTTGCCTGAGAGATTTCGGGCGATTTCCCCTTCGGCGGCAGCAAGTCGCTGCTCTCTCCCGCAAACGGTATGGGCTTTCAAGGCCCAGGACAGGCCGGAAACTAGCGAAGCCGCGCGGGATTGTCACGCTGCTTTATGTTTCATCCGTGCTGAATCTTTGCGCAGTACACATCTCAGTCTTTCAGCCGGAGGGCGAGGCGCACGGTGCGGTCGAGCGCCTGCAGGAATGCGGAGCGGTCGCGGGCGGTGAAACCGGGATTATATCCCTTGATTGCCCCGCTCTCGCGCAGATCCTGTTTCAGATCGCGCATGGCAACTGCCATGCCGATGGTTTCAGGCGTGAAGGGCCGCCCGGTGGGTCCCAGAACATGCAGCCCCTTCTCCACCAGGCGGGCAGCCAGGGGGACATCGGCGGTTATGGCAATGTCGTTGGCGTTTGCCTCTTCCACAATCCAGTCGTCGGCTGCATCTGGCGTTCCCGGCACGACCACGTGGCGTACAAGCGGATCGCGGGAAGGGCGCAGGCCCCCATTGGAGACAAAGACCACCAGCATTTCGTGCCGCTCGCCGACCTTCACCGCCTCGGCCTTCACCGGGCAGGCATCGGCATCGACATAGATGACCGGTCCGGCTGGTGCTGTGTGATCGGCAGTCATGTGTCGTTCTCCAGTGATGCCACCCCGTTTGCGATCAATGGCAAAGCCGGTACGCATGAAAAAGGTATGACGCGAGCGATTCGGAATTGTATTCCTACACTTGAGGAGCAGCGTCATAAACTGCGGGGGAGAATATCCTAGATGTTCAAGAAGATACTGATTGCCAATCGCGGTGAAATCGCCTGCAGGGTCATCAAGTCCGCGCGAAAGATGGGCATTGCCACCGTTGCGGTCCACTCGGAAGCCGATGCTGATGCGGTGCATGTGGAAATGGCTGATGAGGCCGTGGCAATCGGTCCGGCACCCGCCAACCAGTCTTATCTCGTCGCCGACAAGATCATTGAAGCCTGCAAGCAGACCGGAGCGGAAGCGGTGCATCCGGGCTATGGATTCCTTTCCGAAAATGCTTCCTTCTGCGAACGGCTGGAAAAGGAAGGCATCACCTTCATCGGGCCGAAGCCCAAGGCCATCCAGGCCATGGGCGACAAGATCACATCCAAGAAGCTTGCTGCCGAAGCCGGTGTCTCGACCGTGCCCGGCTTCATGGGACTGATCGATGATGCCGATCATGCAGTGAAGATCGCCGCCGAAATCGGCTTCCCCGTCATGATCAAGGCGTCTGCCGGTGGTGGCGGCAAGGGCATGCGCATTGCCTGGAACGAGGCGGAAGCGCGCGAAGGTTTCGAACGCTCGAAGTCCGAGGCCGCATCCTCATTCGGCGATGACCGCATCTTCATCGAGAAGTTCGTCGAAGAGCCGCGCCATATCGAAATCCAGGTGCTGGCTGACGCCCACGGCAACTGTATCTATCTTGGCGAACGCGAATGTTCGATCCAGCGTCGCAACCAGAAGGTCGTCGAGGAAGCGCCGTCGCCGTTTCTTGACGAGGAAACACGCAAGGCCATGGGCGAGCAGGCCGTGGCGCTGGCAAAGGCGGTCGATTATCAGAGCGCGGGCACGGTCGAGTTCATCGTCGACCGCAACCGCAATTTCTACTTCCTCGAAATGAACACCCGCCTTCAGGTGGAGCATCCGGTGACGGAACTCGTCACCGGTGTGGATCTGGTCGAGCAGATGATCAAGGTTGCCGCGGGCCAGAAGCTGGAGCTTGCGCAGAATGACGTGAAGCTCAATGGCTGGGCGATCGAAAGCCGCATCTATGCCGAAGACCCGGTGCGAAATTTCCTGCCATCCATAGGCCGCCTGACCCGCTACCGTCCGCCGGAAGAGGGGAGCGAAGGCGACATCGTCATCCGCAACGACACCGGGGTGGCCGAAGGCTCGGAAATCTCGATGTTCTACGATCCCATGATCGCCAAGTTGTGCAGCTGGGCACCCGATCGCCTGACTGCCATTGACGCCATGTCCGAAGCGCTCGACCGTTTCGTGATCGATGGCATCGAGCACAATATCCCGTTCCTTGCCGCACTCATGCGTCATGAACGCTGGCGCGAAGGACGGCTGACGACAGGCTTCATCGCGGAGGAGTATCCGGACGGCTTCTCAATACCCGCGCCCGACGGCGAACAGGCACAGGTGCTTGCTGCGGTCGCTCTGGCAATGGAGCTGCTGCGGCGCGACCGTCTTGACCGGCTGCCTGGTCGTCTGCGCCCGCATAGCGGCGACTATCGCCGTGAATGGGTCGTGAAGCTTGATGAGGATTATCTGCCGGTGACGATTACCGACGGCATGATTTCCGTGCCGACCGAGCTTGATCTTGAGGTTGCCGGCAGGAAGTTCACCGTCACCTCGAATTGGCGGCCCGGTGACGCCGTTTGGATCGGAAAGCTGAACGGGCGGGAAGTGGCAGTCCAGTTGCGCCCCGTCCTGAATGGTCATGCCTTGTCGTGGCAGGGCATCCGAGCCGAAGCGCGTGTCTTCACGCCGCGCACTGCAGAGCTCGACCGCCTCATGCCGGTCAAGCAGGCACCCGATACGTCGAAGATGCTGCTTTGCCCGATGCCCGGGCTAGTGGTCACAATCAATGTGGCCGAAGAGCAGGAGGTCAAGGCAGGTGAAACCCTGGCCATCGTGGAAGCGATGAAGATGGAAAACGTGCTTCGCGCCGAGCGTGACTGCAAGGTGACGAAGATCAACGCAAAGCCCGGCGACAGTCTCGCTGTCGATGCAGTTATCATGGAGTTTGAATGAACGCTTCAAGCGGCCAGGGCGCCGTCCTTTTCGATCTCGATGGAACGCTGACAAATCCGTTTGCCGGTATCACCAACAGCATAGCATATGCGCTGGAGCGGATGGGCGAAGCCGTTCCTGATCCAGCGACGCTCGATTGGTGCATAGGTCCACCGATCTGGGACAGTTTTCGCGTCCTCCTGTCTCATCCGGACGAGGGCAGGGTGAACGATGCTGTCGCCATCTACCGTGAGCGCTATGGCGAAGTCGGCAAGTTCGAAAATGAACTGATCGAAGGCGTGCCGGAAGCCCTGGAAGCGATTGCCGGAGAGCAGGAACTGCCCTTCTTCGTGGCCACCTCGAAGCTGGAGCGCTATTCCGAACACATCATCGACCATTTCGACCTGCGCCGCTTCTTCCGCACGGTTCATGGCTCGCAGCACGACGGCACGAACGCCCACAAGCCGGATCTTCTGGCGCATATTCTGGAGGCAGAGAACCTTTCGGCCTCGCGAACCGTCATGATCGGCGACCGCAAGCACGACATCATCGGCGCGAAAGCCAACGATGTTTGCTCCATCGGCGTTCTTTGGGGCTTTGGCGCTCGCGAGGAACTGGAGCAAGCCGGAGCCGACATGATCGTCGAAAAGCCGGCTGAATTGCCATCAGCTGTCGGTGCCTTGCTGGCTGTTTGAACCCGGGAGCGCGGCTCACTGCCTCGAGCCACTCGGGAAACGGCTTAATATATCTCTGATATATTAAGCCGGCGCAGTATCCGTGTTAAGTCATTGTTAATATTCGGCTCGACGTGGACACGGCATCTCGTTCGATCGTCTCCGCGCTGCGAGCCGTGGGTTCGAACCCTTGCGCATTAGCGGTGGGCAAACACAGGCGCGCCTTTATCCCGAACCTGCATTCGCGCATAATCCGGTTCCAACGAATCCGGAAATCGAAGTGGTGGCAAGACAGCATGGCCAGTGACAGGCAATCGCGCGATCCCATCCGTGCGGCAGCAGAGGCTGCCCGCAAACAGGCGGAATGGGAGGCCTCGCGCCCTGAGCGGCCATTCATTCATCTGCGCGTGCATTCAGCTTTCTCGCTTCTTGAAGGGGCGCTGCCGACCGGCAAGGTGATCGGCCACGCGGTAAAGGACGAAGCGCCTGCGATTGCAATTACTGACACGAACAACCTGTTCGGCGCGCTGGAATTTGCGCAGAAGGCTTCGAAGGACGGCATCCAGCCGATCATCGGCTGCCAGCTCGACTTTGCCTTCAATGATGCATTGTCGGAAATTCGCCGCGGCAACCGACACAAGCAGGTGGAGCATTATGAACCCCTGGTTCTGCTCGCGGCCACCGAGGAGGGTTATTCCAACCTCGTGAGGCTGGTCAGCCGGGCCTATCTGGACAATGAACCGGGGGCAGCCACCCATATCGGCAAGGAATGGGTCGAAGCGCATAATGCAGGCATCATCTGCCTGACGGGCGGCCCGCGCGGCCCTATCGGCGTCGCCTTGCGCGAGGACAAGCCGGACATCGCGGAAGAGCGCCTTCTGTTCCTGAAAAAGGTTTTCGGCGACCGGCTTTATGTCGAACTTGAGCGGCTCGAGAACTACGACCGCGCCATTGAGGCGGCCACGATCAAGCTTGCCTACAGGCATGAGCTACCGCTGGTTGCCACCAATGAGGCGTTCTTCCCCAAGCGCGAGGATTTCGAGGCGCATGATGCGCTGATCGCCATCGCCGAAGGTGCCGTCATCGCGATGGATGATCGTCGCCGGCTCACGCCCGACAACTTCCTGAAGAGCCAGAAGGAGATGGGCGAGATCTTCGCCGATCTTCCCGAAGCCATCGACAACACGGTCGAGATCGCGCTGCGCTGCTCCTACTACCCGAAGAACCGTGCGCCGATCCTGCCGCGCTTTGCAGGTGCCAATATCGACGACCCGGAAGCCGCCGAGAAGGCGGAGGCCGAGGAGCTTCGCCGTCAGGCCCATGAGGGTCTTGAGCGCAGGATCGAGGCGCAGGGCCTTGCCGAAGGCCATACGCGCGAGGAATATGTCGAGCGGCTGGATTACGAACTCGGCATCATCGAACGGATGAAGTTTCCCGGCTACTTCCTCATCGTTTCGGACTTCATCAAATGGGCCAAGGCTCATGACATTCCGGTGGGGCCGGGCCGTGGTTCGGGTGCGGGCTCGCTGGTTGCCTATGCGCTGACCATCACCGACGTTGACCCGCTGCGCTTCTCGCTGCTCTTCGAGCGCTTCCTCAATCCCGACCGCGTGTCGATGCCCGACTTCGATATCGACTTCTGCCAGGACCGCCGCGAGGAGGTGATCCGTTATGTGCAGCAGAAATACGGGCGCGAGCAGGTCGGCCAGATCATAACCTTCGGAACGCTTCAGGCGCGCGCGGTGCTGCGTGACGTTGGTCGCGTGCTGCAGATGCCCTACGGGCAGGTGGACCGTCTGTGCAAGATGGTGCCGTCGAACCCGGCCAATCCCACGCCACTGCCCAAGGCCATCGAGGACGAGCCGCGCTTTGCCGAGGAAGTGGAGAAGGAGCCGATTGTCGGCCAGCTTCTGGATATCGCGCAGAAGCTTGAAGGCCTTTATCGCCACGCCTCCACCCACGCCGCCGGTATCGTTATCGGTGACCGTCCGCTTTATGAACTCGTGCCGATGTATCGCGATCCGCGCTCGGACATGCCGGTCACCCAGTTCAACATGAAGAAGGTCGAGGATGCGGGCCTCGTCAAATTCGACTTTCTGGGCCTGAAAACGCTGACCGTCCTTGAGACGGCGGTGAAGCTCATTCGCCGCCGCGGCATCGAGATCGATCTGTCGAAGATCCCGCTCGATGATCCCAAGACCTATGAGATGCTTTCGCGCGGTGAGACGGTCGGCGTGTTCCAGGTGGAATCGGTCGGCATGCGCAAGGCGCTGATCGGCATGAAGCCCGACCGCATCGAGGACATCATCGCGCTGGTGGCGCTTTATCGTCCCGGTCCAATGGAGAACATTCCGACCTACAATGCGCGCAAGCATGGCGAAGAGGAAATCGCCTCGATCCACCCCAAGATCGACCACCTGGTGAAGGAGACGCAGGGCGTTATCGTCTACCAGGAGCAGGTGATGCAGATCGCGCAGGAGCTGGCCGGCTACACGCTCGGACAGGCAGACCTGCTCCGCCGCGCCATGGGCAAGAAGATCCGCGCGGAAATGGAAAAGCAGCGCGGCATCTTCGTGAAGGGCGCCACCGAACGTGGCGTCACCAAGCAGCAGGCCGACTTCATCTTCGACCTTCTGGCCAAATTCGCCGACTACGGCTTCAACAAGTCGCACGCAGCAGCCTATGCCATCGTTTCCTACCAGACGGCCTATCTGAAGGCGCATTATCCGGTCGAATTCCTCGCCGCATCCATGACCTATGACATGGCCAACACCGACAAGCTGAACGACTTCCGTCGCGACGCGATGCGGCTTGGCATCGAAGTCGTGTTGCCGTCGGTTCAGACTTCTTATCGAGCGTTCGAGGTGGGCGAGAACAGGATCTATTACGCGCTGGCTGCCATCAAGGGCGTTGGCGATGCGGCTGTCGAGCACATCGTCGAGAAGCGCAACGAGAAGCCGTTCGAAAGCCTTGAGGATTTCTGCGCGCGCGTGGACCCAAAGATTGTCGGCAAACGTGTCTTCGAATGTCTGATCCAGGCTGGCGCCTTCGACTGTTTCGGCCACGACCGCGCGGCACTTTTCGCAGGCGTCGACCGGTTGATGGGCATGGCCCAGCGCGCCGCGCAGGATGCCGCCATGGGGCAGGGCGACATTTTCGGCTCCGCCGCGCTGGAGCCGCAAAAGCTGCATCTGCCCCAGACCGCACCCTGGCTTCCGGCAGAGAAGCTGCACCGCGAATTCCAGATGGTCGGCTGTTATCTCTCCGCGCATCCGCTCGACCAATATCAGGGCGTTCTGGAGAAGATGCGTGTGCAGAACTGGGCGGAGTTCCAGCTTGCGGTGAAGAAGGGCGCGTCCGCGGGCCGTCTTGCCGGAACGGTGAACACCTATCAGGAACGCAAGACGCGCACCGGCAACAAGATGGGCATCGTCCAGCTCTCGGACGCGACCGGCCAGTTCGAGGCCGTCATGTTCTCCGAAACCGTTCACGCCTTTCGTGAGCTTCTGCAGCCCGGCAAGTCGGTGGTGATCATGGTTGGCGCGGAAAATCGGCCAGAAGGTGTATCACTGCGCGTGCAAGGTGTTCAGTCGCTGGAGGAAGAGGCAAGCCGCATGCAGAAGGCGCTGCGCATCTATGTGCGCGATCCGCAGCCTCTGCCGGCGATCACGCCGCATCTCCACCAGCGCGGCGAGACACAGGTGAGCCTCATCGTCATCAAGCCGGATGGTGCCGGCGAGATCGAGGTGGGGCTACCCGAGCGCTACCGCGTCTCACCGCAGCTGGCAGCCGCCATGCGCGCCGTCGACGGTGTTGTGGATGTCGAGCTTGTCTAGCCTTGTGCTGGCTGAAGGCCGGGATCAGTAGTCACGGCTGGCGCAAGGCGTGTTGCTGAGTGCTGCAGCCTCATCGCCCGCAGCAGCCTTGATCGCATCCGGCACCGCTCCGGCATAAGCGATCAGCGACACCACCTTGTCGGTTTCCGGAAGCTCGGTCTCGATGCATGCGCTGACCCCATCGGCTTTCTTGCGCGCGTCGTTGTTCACAAGCTCGATGCGTTCATAGCAAAGACCGAAGAAGTTGACCGCCCGCCGATTGCACGCCGCCCAAGGCTTGCCGCCTCCGATCTCGCTGCCATCTGCCCAGGTCTTGATGTTCAGCGTGAAGCCCTTTGTCCGTGCATTGCGGCTGATGATGGATGTCCCGCGATGGTGCTTCAAGCCGCAGGCTGCCTCGCCATCCGCAAGTGTCACCGCTTCGACCTTGCGTGCGAGTTCGGATCCGATGACGGGCGCGAATGCGAGGAAATCCTGTGCGCGCTCCTGCACGGTGCCACCGGAGACTGTGCAAAGGGTCGTCAGATGGAAGTCATCTGCCAGCTTCAACGTGCTGTAGCCGAAATGCGGTGACTGACGTGTCTGATAGCCTTGCGCAAATGCTGCTGCCGAAAAGGCAAGCGTGATCGCCGCTGCGAGTAAAATTCTCATCTTCCCAACCCTCCGGACCCCGATGGTGGCAGGTTAGGCAGGGCAGGCTCGAATGGCAACTGCGGGTTGCTACTGCGGTTCGCTCTTCTCGATCGGTTTGCGCCGCCTGCCAAAGGTATAACCCGTCTCCAGCGCCTCGCGACCGAACTTGGCCCGCAATGCATCCATGGCACCTTCGGCAAGCGCGCGCTTGTGGGAGAGCGTGTCAACGAGATCGGGCGGGTCGGCGCGCGAGGCGTCGGTGAGGTCGGCGACACCGACGCCGATCAGGCGAAAGCGTGTGCCATCCGCTTCGCGCTTGAGCAGTTCCAGCCCCGTATTGAAGATGCGGTCGGCCAGGCGCGTTGGGTCGGAAAGCTGGCGGTTGCGGGTGCGCAGGCGAAAATCACCGGTCTTGAGCTTCAGGACGATGGTGCGGCCGGCGATCTCCTTCGCCTTCAGGCGCTCTGAAACTCGTTCCGACAGCCCGCGCAGAACAGGGACGAGTTCGTCCAACGCCGCAATATCGTGATTGAAGGTGGTTTCGGATGATACGCTTTTCGCTTCGCCGCGCGGGCTGACGCCGCGGTCATCCTCGCCGCGTGCCAGATGATAGAGCCTGCTTCCCATGCTGCCATAGCGGCGCAGCAGATCGTTCTTTTCCATCGACTGAAGCTGGCCGATTGTTCGGATGCCGTCACTCTCAAGCGTGGCTGCGAAAGCCTTTCCAACACCCCAGATGGTCGTGACCGGCTTTTCCGCGAGGAACGCCACCGCTTCCTCTTGGCCGATGACGGAAAACCCGCGTGGCTTCTCCAGATCCGAGGCGACCTTGGCGAGGAACTTGCAGTAGGAGAGGCCAACCGACACGGTGATGCCGACTTCGCTTTGCACCTGTGAGGCAAATCGCGCCAGAACGACCGCCGGTGGCGCATGATGCAGTTTTTCCGTGCCGGACAAATCGAGAAAGGCTTCGTCGATCGAAAGCGGCTCCACCAGCGGCGTGAGGTCTTCCATCATCTGCCGGATCCGGCGACCGACAGCGGCGTATTTCTCCATATTTGGCTTGATGACGATTGCTTCCGGACAGGCTTCCAGCGCCTTGAACATCGGCATGGCCGAGCGCACGCCGTTGATCCGCGCGATATAGCAAGCCGTTGAAACCACACCGCGCTTTCCGCCACCTATGATCACCGGCTTGTTGCGCAGATCCGGATTGTCGCGCTTCTCCACCGATGCGTAGAACGCGTCACAGTCGATATGCGCAATGGAGAGCGATCCAAGCTCTTCGTGACGGAGAACACGCGGACTGCCGCAGGCACGACACCGCTTGTCCTTTCCCGGTTCCAGGGTCAGGCAGTCACGGCAGATGGTAGCCTTGGGCTGGGGCGAGGTCATGCGTTCAATCGCCGGAACGAAAATGGAACAAGCAATTTAGCCTCAGCCACTGCCCACGACAAGAAGCTCGGCTCAGATCGATTGTTCGTATCTGTTATCGCCGAAGGGTAGGGCGTTGAGGGCGCGCGAAACAAGGGCAGGGTCCGTCTGCGTCTCCTCGCTGAAGCGGATGAGCGTTGGTTCGTGCGCCAGAATGAACTGCAGCACCCCGGCCAGGAATCCTGGCTCGCGCGCTGCCTGCCTGATCTGGTCCGCCTCGATCCCGGTCAGTGACAGGAAACGTGGGAGCAGTTCCGGGTCGGATGCTATGAAGGCGAGCGCCTGGACGGCAAGTGCTTCGGCCTGATCCTGCTGCATGGTGAAGGCTCTCGGCTGGTGGTTATGCAATGATTGCGGTGCTTGGCTTGTCTGGATAAGGTGCACACGCGTTGGCCGGGTGCAACCAGAACAACGAGCCCGCCAAGCGAAAGATGCCGGAAAATCACAGCAATTACCATTTCGTAAAACTATTGATGGCATTAAGGCAGCGGGAGCACCATGAATGTTTCCCGCAAGGGAGCGTTCACAGGTCGGGGGTCCGATGCCTAAGAAGGTAATGATAGTCGAGGACAACGAGCTCAACATGAAGCTCTTCCGTGACCTCATCGAGGCCAGCGGATATGACACCGTGCGCACGCGCAACGGGCTTCACGCGCTCGATCTTGCCCGAGAACATCGCCCTGACCTCATCCTCATGGATATCCAGCTGCCGGAGGTCTCCGGCCTGGAAGTCACCAAGTGGCTGAAAGAGGATGACGAACTGCACGACATTCCAGTGATCGCGGTCACGGCCTTCGCCATGAAGGGCGATGAGGAGCGCATCCGTCAGGGCGGCTGCGAGGCCTACATATCCAAGCCGATCTCCGTTCCCAGCTTTATCGAGACCATCAAGTCCTATCTGGGAGACGCCTGACAGCATTCAGGCACGGAACGGAGCGAGAGCCGACATGACCGCCAGGATACTAGTTGTAGATGACGTGCCGGCGAATCTGCGGCTTCTCGAAGCGCGGCTGACGGCCGAATATTACGACGTGGTCACCGCCCGCAGCGGACAGGATGCACTGGAGATTTGCGAGAGCAGCCGCGTCGACGTCGTTCTACTGGATATCATGATGCCGGGCATGGACGGCTTCGAGGTCTGTGAGAGGCTGAAATCCGACCCTTCGACAGCGCATATTCCCGTCGTCATCGTGACGGCGCTGGACGGAACGCAGGAGCGTATTCGCGGCCTTGAAGCCGGTGCGGACGACTTTCTCACCAAGCCGGTCAATGATCTGCAGCTTGTGACCCGCGTCAAAAGCCTGGCGCGCCTGAAGGCACTGACCGACGAACTGAGGCTGCGCGCGGAAACCACTCGCAACATCGAAATTGAGCAAATGCTCAAGGCCAACCGCCTCGACGACGGCGCGCCACCCGTGGTGCTACTCGTTGAAGAGGAGGGCGCATCCGCAGATCGTATACCACGCATGCTGCGCGGGCTGTTTGACTTGAAGACAGTGTCTGATCCCCAGAAATTCGCTTTCGGCGCAGTTGAGCGGAACGTGGAATGCATCATGGTGTCGACGCGGCTCGGCAGCCACGATCCGCTGCGTCTGTGCGCACATCTTCGAGCGCTGGAGGGCACCCGCTCCATTCCTATCGTTCTTCTGGCCGATGGCGAGGAAGAGGATACCGTGGTGCGCGGGCTTGAACTGGGCATCAACGATTATCTGGTCAAGCCGATCGAGAAGCAGGAACTTGTTGCACGTCTGCGCACGCAGATCCGCCGCAAACGCTACAATGACGGCCTGCGCTCGAGCTTTGCGCGTACGGTGGAAATGGCCGTCACGGATCCGCTGACAGGCCTCCATAACCGTCGCTATCTCGACAGTCATCTGCAGACCCTGTTCGACCGCGCACGCGCCCGCAACAAGCCGCTGTCGATCATGTTCGCCGATATTGACCGCTTCAAGCTCATCAATGACACCTGGGGTCATGATGGCGGTGACGCAGTCCTGCGGGAATTTGCAGCGCGACTGCGCAAGACGCTGCGCGCCATCGATCTCGTCTGCCGCTATGGCGGCGAAGAGTTTGTCGTGGTCATGCCGGATACGGAACTGGCCGTGGCAGAACGGGTCGCCGAGCGCGTGCGTGGCGAGATCGCCGGTGAGGGTTTCAGAACCGGTGACGGCAAGCCGGCTATCAGCGTCACTGCAAGTCTCGGCGTGGCCTCATCACGTTCCATGGATGAAGACAGCCTGGATGACCTGGTGAAGAGGGCTGATGAAGCGCTTTACGAAGCCAAGCGTTCCGGCCGTAACCGAGTGGTCGCACCTGCAGCCTGAAGCGCGCAGCGCCAAAACTATGGTTACAGGTTTACCTTAATTAAACGCGCATCTGCCATTTGGTTAAGTAAGTGTTGATTTTGCGTGCTTATTGCGCGAGTGTCCACTCGAAATCACTGGTGTTTATGCGTTAGATTTCCCTACACCAGTCGAGATACCCCATGATGCTCAGGTCCGCCGCATCTCCTGGGTCCGTGGGGTTGGCCGGTCAGCGCTGGCGTAACAGTGGCCTCCTCGTACCGCTGCCAGTTGCTGGCCGGCCCCCTTTCTTTCCCCGTTTGACGATGGTTCCGTTCTTCCTGCAGGAGAAAATCCTGGGCGAAAATCTGCCGAAACAAAAAACGGCGCCTTGCGGCGCCGTCTGCAGAAGTCGGTAATTCGTGCAGGAATTACTTGATCTTCGTTTCCTTGAATTCGACGTGCTTGCGTACGACCGGGTCGTACTTACGCATGGTCATCTTCTCGGTCATGGTACGGCTGTTCTTCTTCGCAACGTAAAAGAAGCCAGTGTCGGCCGTCGACAGGAGTTTGATCTTGATGGTCGTGGCCTTGGCCATGTCACAAATCCATTTCTCTAGGGGTGGAACGCGACACCCTTGTGAAAAGGTTCGCGTGAAATCTCGGCGCGAGACATAAAGGGAAGGCCAGAAATGTCAAGCCTTACCCTTCGATACAGACCCGAGATCCGTGGGGAATGCCGGGAGAAAAGCAGAATGCCGTATGAAAGGACACCAATCCGCCCATGACATCCGTCGCCGTCTCCAAGCGCGGACGGAGGCTGATTCCTTCAATCAGAGAAGTTCCCGCTTAAAAGTTTTTCCTCTCATGGCGTAGAAGGGAACTGCGCCACCCGGCTTCAAGTCGGGGTCTTGCGTCAACCGGTCCTGCAGATCCTTGAGCACCGTGCGGGTGATCATGGGGATTTCATGCTCCATGGCCTCCGCAATGGGCAACCACAATAGCTCTTCCAGTTCTTCCGTCGGACCGCCTTGCGGAAGTTCCACCGCAACATCATCGCGAAACGTTGCCAGAAACCGTGTGTCGTAACGGCGAACGCGTCCCGGAGGCGTGATTGCGCGTGCGATCAGGCGCAGCCGATCAAGGCAGGGTTCGATTCCCGCCTCGACGAAGGCCTGCCATTGAGGGCTACGTGTGCGAAAATCTCCACGACGCCCGAGCAGAAGACCGGCTTCCTCGTAGGTTTCGCGGATGGCGGACATTGCGATGGCACGCGCGCGAGTGTCCGAAAGACGCCCCGCCCGTGCCCGCAACTTCGATGCTTCGTCCGGATGGAGGGTTGCTGCGAGGCGAATGCGGCCATCTCCCGGATCAGTCCTGCCACCGGGGAATACATAGCGTCCGGGCATGAATGTGTGGCGTTGGTGCCTGCGCCCCATCAGGACGCGTGGAACAGAGGCACTTCGGTCCAGCAGAATGAGCGTTGCTGCATCTTTGGGGCGCAACGGACCTGCACCCAAAGCGAAATCCCTGGATTCCGCCTTGTCTAGCTGTGCGCGTGAAAGGCCGCCCATCGTCTCCGGCGATGCAGTTCTGCCTTCATCCATGCGCAGACGGCCCGTCATCCTCGCCGCCAAAGCCATGCATGTAATAAGCCCATTGCAGGCCCACCACCGAGCCCTTGATCGGCTCGATCAGGGCGAGAGACATCACGGTGGTAACAGGCACCCATAGCGCCAGATGGGCCCACAGCCCCCAATTCGTCATGGCTTCAACGCCCATGAACGCACCAACCACAACGTGGCCGACTATGAAGATGACGAGATAGGCTGGCAGATCGTCTGCGCGATGGTGAGACATCTCCTCACCGCACGCATGGCAGTGGTCCACGGTCTTGAGGAAGCTGCGGAACAGCTTGCCTTCGCCGCAATGGGGGCATTTGCCGAAGAAACCGCGGCGCATGGCTTCATAAAGCGGGCGCTGCGGACGCTTTGCCTTGTCGCCGCCGAATACCTGCTGCTCCATCACTACCTCCTGCCTCGTGTCGAGGCTCTGCCCCTGCGCCGCGCGCTTGCATCGCGACCGCGGCGGGCCTTGTGAAAAGACTTCGTCGAGCCCGGCAGTTTTGTCGGCTTGCTCAACATCTCGAAACGCATTGCCCCCTGCAGCGGTGCTATCTCGACCAGGCGCACATCGACCATGTCACCTAGCTGATAGCCTAGCCCGCTGCGCTCGCCGATCATGGCGTGGCGCGTTTCGTCGTAGATATAATAGTCATTGCCCAAAGTTGATATGGGCACAAAGCCATCTGCGCCAAAATGTGGCAGCTGGACGAAAATGCCGGCTCCCGCCATGCCGGAGATGCGTGCCTGGAACTCTTCGCCTCTGCGTGTGGCCAGATGTTCGGCAATCAGCCGGTCCACGGTCTCGCGTTCCGCCGCCATGGCGCGCCGCTCCGTCGTGGAGATGAGTGCGGCATATTCGGCAAGCTGCGCCTCGTCCTGTTCGCGCAAGCCATCCTTGCCGAGGCCAAGAGCGGTTATCAGCGAGCGGTGGACGAGCAGGTCGGCATAGCGCCGGATAGGTGAGGTGAAATGCGCGTAGCGGCGCAGATTGAGACCGAAATGGCCGAGATTCTCCGTCGCATAGACAGCCTGGCTTTGCGATCGTAGCACCACCTCGTTGACGAGCTGCTCCTGCTCGGTCTCGCGCACCCGGTCGAGTATCTGGTTGAATTGCGCGGGCTTCAGCGAGGCGCCGCGTGCCAGAGAGATTTCCAGGGTGCCCAGAAATTCGCGAAGCGATTCCTGCTTGGCAAGCGAAGGTGCATCATGAACGCGGTAGACGACCGGCTTGCGCGCATTCTCCAGCGTCTCCGCTGCGGCCACATTGGCCTGGATCATGAACTCTTCGATCAGCTTGTGCGCATCGAGCCGAGGGGGCACGTATACCCGGTCCACCGTGCCGTCTTCCTTCAGCACGATCTTGCGCTCCGGCAGGTCAAGCTCCAGCGGCTCACGCGCCGCGCGTCCGCGCCTGAGAATGCCATAGGCCTCCCAGAGCGGCTTCAAGATAGTATCGAGGAGTGGACCGGTCTTCTCATCCGGCTCGCCGTCAATGGCTGCCTGCGCCTGCTGGTAGGAAAGCTTGGCGGCAGAGCGCATAAGCACGCGATGAAAGCTGTGATCCACCTTGCGGCCTTGTGCATTGAAGCGCATGCGCACCGCCATTGCAGGCCGCGCTTCGCCTTCACGCAGCGAGCACAGATCGTTGGATATGCGCTCGGGCAGCATGGGCACGACCCTGTCCGGGAAGTAAACCGAATTTCCGCGACGCAGCGCTTCGCGATCAAGGGCTGAGCCCGAGCGCACATAGGCTGCAACATCCGCGATGGCGACAGTGACGATCACGCCCCCCTTGTTGTTCTCATCCGTGTCCGCTTCCGCATAGACGGCATCGTCATGATCCTTGGCGTCCGCCGGATCGATGGTGATGAGCGGTATCTTGCGCCAGTCCTCGCGACCGGAAAGGCTGGCTTCTTCCGCATTTTCCGCTTCATTTAGAACCGATTGCGGGAATACATGCGGAATTTCGTGGGCGTGGATCGCAATGAGCGAAACCGCCTTTTCGGATTTCAGCGAACCCACGACTTCCGTGACGCGGCCCTTGGGCAAACCGTATTTATTGCGGGTCAGAGGCTCCGCCTCGATCAGATCGCCTTCCTTGGCGCCCTGAAGCTGGTCTGCGTCGATCTCGAGTTCAGGCTGCTTGCGCTCCACCGGTTCCAGACGCCATTCGCCCGACTTCGTGCGGGCGAGAACACCAAGCACGGAGCGCTTCTTCTTCTCGAAGACCTTCATGACCTTGCCCGAATAGGGCGGGCCATCGCTATCATCAGCGGGGAAGACGCGCGCCAGTACCCGGTCGCCTACGCCGGCGGCAGAACGCTTCTGGCTGCGGATCGCCACGATTGGCGGCGGAATGTCCGCGTCATCATCCATCTCGGCCGGCCGGGCGAGGAGCGTACCTTCACTGTCACGCGAGAAGATGTCGAGTACGACGACATGGGGCAGGGCACCCGGACGCATCAGCTTCTTGCGGCGCTTCTTGATGTGGCCTTCGTCCTGCAACTCGCGCAGCAGGTCTTTCAGCCAGACGCGGTCGCCTGCCTTCAGATTGAAGGCCTTGGCGATCTCGCGCTTGCCGGACCGGTCGGGGTTTTCGGTGATGTAGCGCAAGACTTCATCGCGGGAGGGCAGATGAGCTTCGGATCTCGATCCGCCCGTCGGCTCTGATTTCTTCTTCTTCGAGCCAGATATCTTGCGCGCCAATCCTGTTACTCCGTCTTGGCCTTCTTGGTGGCCTTGGGCTTTGTAGCCGTTTTCTTCGTAGCGGTCTTTTTTGCAGCAGGCTTCTTTTTCGCCTTCGCACTCTTACCGCTTTTGGCCGCGATCAGTTCCAGCGCCTCTTCAAGCGTGACCTCTTGCGGGTCCTTGCCTTTGGGCAGCGTGGCATTGACCTTGCCATGATTCACATATGGACCATAGCGCCCGTCGCGGATAGTGATCGCGCCACCATCCGGATGCTCGCCCAGTTCCTTCAGCGCTGCAGCCTTTGCGCGGCCGCGTCCTCCGCCCTTTGCCTGCTTTTCGGCAATGACGGTGACCGCGCGATTGAGGCCGACGGTAAAGACATCTTCCACCGATTCCAGATTTGCATAGGCGCCGTCATGGAGAAGGAAGGGGCCATAGCGGCCGATGCCTGCAGAGATCGGCTTGCCCGTTTCGGGATGCAGTCCAACCTCACGCGGCAGCGAAAGAAGCGACAGCGCCTTTTCCAGGTCCATGGCGGCAGCCTGCCAGCCGCGCGGCAGGCTTGATCGCTTGGCTTCCTTGCCTTCGCCGCGCTGAACATAGGGGCCGAAGCGACCGGTGCGCAGAGTGATTTCCTCGCCGGTCTCGGGATCGTTGCCGAGAACCTTGTCGCCGTCTACGCCTGCACCATCGCCGCCTTCACCTTCCATGCCAAGCTGGCGGGTGAAGCCGCATTCGGGATAGTTGGAGCAGCCGACAAATGCGCCATAGCGTCCAAGCTTCAGCGAGAGATTTCCGGTACCGCATTTCGGGCAGATGCGCGGATTGCTGCCGTCTTCCCGCTCGGGGAAGACCAATGGTGCAAGCTCTTCGTTGAGGACATTCAGGACCTCGGTGACGCGCAGCTCCTTGATGTCTTCAACCGAACCGGAAAAGTCCTTCCAGAAGTCGCGCAAGACCTGCTTCCAGTCGAGCTGGCCGTCGGAAATCTTGTCGAGCTGTTCTTCAAGGGCTGCCGTGAAGTCATATTCGACATAGCGCCGGAAGAAGTTTTCCAGGAAGCCGATGACGATGCGGCCCTTGGCCTGCGGCACGAGGCGGCGCTTGTCTATGGTGACGTAGTCGCGATCTTCCAGCGTCTTCAGCGTCGCGGCATAGGTGGACGGGCGGCCGATACCGAGCTCTTCCATCTTCTTGATGAGCGAAGCTTCCGAATAGCGCGGCGGCGGTTCTGTCGTGTGCTTGGAGACCTTGATCTCCTGACGCTCCAGATCCTCGTCCCGGTTGATCTCGGGCAGTCGGTTGGAGTTCTCGTCATCGTCGCCGTCTTCCTTGTCGATGGAATAGGCGGCGAGGAAGCCTTCGAAGCGAATGACCGAGCCAACGGCACGAAGACCGGCCTTGCGGCTGCCGCCATCGGCCATGATCTCCACCGTGGTACGCTCGATCTGAGCCGCTTCCATTTGAGAGGCGATCGCACGTTTCCAGATGATTTCGTAGAGACGCGCCTGATCGGCATCGAGATATTTGCGCACCTGGTCTGGCGTTCGCGAAAAATCTGTCGGCCGGATGGCTTCGTGCGCTTCCTGCGCATTCTTGGCCTTGACCGAATAGTAACGCGGCTTTTCGGGCAGATAGCGTTCGCCAAAGGTATTGGCGACGGCTTGGCGCGCCTGGTCGAGCGCTTCGGGTGCCATCTGCACGCCATCGGTACGCATATAGGTGATGAGACCGGTGGTCTCGCCGCCAATATCGACACCTTCGTAAAGGCGCTGCGCGACCTGCATGGTGCGCGAGGCGGAGAAGCTGAGGCGCGAGGACGCAGCCTGCTGCAGCGTGGATGTTGTGAAGGGCGGGGCCGGATTGCGCCTGGTCGGCTTCGCCTCGACCGAGAGTACCTTGTAGGACGCACTCCTTAGAAGGGCCTCGATCTCGTCGGCCTGTTCCTGGCTCTTGATGGAAAGCTTCTGCAGCTTCTTGCCATCTAGCTCGGTCAGGCGAGCCTCGAATTCGTCGCCACGCGGCGTCTTGAGCTGGGCTGCAAGCTGCCAATAATCCTCGCGGATGAATCGCTCGATCTCGGATTCGCGGTCGCAGACGAGCCGCAGCGCGACCGACTGGACGCGACCGGCCGAACGCGCACCGGGCAGCTTGCGCCAGAGGACGGGCGAGAGCGTGAAGCCTACGAGATAATCCAGTGCGCGGCGCGCCAGATAGGCTTCCACCAGCGGAGCATCCACCTCGCGCGGCTCTGCCATGGCGTCGAGGATCGCCTTCTTGGTGATGGCGTTAAAGACCACGCGCTTGACCGGCTTGTCCTTCAAGGCCCGCTTCTGGCGCAGTACTTCGAGAACATGCCACGAAATCGCTTCACCTTCGCGATCCGGGTCAGTTGCGAGAATGACGCCGTCGGCCTCTTTGACCGCTTTTGTGATGTCGCTCAGTCGCTTGTTGGACTGGCTGTCCACGCTCCACGACATTTCGAAATCCTGGTCAGGCAGTACCGAACCGTCTTTAGCCGGTAGGTCGCGGACATGGCCGTAGGAGGCCAGAACCTTATAGTTCTTGCCCAGATATTTATTGATGGTTTTCGCCTTGGCCGGCGACTCGACAATGACGACTTCCATGCGCTGGCAATACCTCGCGGGGCCTGAATTCCAGCCAAATCTCGTTGGCAGATACGCAAATTGTTCCGCGTGACATGGCTGCGCTTTTCCTCGTGGTCAAGAGCAGGCGGCCAAAAACGTCGCGAATGAACGCTTATGCAATCAAAACGAGTATTGCGTTAAAATTACATTTATTAGTATATAAACCATGCCTGTCACTAGGCTGGGTCCCAAAGAGAAAAGGGCATGCGAACGGGGTAGATATGTTGATGTTGAGGGGGCTTGAGACAGCTTCGGCTGTCTATAGGCAGGGGAGTGTGGCTGCGATGGAAGCAGGCTCACGGAACAAGGCTGAAACGCTCGAATATCTTCAGGCAATGCTCGGTCAGCTCTTGACCATGGCAAGAGCCGAGAGGTGCGAAACGCTCGCCTACTTCATTGAGATGGCCTACATCGAGTGCAGCGACACGATCCGGCAGGAGCGTCCGGGCGGAAGCGCTTTAGTCCCCTTGCATCAACAATGAAACTTTCCCGCCGGGATGGCGTTCGATCCGCCCGGCGAGATCAAGTTCGAGAAGGATGAGCGCGATCTGCGCCGGCATCAGTCCGGTAAAGCGGATCAGCTCATCCACCTCGACAGGCGCAACCGTCAATGCATTCAGGACCAGCATCCGATCCGTCTCTTCGGGTGCAGGCGCACCTGCGAGATCGGGAGGTTCTTCTGCGGTGTGGTAGCTCGGCGGCAGTTTGCCGATCAATGGAGCCAACGCTTCTAGTATGTCCCGCGCTTCTGTCACGAGGCTGGCACCCTGTTTGATCAAGCCATTGGTTCCCGCAGCTCTCGGATCCAGCGGTGATCCCGGTATTGCGAAAACCAGCCGCCCCATCTCGTTTGCCAGCCGCGCGCTGATCAGGGATCCCGAGCGTATCGCCGCTTCCACGACCAGAAGGCCATAGGAACACCCTGCCACGATGCGGTTGCGTCTTGGGAAATCACGCGAGCGCGGCGCCCAGCCAAAGGGCATCTCGCTGATGACCGCACCTTTGTCACAAAGCGCGGCATGAAGAGCGTCGTTTTCCGGCGGATAGGGTCGATCCAGCCCACCGGCCAGAACGCCGACCGTACCGGTACCAAGGCTTGCCTGATGAACGGCGGCATCGATGCCGCGTGCCAGGCCCGAAACGAGCACGAGGCCTTCGCGGCCAAGTTCGGCTGAAAATCGCTGTGCGAGTTTGGTTGCAGCAAGAGAGGCATTGCGTGCGCCGACAATGGCAACAGCCGGCTCGCGGAGCAGTTCAAGCCGCCCGCGGGCGGCAAACAGGGGCGGCGGATGGTCATGCCAGCCAGCAGGGGCGGATATTCCGGTTCTCCGATGGCGATGAAGCTCGCGCCGAGTTTATCGGCCTGTTCAAGCTCCTGCAGGACGTCGTCCTCGCTCGCGATGCGCAATTTGCGGGCACCGCCGCGTTTTGCAAGTTCGGGCAATGCGCCCAATGCCTCTTCGGCTGAACCGAACCGGTTGATCAGGTCGCGAAAGGTCGCAGGTCCGACATTGTCGGTCCGGATCAGGCGAAGCCACGCGAGACGCTGTCTTTCGGACAGGCGGCGCGCGCGGCTGCCGCTCATCCCTTGGCTCCGATCTTGGACTCACTCCCGTTCATCAGGCGGGAGATGTTCTGCCTGTGCTTGATGAAGACCAGTAGGCTCATCAGCAGGAACAGGATTGCGGGAGCGTTCATGCCCAGAATGAAGAGAGCCAGCGGCACGGCAATGGCCGCAAGAAGCGCTGCAAGCGAAGAGTAACGTGTCGCAAAGGCAGTCCCGAGCCAGACAATGGCGAAGACAAGCGCCCCTTTCCACGTGACCACGATGAGAATGCCCAGATAGGTGGCAACACCCTTGCCGCCCTTGAAGCCAAGCCAGGCTGGATAGAGATGACCCAGAAAGGCACCGAAGCCGGCAAAAAGTGCTGCCATGGGATCGATCATGCCAGCAACAAGCACTGCGACGGCACCCTTGAGGGCATCAAGGGCAAGTGTCAGCGCGGCCAGCTTCTTGTTGCCGGTGCGCAGCACATTGGTCGCGCCGATATTGCCTGAGCCGATGGAGCGGATATCGCCGAGGCCAGCCATCTTCGTCAGAACGAGGCCGAAGGGTATGGAGCCGAGCAGATAGCCGAAAGCCAGAGCCGCGATTGTCGCAAGCACGCCGCCTCCCGTCATCATCTCCATCTTCCGCTCCCCCTCAAACTGGCCCGACCATCGGGTCAGGCCGTGTATACTGTGCGGCCTGCAACCACAGTTTGCAAGACCTTGCCCTGCATGCGTGCATTCTCGAAGCTCGTATTCTTCGACAATGAACGAATATTGGCTTCCTGCACAAGCCATGGCGCATCGACATCGAGCACGGCCAGGTCTGCCGGCGCACCGGGCCTCAGTGTGCCACCGGGAAGGCCGAACAGCCGCGCAGGTGCGGTCGACAGCGCTTCGATCAGGCGCGAGAGCGGTACTTCGCCATTGTGGTAGAGCCGCAATGCCGCCGACAGAAGTGTCTCCAGCCCGATAGCCCCGGATGCCGCTTCCGCGAAGGGCAGGCGCTTGGTGTCCACATCCTGTGGATCGTGGGAGGAGACGATAATGTCTATCGTGCCGTCCTTGAGTGCCGCGATCATCGCCTGACGGTCATCTTCTGAGCGCAACGGCGGCGAAAGGCGGAAGAATGTCCGGTACTCTCCGATATCATTCTCGTTCAGGCTCAAGTGATTGATGCTGATGCCCGCGGTGACACGGCTTCCGCGATCTTTTGCCTGCCGTATGGCCGCAGCCGACATCGCTGTTGAAATTTCCGCAGCGTGATAGCGCCCCTTCGTCAAGGCAGCGAGCATGAGATCGCGCTGCAGCGGGATGGCCTCGGCCTCGCGCGGAATGCCGGGCAGGCCGAGCCAGCTTGCAAGAAGACCTTCATTCATTACACCGGATGCACCGAGATCCGCATCCTGCGTGCTGTGGGAGACCACGATATCCATGTCGCGAGCATAGGTGAGCGCACGCCGCATGGTCTGCGCGCTGCAAAGCGTCTTGCGGCCTTCGGTGACGGCAACAGCACCTGCATCGTGAAGCAGACCGAACTCGCTCAGTTCCTCGCCGCGCAAGCCCTTGGTAATGGCAGCTGAGGGATGGACATGAACGCTGGCCGTCTCGCGCGCGGTACGCAGCACGAACTCCACCAGCGCTACATCGTCAATGACCGGATCCGTGTCGGGCATCAGGATGATGGAGGTCACACCGCCAGCTGCCGCTGCATTGCTCGCGGAGGCGATGGTCTCGCGATGCTCCGCACCCGGTTCGCCCACGAAGACCCGTGCATCCACGAGGCCGGGAATGATGGTCGCGCCGCGGCAGTCGATGACCTTTGCACCTTCGGGCGCGCCCTGGTTCATTGCATCAGCGCCTGAGGCCACGACCTTGCCGTCCTGCACGAGTACGGCGCCATCTTCTTCCATCTTCTGTGATGGATCGACGATGCGTGCATTCTTGAAAAGGGTCGCGCTCATGGCTTCGCTCCCTCCGCGTCACGTCTGGGGTCGAGAAGCGCTTCCATCACGGCCATGCGCACGGCCACACCCATTTCCACCTGCTCCTGGATCATGCTTTGTGGACCATCGGCAACCTCCGAAGCGATCTCCACACCACGATTCATGGGGCCTGGATGCATGACAAGCGCATCGGGCGCGGCTGCCTTGAGCTTCTTGGCGTCCAGTCCGAAATATCGGAAATATTCGCGGGTCGAAGGCACGAAGGTGCCGGCCATTCGCTCGCGCTGCAGGCGCAGCATCATGACGACATCCGCACCGGCAATGCCTTCTTCAAGGCGCGTGAAGGGCTCAACACCCATCTGCGCTATGCCGGAGGGCAGAAGCGTCGATGGCGCCACGACACGTACACGTGCACCCATTGCATTGAGCAGGATGATGTTGGAGCGTGCGACGCGCGAGTGAAGGATGTCGCCGCAGATCGCCACCGTGAGCCCGTGGATGCGGCCCCTTGCGCGACGGATAGTCAGCGCATCAAGCAGGGCCTGGGTCGGATGCTCGTGGGCACCGTCACCGGCATTGACCACGGAGCAACCGACTTTCTGCGCAAGAAGTGCCGCAGCACCGGCAGCCGCATGGCGGATGACAAGTATGTCGGGGCGCATCGCGTTGAGCGTGACCGCTGTATCAAGAAGGGTCTCGCCCTTCTTGGCCGATGAGCTTGCCACCGACATGTTCATCACATCCGCGCCAAGCCGTTTTCCGGCCAGCTCGAAGGACGACTGCGTGCGCGTCGAGGCTTCGTAGAAGAGGTTGATCTGGGTGCGCCCGCGCAGAACCGAAGATTTCTTCTCCGACTGGCGTGAGAGGGCGACCGCGGCGTCCGCACGATCAAGCAGGAGCTCAATGTCGAGGGGCGACAGCCCCTTGATGCCGAGCAGGTGTCGGTGCGGGTAAAGGGGGAGGGGGCTTGGCTGTGTCATCTCAAGCCGTTGCTATATGCGCGCGAGCGCGAGTGGGCAAGCTGTTGCATGTGGTGCACGATGATTTCCCCCTGTTTTCATTGCGGAAAGAAACATGCACTAGGCTTGTGCTACAAGATGCGGATTCTCCGCGCGCATATTCAAAGCCGAAGGACCTGAAGCGTGAATCACGAGGTTACGAACCAGCCGCCGCCGCTCAGCGGAACAAATGCCTGGCGCACGGATCCGCTGGCACTGCAGGCTGGCGAGAAATTTTCCGAAGAAGTGCGCAAGGAACTGGAGGTGCTCGGCCGCTTCGTTCGCACGCCGGAAGCGCTGGATCTTGCGCGGCTTGCCAATGAGAATCCGCCGGTTCTGAAAACGCATGACCGCTATGGCAAGCGGGCTGACATTGTCGAGTTTCACCCGGCTTACCACGCATTGATGCGCCGCTCCGTTCAGGCGG